>CAZNGY010000001.1:0-133499 GCA_964572955.1 uncultured Lachnoclostridium sp.
CTTCTGAATAATTGGCACAAGGAAAGTTTTTTACAGTATCACCATCACACAAATGGAACGATTGATACTGTTTGTCAATTGGTCGATGCAGTTGCCTCTGACCTACATTCGGATTCCGAAGCAATTGGCAAGGCTTTCCTGCAAAATCCGTACATACAAAAAATCATTTCTGCTATGGTCGATTATTTTGAAACGGAAAACTATATTTTTACCCACGGTTGGATACCCTGCACCCCGATAAATATCAGTTCATATTTAAAAGAGTATGTACCGATAGACAATTGGAGAAAAGCAAGTGCCGATATGTGGGATAAAGCACGATGGTTAAATGGAATGGAAGCGGCTCATTCAGGTGTGATAGAAAAAGGAAAAACAATCGTATGTGGCCATTGGCACTGCTCATTTTGTCACTCGCATTACGAAAATGATGGTGGTGAGTTTGATAATAATCCAAACTTTACGCCATATTATGGTGAGGGAATAATTGCTCTTGATGCGTGTACTCCAATCTCGAAAAAAGTTAATTGTATAATAATTGAAGATTGAGTTGCGTACAACAAAAAATAAAAACGCAAAAATTGCGTATTAGGCATCTGTCAAAAACGGCAGGTGCTTTTCTTATGCCTATTTTTAGGAAAGGAGCGTGATACCTATGGGTATTTTATCAGGAATCTTTAAGGCGAGGGATAAACCTACCAATGCAACCAGTGGAAGTTCATATCGCTTCTTTATGGGTGGTTCGACATCAGGAAAGAATGTAAATGAGCGTTCTGCTATGCAGATGACGGCAGTGTATTCCTGTGTAAGGATTTTGTCTGAGGCAGTCGCGAGTCTGCCACTTCATGTATATAAGTACAACGATGATGGTGGCAAAGAAAAAGCCATTGACCACCCGTTATATTTCTTATTGCATGATGAACCAAATCCGGAGATGACATCATTTGTCTTCAGAGAAACATTGATGACACATTTGCTTTTATGGGGAAACGCCTATGCACAGATTATCAGAAACGGAAAAGGAGAAGTGGTTGCACTGTATCCACTGATGCCAAACCGAATGACAGTGGATAGGGACGAGCATGGCCAGCTTTGATTTGCTGGTTGGGATGGATACGATCCGTGCGGAAGAAACGCGATATAATATTCACAAAAAGGCGGTTGCGTTCCAGAGAAGTGGGGATTATGATTCGGCAGAAAAAACATATCGTGATGCGTTGCTAATTTATCCTAATAAACCAGGAATGATTTTGGGGTTAGCAAGTACATTGGCATTAAAGGGGAATACTGATGAGGCAATCGAATTGATGGAAAGAGGATTGCCTATATCCATCAACGAAAAGCAAAAATCTACCATGCGTGCAAAGATATTGTGGTGATAGTCGTCAGGCTGGCTTATGGAGCAGTGAGCTTTGTAAAAAGCATAAAAAGGATTGACAGGAAATAAATGTTAGTGTAAACTAACTCGTGCTTAGGATGGAATTACATACAGAAATTCATTGAAGAAGTGTGATTTGGGCTGCCGATAGGCAGCATTTAAAAACATCATTGGTTAGATACGACTAACAGGTAAGCATGGACTTTATGGATTATATTGATTATAGAGGTAAAAGGATTTTAACCCCAATAAGTGATTATGTCTTATATATCAGATATTGCTCAGTCTATTGTGGAATCAAAATGTTAGTTATCGATGTACCGAAGAAAAACAATAAAACAACGAAGGAAATGAAAAATGATAGATAAAAAATTGCTTCACTTGCTCGGAGATGCCAGGAAATATATATTTTACACTGTTGCTTTGATGGTGATTGGACTGTTTGCCAATGTAGGTGTTACAGCTTCAATCTGCCGGGTAATAAGTCTTGCCATAAGCAATGCAGACTACAGAGGAGATATGTTTGTATTTTTGTGGCCTTTTATGTGTGCCATAATCTGCATTGCAGTAAGGTATTTTTCTACAAGAATTGCAGGAGAGTTAAAAGATGCACTTGGCAGAAAAGCGAAGAAAGATCTTAGGAAACGTGTGTATGAGAAGATTGTAAGACTTGGAGTACGTACTGCGGATGGAATGAACATGGCAGGACTGACACAGGTGGCAATGGAGGGTGTTGAACAGCTAGACCTCTATTATTCTTCTTATATTCCGCAGTTTTTCTATGCCATGCTTGCACCGTTTATTTTGTTTGGTATTACGGTATGGATTGAGTGGCATGTGGCAGTGATTCTTATTTGCTGTGTACCTCTGATTCCTGTTTCAATAGTTGCCGTTTCAAAATATGCAAAGAAAATATTTGCTAAGTATTGGGATAAATATACTTCTATGGGCGACAGTTTTTTAGATAACATTCAGGGAATGAAGGAACTCAAGATCTTTAATGCTGATGAAGCACAGCACATTAAAATGAATGAAACAAGCGAGGATTTCCGCAGGATTACAATGAAGGTTCTTACGATGCAGCTTGCCAGCACTACCATTATGGATCTGGTGGCATATGGTGGTGCGGGACTTGGCATAGCAGTTTCACTTTATTCGGTTAATAATTTAGGGCTTTCACCTGTTTCAGCACTGTTTCTGATTCTTGTGGCGGTCGAATTTTTTCTTCCTTTAAGGGCATTTGGTTCAGCATTTCATATTGCAATGAATGGTGCAAGTGCAGGAAAGAAGATTATTTCACTTCTTGAACAGCCGAATCCTGTATGGGGCGAAGAAACCGTTACAGGTACTGAAATAAGAATTGAAAATATTACCTTTTCTTATGACGGTAAGCGGGAAGTTTTGAAAAATGTGTCTATGGAATTTCCCAAAACGGGTATGACTGCAATTGTCGGTGAATCAGGATGCGGTAAATCCACCATAGTAAACATGCTCTCAGGAGCATTCAGACCGAAAGAAGGGGTTATCACAGTCGGAAGAAGCAGATTAGAAAAAATCTCCCGTGAGAGTTATTATGCTCACATTGCCGTTGTAAGTTATAACACTTATATTTTCAATGAAACTGTCCGTGAAAATTTCAGGCTCGCAAACAATGTGGTGACTGATGAAGAAATTTTCAAGGTACTTGAAAAAGTTAATCTTGCGGATTTTATCCGTGAAAATGGTGGGTTGGATAAGGTTATTACTGAAGATGCTGCAAATATTTCCGGAGGTCAGAAACAAAGACTGGCTCTTGCAGTTAATCTTGCGGCAGATAAGGATATATATGTATTTGACGAGGCAACCAGTAATATTGATATTGAAAGTGAAGCTGTTATTATGGCAAATATAAAGGAACTGTCAAAAGAAAAATCCGTGATTCTTATTTCCCATCGTCTTGCTAATGTTACATTTGCCGAACAGATTTACTATATGGAGTCAGGTAAACTGAAAGAATGCGGCACACATGGTGAATTGATAAAACAAAACGGCGGATATGCAAAGCTTTATACCACACAAAAACATCTCGAGGAAGGTTATGAGGAGGTGCAGAATGGGTAATAAAATCAATATTCGCAGAAGCGGAGTAAAAATAATGGCAAATCTGATTCTGCTGTTAGGCAGCTTGGCGTACATTATGGTACTTGCCGTTATTAATGGGGCGGCAGGATTTATCTGTGCCATGGGAGTTACTTTAATGGGTGCAGTGGGTATCGCAAAGGCTCTTGGTGAGAGTATTGCACTTTCCTATAAAATGATTACCGCAATTGTTATCGGATGCGGTGTGCTTCGTGGAATACTTCGTTACTTTGAACAGTACAGTAATCATTACATTGCTTTCCGACTGCTTGCAGTACTCCGTGATAAAATTTTCGGAGCACTTCGTACTCTCTGCCCTGCAAAGTTGGAAAATAAGCAGAAAGGTTCGATCATTGCGATGATTACATCGGATATTGAGACTCTTGAGGTTTTTTACGCTCATACTATTTCGCCAATCTGCATTGCGGTAATTGTTTCAGGGATTGTGGTATATTTTGTGGGAATGGTATCAAGTTGGTATCTGGCATTTGCAGCGTTAGCGGGATATATTACAGTGGGAATTATTCTTCCGGTTGTTTCATCCGCCGGGTTAAAGGAGTCAGGAGTCCGTTATCGTGCAGAATTTGCATCATTTAATGCATATTTTATGGATAGTATTAAGGGCATTAAAGATATCGTTTTGCACAATGCAGGTGATGAACGCGAAGAGGAAATTAATCAACGTTCTGATATTATGCTCCGGGAAACGAAGAATATGAGGTACCGCACCGTAAAAGCATCAGCGACAACAGAATTGTGTGTGTCTCTGTTTATTATTGCCACACTTGCAATAGGTATAGTGCTGGTGACAAACAATCTGCTGCCTGTCGGAAGAATGATTATTGGAGTAGTGGCTGTATTCGGTTCTTTTGGTCCGGTCATAGCTATTTCTTCATTGCCCGGAAATCTGACACAGACATTTGCAAGTGGTGACAGGGTTTTGAATCTTTTGAATGAAAAACCGGAGGTAAAGCCTGTAGAGAATGGTGAGAAGTTCTTATATCATAATTTGAAAGTGAATGATATGTCTTTTTCTTATGATGGACAGACACAGGTACTTTCTGACGTTTGTATGTATGCTGAAAAAGGTGAAATTATAGGTATTATTGGTGAAAGCGGCTGCGGAAAGTCTACATTCCTTAAACTGCTATTGCGTTTTTGGAAAAAAAACAAAGGTCAGATTTCCTATAATGGGACTGATATAGACAGTATTGACGGTGACAGTTTGCTTGACAATGTAACAATGGTCAGTCAGATGACATATCTGTTTGATGAAACCATTGAAGAGAATCTTCGTATTGCAAATCCGGGTGCGTCACAGGAGGAAATTGAAAATGCCTGTAAACTGGCTTCAATTCATGATTTTATTCTTAATTTACCTGATGGGTACAAAACCCGTGTCGGGACCTTGGGAGATAACTTTTCAGCAGGAGAAAAACAGCGCTTGGGACTTGCGAGAGCTTTTCTGCGCGGCAGCGAGCTGATTTTGCTGGACGAGCCTACCAGCAATGTGGACAGTATTAATGAAGGGATTATTCTGAAAGCATTGAAAGAGCAAAAAAATAAAAAGAGCATAATCCTTGTGTCACATCGTGAATCCACTATGGCAATAGCTGATCGGATTTACCGTGTGGAGGGAGGAAGAATGTATGAGCAATAGGCAGGGAAATTAAAACGATAGGAGAAAACGGATGGATATTAAAAAAATTTTTTTGATTAGCGTTGGTTTTATCAGTTTGGGACTGGGGACACTGGGAGCTGTTCTGCCAATACTCCCGACGGTTCCGTTTTTGATGCTGGCAGCGTTTTGTTTTGGCAAAAGTTCGGAGAGATTACATAAGTGGTTTACTGGAACGAAACTTTATAAAAACAACCTGGAATCATATGTAAAAGGGCAGGGCATGACATTGCGTACCAAAATCAAGGTGATGTCTGCCGTTACTCTTCTTATGGCATTCGGATTCTTCATGATGATTCGCAAGGATCTGCATATACCTTGTGCGATTCTTGGTGTTGTCTGGCTGCTGCATATCCTGTATTTTACCTGGGGCGTAAAAACCTACAGATCATGTGTACCGGATATGGAAGGAGACAAAGTGTTAAATGAAAATTTATAATCTGTTTCCGGGAGTAAAGCTTACAGATCATTCAGTATATGACGAACATTCGTACCTTGGAATGCAGCAAAGAGGAAACATAATTGAAATTCATCATTGCTTAGAAGGTCGTATGGAATGTGCCTGCAAAGACGGATATCTGTATCTGATGCCTGGAGACTTGGCAATTGAAATTGTACAGTGTGATAAGAAAGAATTTGTATTTCCGCTTCGGCATTATCATGGTATTACAATCAGCATTAATACAGATATTGCACCAAAATGTTTTTCCTGTTTTCTCGAAGATGTAAAAGTGCAGCCGTTGAAAATTGCACACCGGCTTTGTGAGGAAAGGTCGTATTTTGTGATACGCTCTAAGGAGTATATAGAACATATTTTTTCTGAAATGTATGATGTTCCGTGTGAGGATAAAAAGGGATACTACAAAATAAAAATTCTCGAGCTTTTACTTGTACTTAGCGGAATTAATCCGGATGAAAACAGATTGAGTGTCCGCACAGTATCGGATTCTAAAGCTGAACTTGCAAAGAAGGTGGCATCCTATATTGCTGACAATAAAGAAAAACAGGTAACCATTTTAATGTTATCACAGATGTTTCACATTTCGGCTACTCATCTGCAAAATACTTTTAAGGATGTATTCGGTGTTTCCGTGTCAGCATATCAGCGTATATACAGAATGAATGCGGCGGCATTGCAGTTGGTGAAAACTGATAAATCAGTTATGGAAATTGCAAGTGAATGCGGATATGACAATGCCAGCAAATTTGCGTCTGCTTTTAGGGGAATAATGAATGAAACTCCGCTTGAATACAGAAAATCACACAGATTATATTGTAATGGTTAAATCGAAGGTTTTCTGATGTATAAAGTGTTGTTTTGGAGCATTTTTCTGTTTGTACGGAGTGGAGAAAAACAAAGGTGAAAAGATATAATGGTGCAGCACACTGAGATGTGCATTATTTTTTGAATACGAGTTAGTAAATACTAACCACTGATAAAAAAGGGGCAGAAAGATGTTAAGGTCGTTATTTATTGTGCGAGAGAGAATAATAAGACGTTTTTTGCCGGCATTTATAATTGGTGTAATGTCATGTATCGGTTTGTCAGCAGTATCGGATTATGAGTATGACGACTTGCCAGATGGCACATATACGGTTGAAGCAGAAATTTCATGCTATGTGAATGCAATGGGCGGAGTTGAGTTTGGAACTCCTCTGCTGGTATCTTCATATGTGGAAGCAGATGCAGACGGAAGTAAAGTTATGACACTGTATTTTACGAAAAGTCAGGTTACCATATATGGCATTACATGTGATACGTTTATTGATGTTTCACCTTCTTATATTACCGAAACTGATGGTATTAAAAGCGGAACTCTAGGTTATTACAATGATGACGGAATACTGATAACAGATACGGTTACTTACACACTGGCAGATGATACCGCAGAAAATGCACAAAAAGAAAGAGTTCATTATGTAGACTCAATCAGTTTTCCGATTGAATATGAAAGTGATAAATATGAGCTTTCACTCTTTGTCAACAGTAATGTGATGGGTACACAGTTTACAAAAGACGGATATGCCGCAACATTATCGGTAGACTGGTCATCAATTTCGCCGGAAGGTTCTTTTGAAACGGAAACCATACCATCCGATGATGATGTTGATCATGAAGAAAAAAACACTTCGTCAAATATAGAAAATAAAGACGGATTTAACATATATCATGCGAAAAAAAATGATGATAAGGATTCCGAATCTGAAAATAAAGCTGCCGTCGGCAGTTATGCGGCTTTTTTTAGGGAGGATATTCTGATTGCCGTAATGGCAGCCGCAATAATTATGCTCATATCAGGAATGATGCTCGTTATTGCGGCACGAAGGGAGAGAAAATGAGAAAACTAAAAAAGATAGTGCTATTATTGCTTAGTGGTTGTCTGTTTGTCTCAGGCGGTTGTGCATCTTCTCCGAAAAATGCACCCAAAAACGAAACAGATAAAGGAATTACCATAGTTTCAACTTCAGTTGCGATTTGTGAAATACTTGATGAATTTGGTTATGATAATGTAATCGGAGTTCCGGAAACATCAGGAAAGCTGCCGGAGCGTTACCGGGAAATTTCCACGATAGGAGCAGCTATGAATCCTGATTTGGAAATAATTAAAAGCCTGAATCCTGATTTGGTACTTTCTCCGCAGACACTGGAAACGAGTCTTTCGGAAAGTTATCAGGCAGCAGGTATAACATCGGCTTTTTTGGATTTGAGCAGTGTGGAGGGAATGTATAAAGCGATTACTTCACTCGGAGAATATCTTGGCTGTGAGGATAAGGCAGACGAATTAAATAAGGAATATAAGGATTTTATGGATAATTATACAAATGGTGCGGAGGACGGACCAAGTATATTGCTTTTGATGGCATTTCCGGATGGGTTTTATTTGGTGGCTACCGAAAATTCTTATACAGGAAATCTTGTAAAACTTGCAGGAGGTCAAAATGTTTATGGTTTTGATTGTAATGGCGATGAAAACGGATTTGTAAGTATTAATCCGGAGGATATTGTTCAGAAGAACCCTGACTACGTATTGGTTTTTGCACATTACGCTGAGGAAGATGCGTTTAAATATATGAAAAGTGAATTTGAAAGTAATGAACAGTGGCAATATTTTAATGCAGTTAAGGAAGACAAAATCGTATATCTTCCATCAGAATATTTTGGAATGAGTGCCACGCTTTCATGGACGGAATCACTTGAATATCTGAATCCGATTTTATGTGGAGTTGATTGATGAAGAAAAACAGAGGGAAAACATTTATTATTTTTGCAGTGACAACAGCAGCACTTCTTGCCGTTTTTTTCATCGCAATAAATACCGGTGGACTTAAAACAACGGTATGTCAGCTTTTTAGAGGGTTGTTCATCGAATATGACGAAACGGTTGCAATTATTTTACAGCTCAGGTTTCCGAGAATTATAGTTGCAATGCTTGGCGGTTCACTTATGGCAATATCAGGTGTTTTAATGCAGGCTGTCATGAGAAATCCGTTGGCAGATCCGGGAATTATCGGCGTCAGTTCAGGAGCGGCATTGGCAGCAGTAATAATAACTTCATTCTTTCCGTCGCTTGCGGTGTTTATGCCATTGTTTTCGTTCATCGGGGGCATGAGTGCGTTTATCATCGTTTATATGTTAGCCCGGAATAGTGATATTAGTCCGGTCAGATTGATATTAACAGGTATTGCAGTTGATGCGTTATTCACAGGACTTTATCAGGCATTTAACGCATTTACGGGCAACTCTTATTCCGGTGCTGCAAGTATCATCAATGCAAATATTTCGTTGAAAACATGGGAAGACGTATATATTCTTTTGTTTTATGCCGTGATATCAGCAATACTATGTACTTTTGCGGCAAAAAGCTGCAATCTGCTTTCTTTATCGGATAAAACAGTAATTGGACTTGGTATAAACATTAACCGGACACGGATAATGATATCCATATTGGCGGTTTTGATGGCATCTGTGTTTACGGCAATTATCGGTGCAGTCAGTTTTCTTGGGCTTATAGTTCCGCATATTGCAAGACTGCTTGTCGGAAGTGACCATAAAAAGCTTCTTCCGTACAGTGCCTTGCTCGGTGCACTTGTATTTCTTGTGGCAGATACGGCAGGCAGAACGATTGCCTATCCATATGAAATCAGCGCAGCGATAATTATGTCAATCATAGGCGGTCCGTTGTTAATAGTACTTTTAAAAAGGAGCAGTACCGTTTATGGAAAATAAAAATGCATTATCAATTGAGAACATCCGTTACTCATATGAAAAAGGTACAGAGATATTACACGGCATCTCAGCCTCTTTTAAGGTGGGAAAGATAACCGCACTGATAGGTGCAAATGGTTCAGGAAAATCAACATTGATGAATCTGATTGCCGGAGTTTTGAAACCGGATGACGGGAAAATTCTGGTGAATGGTATTGACACTGCATTAATGAAACGAACGACAGTGGCAAAAAACATTGCAGTTGTTCATCAAAGCAATACAGCTCCCGGTGACATTACAGTAGAAAAACTTGTATCGACAGGAAGGACCCCCTACCAAGGTGTGTTTCGTTTTTCCAAAAGAGAAGATAAGACTGCTGTAGAAAAGGCACTTAGCGACACAGATACGGCAGAATATGCTGACAGAGCGGTTTCATCTCTTTCGGGCGGTCAGATGCAGCGGGTATGGCTGGCAATGGCATTAGCTCAAGAAACAGGTATTCTGCTGCTTGATGAAATAACCACCTATTTAGATATTCATTATCAAATTGAAATATTGCATCTTATCAGAGAATTGAACCGTAAAAAGAAAATAACAATTGTCATGGTGCTTCATGACATTAACCTTGCTCTTGAATTCTGCGATGAGGTAATCATCATGAAAGACGGATATATCACTGCACAGGGAGAAATAAATGAAGCAGTATCAGAAAATGTATTAAATGAGGCATTTGAGGTGTCTTCAAAAATTGTGCTGGCAGATGGAAGGAAACACTGTATATTCAGCCGAAAAGGAGGTACTTGTGGAAAAACAGATTAAGAAGAAGACTATTGCAGGATACACCTTGATCGTAGCAGCTGTTACAGCATTGGTTTGTATATTTGTTTTTATTTTTTTCGGTTATCATTTTTTCTTAAAACAGGAAATTGAATTTGAAGCGGACCAGACCTTGAATAAGTCCGTGGTACAGTCTGACAGTATATCTATTCCCGGGTTTGAAACTTGGACGATAGATTCCGGAAAAGTAAATGTGTCGGCTGATTTCTACAATCCTGAAAAAAACAACTGTTACTTTGTAATAAGTGTTATTCTGGACGATACCGGTGAAACAATCTATAAATCTAAGTATTTAAAGCCCGGTCAGCATTTGTATGAAATTGAGCTTATAAAAGCACTCGAAAACGGAAAATACGGGGCAACACTTCATTACAGTACATATTCAATGACCGATCTGACACCTTTAAACGGTGCTGATGTACCATTTGAATTGGTGGTCAGATAACGTAACTCTGACTCGAAAGCGGAATGCTTTGAGAAATAAAATTATTGGCACACAGTGCAGGAAAGGAGTACTAATGTACAAGACAAAAAGAACCCTTTTGGGAAAAATTATGAGTTGTGTTCTCACAGCTTCAATGCTGATGTCAATGTCGGTTGTGTCTGCATTTGCGGCAACCACAACGGAGCTTGAAAAAGGCACATATACAGTTGATGCAGATATGAGCCTTTATGTTAATGCCATGGGAGGTATCGAGTTTGCTGATTCATTCAAACTTAACGATACTACCTATGGAGATGCAGGTATTTTTGACAGTGCAACAATTACGGTAGATGAAAGCGGAAACAAGTCACTTAATGTCAATTTTGGCAAGGGCTCAGGTAAAATTTATACCGTTGCATTTAATTCTTATGTTGATCCTGATTATACCATTAAGTACTACAATTCAAATCACGAACTTGCAGATATTACATCAAGTACACTCAGTGCGGATGGCGGCAATGTGACTTCAATTACATTACCTCTAGAAGTGGACAGTGCAGCAACTGTTTATGATAAGACAACATCTGCTGCTGTATCCGCAGGAAACAGCAGCGACGGAACAACGGTCACAGTTAATTTGTGGATGGTTGTAAACAGTAATGTTATGGGACTTCAGTTCTGTGACGGCAGCGGCAGTGCAGGCTCTAATACATTTGATACTGCTACTAAATATGTTGCGTCAATTTCCGTTGATCTTTCTTCAGCGAAGAAAGTGGCAGAGCCGGATAAATCCACTAATCAGAGTGCCAATGTTGAATATACCGTTGAAGGCGGTTATGAGGTTGAAATACCTGCGACAATTACGGTTGATGCAGCTACTAAGAAGGGTGAGTATACAGTAACGGCTAAGAATTTTATTATCAGCAAAAATGCTTACGTTACTGTAACGGCAAGTGAAAACGGTAAGCTTTCCAACGGCTCGGATGAGCTTGCATTTACAAATACACTTGCATCAGAAAAGCTTACAAAGAGCGGTGACACTCTTGCAGGAACTGTAGAAGTGACTGATTCCCCTTCCAATCCGGGCAAATATACCGGAACAATTGACTTTGTAATCAGTTATTACGCCGGTGAATAAATTTGTCTGCCTGAGAGTATTGGGCTGTTAAGTAATTAAATTTAGTATTACAGGATAAAGAAAATGTAATGATTGTTTAGTTCTGTTAATTAAATATGACAGGTGATTTATGTAAACAAGCGATGACGGAAAATTCGGCATCGCTTGTTTGTTTTTTATTCAGCAGATATCTCGTGTAAAATAAAGTTGTGCATCATAGGACCTGAACCTTTCCCTAAATCCATCATTGCAGACAACGCACCGGAGATATAATCCTTTGCTTTTACTACAGATTCTTCAATAGAATACCCTTTGGCAAGGTTTGAAGCAATGGCAGAGGAAAGGGTGCATCCCGTGCCATGCGTGTTGGAGGTATTAATGCGTTGGCCCTCAAACCAGCGCATGGAACCGTCTGAATATAACAGGTCATCAGCATCCTTAATATTGTGACCACCTTTCAGCAGAACAGCACAGCCGTAAGTATTTCCAATGTATCTTGCGGCTTTTTCCATATCGGTTTTATCATGAATGGTTATTTCAGACAGTACCTCTGCTTCAGGAATATTTGGCGTGACTAATGTGGAAATGGGCAGCAGTTCTTCCGCAAGGGTTTTAACAGCATCGGTTTTAATCAGTGAAGAACCGGCGGTTGCAACCATTACAGGATCTGTTACAATGTGTTTGGCATGATAACAGTTCAGTCGTCCGGTAATAACATGAATTAATTCCGAGGATGATACCATACCGATTTTTACCGCATCGGGAAATATATCTTCAAATATCGCATCCAGCTGCTCTGCCAGAAAATCAGGTGTAGATTCCTGAATAGCTCTGACACCGGTAGTGTTTTGGGCAGTAAGTGCTGTAATTGCACTCATGGCATAAACACCATTCATGGTCATCGTCTTGATGTCTGCCTGAATACCGGCACCGCCGCTCGAATCGCTTCCTGCAATGGTCAACGCAGTTTTCATTTTCATATAAGTACTCCTTTCGTTTTCAGCACAGTCCAAGTTCATTTTCACGTGCCCTCAGCTCTATAGCTGCCTGTTTTGGATCATCAGACTTCATAATGGCAGAAACTACACAGATACCGGCGACAGGGATTCCTTTAAGAATATCGATATTGTTTTTATTTAAACCGCCAATGGCACATACAGGTATTGGGACGGTATGGCAAATATCAAGAAGAGTATCTGTTGAGGTAAGTATGGTTTTAACCTTTGTGGTCGTCGGATAAATTGCTCCGACACCGAGGTAATCAGCCCCTTGGTCATACGCCTCTTTTGCACGAAGTATTGTTTTGGCCGTTGCTCCCACAATTTTGTCTTTACCCATAAGCTTTCTTGCGTTTATAACCGGCATATCTTCCGTACCGACATGCACACCTTCAGCATCAATGGCAAGTGCTACGTCCGCACGATCATCGATAATAAGAGGTACGCTATAGTATTTGGTAATGGTATGTACCTTTTCGGCAAGTTCAAGATATTCAAGTGTGCTGCGTTTTTTTTCACGGAGCTGCACTAGTGTTACACCGCCTATGAGTGCCTGTTCCACACGATAAAGGAATTCCTTTTCCGTAAAGTTTGAACTGTCGGTTATAAAATATAAACTCGGATCAAAATTCATATTGTTTTACTCCTTACACATATAGATAGTCGTTGAAAACAGGCTGCAGACCCTCTTTTGTTATGTCACGGTACATTTTATCTAAGCTGCGATTATCATTGATTTCAAACTGTTCATCACCATGTGGGTGAGTTGTTTCGTTCCCATTGTATTTGCTGTCGTGGTCACCGATACCGGTGGATACACCGGCAGAAACCTTTGTGGCGGCGATTTTTACAATGCCGTTGCGGAAGGCAGTACTTTCACGGGAGGAAACCGTAATGCCGACGTAAGGAAGAAAAATACGGTAAGCACAGATGATTTGACAAAGCTCTTCTTCGTGAACATCTGCCGGATTGATTTTACCATTATTGACAATCGGACGAAGTCTTGGACAGGATAGTGACATCTCGGCATGAGGATATTTTCTTTGAAGGTAATACAGATGAAGTGCGCTTGCCAAGGCATCCTTGCGAAAATCAGATAACCCCAAAAGAGCAGAAAATGCGACACCGCGCATACCGCCTCGTAATGCACGTTCCTGTGCATCAAAACGATAAGGCCATACCCGTTTGTGTCCCAACAGATGAAGCTGTTCGTATTTGTCTGTATCATATGTTTCCTGAAAGACAGTTACATAGTCCGCACCACATTCATGCAGGTATTTGTATTCATCCGTGTTGACAGGATAGATTTCAAGACCGACCATACGGAAGTACTTTTGTGCCAGTCTGCAGGCCTCACCTATATATTCTACCGGACTCTGTCCCCGGCTTTCACCTGTAAGAATTAACACTTCTTCCATGCCGGAATCGGCAATCACTTTCATTTCTTTTTCTATCTGTTTCATGTTCAGTTTCATACGGTTAATATGGTTGTAGCAGTTAAAACCACAGTAAACACAATAGTTCTCACAGTAGTTGGCAATGTATAGAGGTGTAAATAAATATACTGTGTTACCGAAATGTCTGCTGGTTTCAAGTTTTGCCCGTTGAGCCATCTGTTCCAAAAACGGTTTGGCGGCGGGGGAAAGCAGTGCTTTGAAATCATTGACAGAGCAGGTTGTGTGTTCTAAAGCAGCCATCACATCTTTTGATGTATAAACAGAAGGATTATACGTGTTAATTTGTGACATAACCTTTTCACATATATCCGATTCAATAATTTCCATTCCGGGCATATATTCCATGTGGTTTCTTCGGAAAGAAGGATCAGTTTCCAGTCGGTGTTTTTTGGCAAGAGTTTCAGGTGAAAGAAATTCTGAATCTACAAAGAACTGATTTTGCATAATACGACTCCTTAATCATGTAGAAATCCGGTAAGCGGGTCTGATGAAGATGCTCCGCGGGTCAGAACTCTGCCAAGACCTGCAAGATAAGCTTTTCGCCCGGCTATAATGGCATCTTTAAAAGCAGAAGCCATCAGTGGAAGATTGCCGGCAGTGGCAAGTGCGGTATTTGCCATGATGGCAGCGGCTCCCATTTCCATTGCTTCACAGGCTTGTGATGGTCTGCCGATTCCGGCATCTACTATGATCGGCAGCTCAATTTCATCTATCAGAATCCGGATAAAGTCTTTTGTAGCAAGTCCTTTGTTGGACCCGATAGGTGAAGCAAGAGGCATTATGCTTGCCGCACCGGCATTGACTAAGTCACGTGCAGTATTTAAATCAGGGTACATATAAGGCATGACGGTAAAACCGTCATTGGCAAGAATCTCTGTTGCTTTAACGGTTTCCTGATTATCCGGCAGTAAATATTTGGAATCACGCATTATTTCAATTTTTATAAAATCGCCGCAGCCGAGTTCACGTGCTAATCTTGCAATACGTACTGCTTCTTCGGCATTCCTTGCACCGCTGGTGTTCGGCAACAGAGTGATATGTTTGGGAATGTAATCTAAAATGTTTTTATTGTCCCCTGTGTTGGTACGACGCACGGCAAGAGTGATAATTTCCGCACCGGCATCCTTTACAGCTGATTCAATGAGCTGCATGGAGTATTTTCCTGAACCGAGAATAAAACGGGAATTAAATTCATGTCCGCCGATTACCAATTTGTCATTATTCATTCTTTTGTCCTTCCTTTAATAAAATCTGTAAAACAGTGTGTGCCTGATGTGCGGCACAAACCATAACTCTGGATGAAATCAGGCCGATTCCGTCAGCCGTGTCACTGACGAAATCACCGCAGAGTGTAAAATGCTTAGTTATTTTTTTGGTTTGAATTGCATTTGCATCCCCAAATCCGGCCATACCCGATGCGGCAACAAGATATTTCTCAGGCATCTTTTCAAGCACCAGGTTTACAAGCATTGCTTTAGATTCAGCATTATCAAAAGCTTCACAGATAATGTGAGCTTTATTAAGAAGTGCAATTGCGTTTTGTTTATCAACTTTGACTGTATATGTTTCCGGTTTTATATACGGATTTATTCGAAGCAGATTTTCGGAAAGAGCTTCTGTCTTTAGCATCCCTATTTGGGAAAAGTTGTATTGCTGACGGTGAAGATTTGTGATATCTACTTTGTCATAGTCAATCAGAATAAGATTACCGATACCGGCACGGGTAAGAGCAACGGCAATATGGGAACCAAGTCCTCCAAGACCGCAAATGGCAACCGTGGCGGCTTCAAATTTTTTTTGATTTTCTGTACCATGACGTGAAGATAGGGCAGCCAACCATTCATTTTTTGTCGGAATCGTATTAACCACCCCCTACAAAACTGACAATTTCTACAGTGTCGCCGTCGGTAAAAACTGTGGTTTCGTATTGAGACCTGAATATGATTTCACCATTACGTTCTATAGCAATACGTTTTGGATCAATGTTAATTGTCAGAAGATATTCAGACACCGTTTTTCCTGCAATGTCTTTTATTTCGCCGTTTACTTTGACCAATGCAGCACCTCCTAAATGAAAACACGGGAGATTTCCCATTAAGTTGAAACAAAAAAACAGGAGACAACCTTAGGGACGTCTCCTGTAAAAAAATCTTATGATTCGACTTCCTACGGCGGCATTATCCGCATCAGGTTAAAGGGTCGAAGTTCGATTACTTCCTCTCAGCCTGCCTCTACAAGCTCCCCTGTGCTCTGTTTATTATGTTATACGACTAAAAAATAAAAAATGCAAGAGTTTAATAGAAAAAATGGATAGAACACATTGAAGTATCGATATATGAATGTCAGAGTTTTTTTAGAAATGTTTTTGGATATCTGATTCAGTTAATCCAAGGAACCCCCTCGTTGCTAAGCCGTGAAGTATAGCTCCTAATTCCACTATGTCGAGTTTTCTACCGTTTTCATGCCAGTATGTAAGAAGTCCGATAAGAGCGGAGGTGAGGTATGCCATAATATATTCTCCGTTCTTTGTACTGGAGAGAGGCTGAAAGAGTTCTCTGAATTTTTTTGTTGCTTCATCCTGAATAAGTTTTCTGAAATTGGGATCGCCATTTTTGCCGATAAGAAGAAATAGTTTATTATCATATAAAGCAAATACTTCAATAAGTTTATCTGATACACTATTGAAATCAGTAAAGCTGCCATCGGTTATATAGCTGCTTAATCTGTATTGCAGATCATGAATTATGGTTTCTTCGGCCTGTTCGAGTAAATCAGGTATATCGGAGAAGTAAACATAAAAAGTGCCTCTGTTAAGCCCCGCTTTTTTGGTGATGGCACTTATAGTTACCTTGTTAATGCCGCATATGGAGGCAAGTTCCCAAAAGGCATCAATAATACTCTGTTTTGTTTTTGCGGTCTGTTCAGGTTGTTTGTTCATTTTTTGCTCCCGGTTAAGTATGAATTTTTATCGACCGACATCGTAAATGGCTTTGTTGGTTGATAGGCGTCGTAAATAATGTTAAAATCGTACAACACGTTGTTGGGTAATGTCAATACTGAATAAAAAAGGAAGGAACATGAGTTATGTCTGTTATAGATGTGGATGCGCTGACAAAGGATTATGGTTTTGGCAGAGGCGTTTTTGATCTTTCTCTTAAAGTGGAAAAAGGGGAATGTTACGGATATTTGGGACCAAACGGTGCGGGTAAAACAACAACAATACGTCACCTTATGGGATTTTCAAGGTCACAGAGCGGAACTGCCCAAATACTAGGTTGTGACTGCTGGAAGAACGCAGCAGAGTTAAAAAATAAAATAGGTTATCTGCCGGGTGAAATTGCGTTTCCTAAAGGTTTAAAAGGAACGGAGTTTCTTGAAATGCAAATGAAGATGCGAGGAATAAAAGATGAAGGATGTTTAAAAAAGCTCCTTACGAAATTCGAGCTTAATCCTGATATGAGCATTGAGAAAATGAGTCTGGGAGTACGCAGGAAGCTGGCAGTTGTAACGGCATTTATCCATGATCCAGATATTCTTATATTGGATGAACCTACTTCCGGTCTTGATCCTGTAATGCAGCAGTGTTTTATAGATTTTATAATGGAAGAAAAAAAGCGCGGAAAAACGATACTGTTGTCATCACATATATTTCATGAAGTTGACGCAACCTGTGACAAAATATCCATTATAAAAGACGGCAGGATTGTTGCGGATTTTGTTACGCGGGAGATGAAAAACAAAAGCAGCAAAATATATCGGGTTACATTTGAAAACAGGGAATCTTTTGACTCCTTTTGCGGCAGGAATTATATTTTTCACTCAAAGAATGAAAAAAAACTGAGAGCAAGAGTATTAATCGATACAAAAGATATTAATAAACTTATTGCTGATATAGCGGATCTTAATGTCGTCGAGTTTCAGGAAATAGAGTTTACATTGGAAGATTATTTTATGGGATTTTATAAAAATGAACATGTTTTTCGAGAGGTGAGAAAATGAATGATACAGTAATTCAGATGGACCATCTTGTAAAAGACTATGGAAGCGGATATGGGATTTTTGATGTTTCCTTGGAAGTAAAAAAAGGTGAAGTATTCGGGTTTATAGGAACAAATGGTTCGGGAAAAACTACAACCATAAGGAATATAATGGGATTTATACAACCGGATAGTGGAAAGGTTTCGGTGCTGGGAATGGATGCATGGACGAAAGCAGTGGATATTAAAAAGTTTGTGAGTTATGTTCCCGGTGAAATTTCATTTCCGGCAATAAAGAGCGGTACTGATTTCTTGAGACTTCAAGCGGAATATCTAGGTATAAGAGATTATGATTATATGAATCGTCTTATAAAAATGTTTAAGCTTGATCCTACCGCAAATTTAAAAAGAATGTCGAAGGGTATGAAACAAAAGACGGCACTTGTGGCAGCTTTAATGGGAAACAGAAAAATTCTGATTCTGGATGAGCCGACAACCGGATTGGATCCTTTAATGAGAGAAGTTTTTCTTGATTTGATAAGAGAAGAAAAATCAAAGGGAAAGACAATATTTATGTCAGGTCATATTTTTGAGGAAATTGAAGAGGTTTGTGATCGTGCAGCAATAATAAAGGATGGTAAAATTATTGAAGTGATTGATGTTCATGCAATGAGGCATGAAAAAATAAAACATTTTATTGCTGAGTTTGAAAATAGCAGCTATGCAGAGGAATTTTCGAAAAAATGTACTTTTGCAACATGTACCGCTAATGAAAATTTAAGTTGTATATCAATAGATATTTCAAATATAGGAAGTCTTCTTAAGATGCTCAAAATATATAATTTGATTTCACTTACGGAGGAGCATGAAACATTAGAAAACAGGTTTCACAATGTTTTTATGAATGGAGGAAAAAATAATGAATACTAAGACAACCAGATTTTATTCGGTACCTTTAATGAAACAGAATATTAAATCAAACTGGATTCTTACTGTGGTAATATGCTTTGTATTTTGTCTTATGACGACGGTGGTGTGTTTTGCGATGAACATAGTCGGCGGAGAAAGCACGATGACGGACGAAAGGGAAGATGCACAAACAGTATTATTTGCACATTTGGCTGTTATTGCATCATATAATAAAACTGCCGGTGCAGGGTTGTCAGCAGAAGATTTTATGGAATCAACAGATAAAAGTGTTTATGAGATGCTTTTTGAAGCCGCAAATAAACAGTCTGCAAATCATGTATTTGGAGTCAGTGATTTGGAGGCTGCAATAGAATGTTTACAGGACGATGGAGATATAAGCATATACGAAGAACAGTTTGAATATGTTTATGCTTTGAGTGATGAAACCGGTATTTTCAGTGGCAGGGAATTGACAATGGAAGATATGCTTACCACTATGCTTAATGCAATGGGTCTTCCGGCAGATCGTCTTACGAATATGGCGGAGATGGATAAAACGACAATGCTTAATACAATGTATTTTACTGTAATGGGACTTTTGCCGACATTCCTTTTTATAGTAATTGTAGGAAATTCGCTGATTGTTAATCAGGTTGACAGTGGTTCAATGGCATATATTCTTGCAACACCTACAAAGAGATCTGCTGTTGCAAATACCCAGGCATTGTTTCTGATTATCTCGCCGATGATTATTTGCAGTGTGGCGTGTGTGGTGCGATGTGTGGCAACTAATATGTTTATGGGTGATGTAAATGTAAAAATGAATATTGCACTTTACATAGGAATGTATATTCTTGTCGAAGCAGTTGGAGGCATATGTTTTATGGGAAGTTGTCTGTTTACTCAAAGCAGAAAGGCAATTGCTTTTGGCGGAGGTATTGCAGTATGGTGTTTTATTTCTTCTCTTCTTGGTATGTTCGGAGCAGAAGATATGGTAAACATGGGGATTGGGGTTGAAGAATTAGCTTTTTTCAACAAACTGACTCTTGTAGGTTTATATGATGTAAAAGCTCTTTCTACCGTAGGAAGTGACTCTGTTAATTATGACTTTGTTTGGAAGCTTTGTGTTCTGGCAATGATTGCAATTGTATCATATTTGGTTGGAAAGATAAGTTTCCAAAAGAAGGATTTACCGCTTTAATAAAGTATTGGGAAATATGCGGACATTAAAAAAGGACTATGGCAATTTGTATACCGATGGTGAATGCCGCGTTTTGTTTCGGCTTTCGAATTGGTATACTGTCAAAGTCCTTTTTATTTCATTTATCTGATAAGTTTAATGCTTAAATTCCTTAGAAAAGTGAATTAATAAGGAAGTTTACAAAAAGTGTTAAGAAACTGATTGCAAAAACGGAAGGAGCAGCAACATAAACAGCACTTTTTGTATCATTACTTTCACTTCTTACTGCGAGATATGTAATTATCTTCTCACCCCATAATCCAAATGCGGAAATAGATGATAAAATCCAGCCTAAAAGTTTGAAATCAGGTATAAAATCAAGTACATGATAAACTACAAAAACCGGAATGGCGATAAGTAAATCAATTACGGCAATTGAAAATGCCTTCTGCCATGTGATTTCTGTTTTGCTGATAAATTTGAATGCAAGCCAAAAAACAAGTGCAGCAACGGCAACGGCAGCAGCAACAGTAATGATGTCGCTGAAAATACCTTTTATGATGTCACTGATTTCATACATTTTTGCAGAATCCAGGTCGATGAAATCAAGATAATCATCGAGATCCATGTCAAGATTGTCAGCAAATTCTTCAAGCTGTTTTTTGTAATCTATATTGCTCTTTACCTTGGAAAAGATTCCGTAGATTACATCAAGTATTGCATAAATTGCAGTGAGAATTGCAATTTTGGCCCATGAAGCACCGGAAATAAATCTTGAAACCCCGTTTTCAGGATCGCTTGTTACTTCAATGACGTCGCTGATAAGATTAGTTGCTTCATTTGCTACATCAACATTGGCGGAAGATTTGGTTCTCTGACATGAACATATCTGACCATCAGCTATTTCTTTTCCGCATTTTGTACAAAAAGCCATAGTAAATTACCTCCGTAGGTTTTTATTTATAGATGATTAAATCATATCATGCAAATTTATAAAAGTAAAGGAGCTAAAAGGTTATATTTTGATTGAAACCCTTGGTGCAATGTGATATTCTGAAACAGAAATTCAGATGGGGTGAAATGGATTATTTCCTAAATCCTGAAGATAAAATAAACTTCAAAAATATAGAGAAAACGGAGTGTCTCGGTCATGAAAAAAGGTTGGAAAAGGGCCAGAAAACGAATATATGAAGTAATAGAAGTCGGGAACGATTTTGATCTTATAAGTCGGTTATATGACATATTGAATGTCGTGACAATAGTTGTAAATCTTGTGGTCAGCATCATGCTTACATTTGATGCGATAAGCATCAGGTGCGGAAGCTGGATGGGAATACTTGAAAAGATTACTGTTATTTTCTTCGCAATAGATTTTTTTCTCAGACTGATTACAGTGAAATGTATGTTTCCTGAGAGAAGATGGTGGTCTGCGGCAAGAGGATATATATTCTCATTTACCGGAATTATAGATATTCTGTCCTTTGTTCCGTATTTTCTGCCTATCTTCTTTCCAGGGGGTGCGGTCGCGTTCAGAATGGTGCGGATTGTCAGGGTATTCAGATTATTCCGAATTAATGCCTACTATGATTCACTAAGCATAATAACACAGGTAATAGTCGGAAAAAGCCAGCAGCTGCTTTCTTCAGTTTTTATTATATTGGTGCTTATGATGGCATCAAGCCTTTGTATGTATTCAATAGAACATGAAGCACAGCCGGACGTATTTACAAATGCTTTTTCAGGGATGTGGTGGGCCGCTTCAACTTTGCTTACAGTCGGATATGGTGACATATATCCGGTTACCGTAACCGGAAAAATCTTCGGTATTTTCATAACTTTTCTCGGAGTAGGTATGGTTGCAATACCTACAGGTATTATTTCTGCTGGATTTGTTGATCAATATTCGGACATTAAAAAGAGAATGAATTATGGATATGAGGAGGATATGCATTTCATTAAAGTGCCTTTGATTGATAATGATAAATGGATAGGTAAGAGGATAGCAGACCTTATCTTGCCGTCAGGTATGATCATTGCAATTGTTAAGCGTGGAGACGAGCTGATAATTCCAAGAGGAGACGTGGTTTTAAATGATAAGGATACAGTTGTTCTTGGTGCAATACCGTTTGATGACAGAGAAAACATTACGCTTAAGGAAGTGCTATTGAAGAAGAACAATCCATGGACGGGAATACGAATACGGGATTTGGACATTTCGAGGCAGTCAGTTATTGTTCTTGTAAAAAGAAAAAATAAATCCCTTATACCAAACGGTAACATGATTCTTGAAGAGGGAGACAGGGTATTCATTTACACGAAAATGCATTTTCCGGTTGCGAGGGAAGTTAGTATTTAGCACAATATATTAGAAATATATTGTCAGAGAATAGAGAAGATAAGGAAGTATGTATGGTTCAAAGATAAACTGCATAACCCGTAAGAAATAAAGGAGAAAATTATGATGCGAAGATTGGTTTATGCTATTAGTGCAATGATGGTTATGATTGTCATGACATCATGTTCTTCAGAAAATGATGGTGGCGGAAAAGAGATTAATGTAGAACTTCCTGCAGTGACGCTGGAACCGGAATCGCCAGAAAAAGGAGAGTCGGATGGTGAGGTGTTTTTATATGAACAGCTTGATGTTTCTGAAGTGGAAGGGAAGAAACTTATATGCGTAACTGTTGATGATGGACCTGATGGAAGTGGAACTGAGGGATTTATTGAATGTTCTGTAAATGAGGAGATTCCTTTAACTTTCTTCGTCATAGGAAATAAAATTGAAGGTAATTCCGGGCAGCTTAAGGAAATGCTGGAGGCAGGCTGTGAAATCGGAAACCACAGTTACAGTCATTCATACTTTACAAAGCAAAGTATTGATGAAATTAAGGAAGAAATCAGTAAAACGGATGAACTTATCGCAGAATATACCGGTGGGGCAAAGGTGAATTTTGTTAGAGCACCATATTTTTCGTACAATGATGAGGTATATAACAATGTGGGATATCCGCTTATAGATGCGGCCATCCAGGAATCCGGAAATGATTACGAAGCAACATTGGAAATTCTGTTAAATGCAAAAGATGGTGACATAATGCTTATGCACGCATGGAACACGGCATCATTGCAGGCACTTACAGATGCAGTACCTATACTTAAAGAACAGGGTTACGCATTTGTAACTGTATCACAGCTTTTTAAAGCAAGAGGGTACGATGCCATTCCCGGAATTGCATATCGTAATGTGGGTGTTAATCTGGCAGATGAGTATGAAATTACGGAGAATCTGTATACCGGAGAAAGCAGGGCAAGCGGTGACTGGAATAATTGGGAGACTGCTGTAGAATTGAATGTTGATACAGTTAAGGCGATGAAAGAAGGCGATGCTCTTAGGGTAGAATATAAATCTTCCATGGCACCGTGTATTATAATGCAGTCGTGGTCAGACGGTCCCGGCTGGATTCAGCTTACACCTTCATCCGATAACGGACAGTGTGCAGTATTTACTTATGAAGATATGTATGAAGTATACGGAGAAGATTTTTCATCCATGGATGCGGTATTGGTGAGACCATTTGGAGCAGACCTTACAGTGACTTCAGTTGATATGATGAAAAAATAGATTTTTTACTTACATTTTAAAAAAAAATGTGTTAAACTACTGCGGTGAAAAAATAATAGTGTAATCCGCAGATGTAAATCCGGCAATTAAAATATGCGTGTAATCTCAGGTAGCCAAGCTACAGGATTACACGCTTTTTATTTGCCCTTATGATAGTCTAAACGGCATCAGGGCGGAGTAAAAAAAGAATAATTGGTAACAGGAGGATTTATTAATGAGTGATTCATCGGTTAGGGAGAACAAGATGGCGGTTATGCCTGTTAAAAAGCTTATGCTTGATATGGGTATTCCGATGATTGTTTCCATGATGCTTCAGGCGGTCTATAACATTGTGGACAGTGCTTTTGTGGCAAATATGAAAGAAGGCGGAGAGCAGGCACTTAATGCACTTACATTGGCATTTCCGGTGCAGATGCTTATGGTTGCAGTCGGAATAGGAACTGGAGTAGGTGTTAATGCATTATTGGCAAGGTGTCTGGGACAGGGGAACAGGGAAAATGCCGGCAGGGCAGCCGGAAACGGAGTGTTCCTGATGGCAGTAATATATGTGGTCTTTCTTGCTTTCGGTATTGTTGGTGCAGAGGCATATGTTAAAACGCAGACCACGAATACGGTTGTTATAAAAATGGCAACTGAGTATCTGCAGATCTGCTGTTGCGGGGCGTTTGGAATTCTTTATTTTTCACTTTTCGAAAAAGTTTTACAGGCAGCCGGGAAAAGTGTGTTTTCAACAATTGCACAAATTTCCGGGGCGGTTGTCAATATAATACTTGATCCGATTTTTATTTATGGATGGCTCGGAGTTCCAGAAATGGGCGTAAGAGGTGCAGCATATGCAACCATAGTGGGTCAGATTGTGTCGGCACTAATTGGTTTGATACTTCATTTAAAGTATAACAAAGAGATAAAAAACGGACTTGCATATATGAGACCGTCGGGAAGTGTTATCAGGGGAATTTATTCAGTAGGATTTGCCGCGATTGTAGCTCAGGCACTGATGTCTGTTATGACTTATCTTTTAAATATCATTTTAGGAAAAATAGGAGAAAATATTGTAACGGCATATGGTTTATACTACAAAATACAACAGTTTATATTGTTTGCAGCATTCGGTCTGAGAGATGCGATTACTCCGATAGTGGCATTTAATTACGGATATGGAAGTAAAACAAGGGTGAAGGAAGGCATAAAATACGGACTTTTGTATACGCTGGTAATTATGACGGCAGGATTTATCGGACTTGAGGTATTTGCTTCACCTTTTGCCGGAATTTTTGGATTATCAGGAGAAACGAAGGAGCTTTGTGTCATGGCAATGAGGATAGTTTCAATCAGTTTTGTATTTGCCGGTATAAACATAGCATTGCAGGGAGTGTTTCAGGCACTTAATGAGGGTGTTGCATCATTTACTGTATCGGCATGCAGACAGTTCCTTTTTATAATTCCGACCGCATATATCTTTATGAAAATGATTATAAGCGGAAGTGCCGATTCATGGCTTGTATGGACAAGCTTTTTAATTGCTGAGGCCGCATCAGCCGTGGTGTCTTTTGCTTTTATGAAAAAAGTAAAGAAAAAAATGAATATATAATTTAACATTTCAGAAACATTTCTCAAACTTTTCTCAAACAGACGGGAATTAAAATGCACACATAACAAACAAGGAGCAGTTCCGCAGAGATGCGGATGCATGAAATGGAGGATTATATGGATAGAAATGATAAGGAATTTTTAGTAGAGAAGATTCGTACACAGTATACGGAAAAGGGACATACGGAACTGGATTCTCTTAAGGAACTTGATGCCTGTGTTAAGAGACCTGCAAATATATTTGCGTACGTTTTCGGTTCATTGGGTGCATTGATTATGGGAACGGGAATGAGTCTTGTGATGACTGATATTGGTGAAAATATCGGAATGGAAAATGTGATGTTTCCGGGGATTGTAATAGGATTAATTGGTTTAATAATGGTCTTGGCAGACTATCCGATTTATAAGAAAATTCTTGAAACGCGCAAAAGACAGTATGCAGGAGAAATATTAAAGCTCAGTGAAAAAATATTAGAAAACAAATAGTCGGAGAACTGCAAATAGAAACAAAACATTAACATTTCTGTGGTATAATACACTTATAAGAATTTACTGCGTAGATTGGCAGAAGTGATTATACCGGGAGGATGCGGATGTTTAAGATATTAGTGGTGGAAGACGATAAAGAACTGAATAAGACAGTATGCTTTTTTTTAAATGACAGAGGATTTGAGACTTTTGGATGTCTTGATGTATATGAAGCGTATGATGCTATGGATAGGAATGTTTTTGATTTAATAGTATCTGATATTATGATGCCGGGAATTGATGGATTTAAATTTGCGGAAAGTATCAGAAAAATTAACGAAAACATTCCTATTCTGTTTATGACAGCACGTGATGACATGGCTTCAAAACAAAGGGGATTTAAAATCGGAGTAGATGATTACATGGTAAAACCCATTGATCCGGATGAACTTGTTTTGCGCGTTGGTGCCCTTTTAAGACGTGCAGGGATTGCTTCAAGCAGGAAGATTGAAATCGGCAAATTTGTGATGGATGCAGATGAGCATACTGCATATTTGGACAGAGATGAGATTCCGCTTACAAATCGCGAATTTAGTATACTTTACAAGCTCTTGTCATATCCGAAGAAAACATTTACAAGAAGCCAGCTGATGGACGAGTTTTGGGATGCAGATACGGAAACTGCACCCAGAGCAGTTGATGTATATATGACTAAATTAAGAGGAAAACTGTCAGAGTGTGATGATTTTGAGATTGTCACGGTACATGGTCTCGGATATAAGGCGGTGTTAAAGTGAAATTTGAAGAAATATGGTGTAAGGTGCTGCGATGGATTTATCGCTATCTGATATTCTTTTTACTGATGGCATTTCTGGTAAGCTGCAGTACAATGCTCTTTGCAACAAAACTCTCGGCATCTTTAGGTATAGAATATACGGGTGAAAATTTAAACCTTGCGGCAAAATATACATTTGCAAATGTAATTTTACTGAGTGTGGTATTTACGGTTATTGATGTAATAAGACGAAAACTGACCGTTGATAAAGCGACTAAACACATAGCAGATGCAGCAAAAAGGGTCGTTGAAGGGGATTTTTCGGTTAGAATTGAACAGCTGCCAAGACTGGGTATAGACAGCAGTTTAAATGAAATTATTGATTGCTTTAACACGATGACAGAGGAACTTGATGGGGTGGAAACACTTCGTACGGACTTTGTGTCAAATGTTTCTCATGAAATGAAAACTCCGTTGTCGATAATACAGAATTACGGTATTCTTTTACAGAATCCGGAACTCGATGAAGAAAAAAGAATTGAATATGCCAAAGGAGTTACAGATGGTTCAAAACGTCTCTCATCAATGGTGACAAATGTTTTAAAGCTTAACCGGCTTGAAAAACAGCAGATTTATCCGAAGAAGGAAGAATTTAATCTTGGTGAACAGATTTGCGAGTGTATGATTGCTTTTGAAAATGAATGGGAGCGGAAATCAATTGAACCGGAAGTAAATGTTAAAGAAGATGTAATGGTAGTATCAGACAGAGAACTTCTTGATCTGGTTTGGAATAATCTGCTTTCAAATGCCTTTAAATTTACGCCGGAAGGCGGTAAGGTGTCGGTAACACTTAAAACCGATGATGAAAATGCAGTGGTAATGGTGACTGATACTGGATGCGGAATATCAGCTGCGGAGGGAGAAAGAATCTTTGAAAAATTTTATCAGGGAGACACGTCGCACAGTACCAAGGGAAACGGATTGGGACTGGCTCTTGTAAAAAGAGTGGTTGATATATTACAGGCGGAAATGTCTGTAGAGAGCACCCTGGGTGAGGGTAGTACATTTATGGTAAAATTTCGGAGGAACTGATATGAAAGAAAAGAAAAACGGTGTAAAAAATTGGCTGTTTCTTCCGGTTTGGCTTATTCTTCTGATGGTCGCTGCAAGCACAGTAGGACTAGTGATGGTTTTTTCTAACGGATGGGATGAATCACTGATAGCCTATTTAGTTTATGTGTTTGCTTTTTATACTCTTATGGTTTTAAGTATTTTTCTTTTTATGACACTTCCTGGGAAGTACAGAAAGATAAAAAAACATGTAAGAAAGAATAAATATGCGGGAAGATATATGACTGATGCCGTGTTTAAAACACAAGTGGGACTTTTTATTTCACTTGCAGGAAATGTTTTTTATATAACGATTAATGCGATATCCGCATATGTGTTTCACAGCCATTGGTTCGCAATATTCGCTTTTTATTACGGGATAATGGCACTTACAAGGCTGCTGCTTGTAAGATATGTTGACAGAAATGAAATCGGTCAGAGCAGAATAGGTGAACTGAAAAGGGTGAGGGCGTGTGCCTATATTCTTATAACGGTTAATATAACATTGACAGGAACGATACTGATGATGCTTTATTACGGTAAAGGTTTTACATACAGAGGCTTTATGATATATGTGATGGCGCTGTATACATTTTATGCAACCATAAATGCAATAGTAAATCTGATAAAGTATCGTAAATATAACAGTCCTGTTATGTCGATGAGTAAGGTTGTTAAGTTAACGTCAACCATGTTTTCAATGCTTTTTCTTGAAACAGCCATGTTTTCACAATTCGGACATGAAACGCCGGCTGAAGTCAGAAGCAGTATGATTTTAGCGACCGGAGTAGGTATATGTATTTTTGTTACCGGAATCTCGGTTTACATGATTGTACATTCAACACGTGAAATATATGAATTAAGGGAGAAATCGGTCAATGGATAACTTAAATGGTAATATAAAGGATGATAGGGGATTCAGTTATACATATTCGGCAAAAGAACAGGAAGAACTGAGGAAAATAAGGGAAAAATATCAGCCGCGTGAGGAAAGTAAAATAGATATATTAAGAAGGCTTGATGAGACGGTTACAAAAAAAGCTGCCATGATTTCAATTATATTGGGCGTGGTGGGAGCTTTGATTTTAGGAACCGGAATGAGTATTATGATGACGGATATCGGAGAGGGGATGGGATTATCAGCTGCGGCTGAAAGTATCATCGGGATTTCTGTGGGAAGTGTTGGTCTTATATGTGTATCCCTGGCATATCCGGTATATTGCAGGGTACTTAATAAAGAACGGAAAAAAATTGCTCCGGAAGTGTTAAAGCTTACTGAGGAACTCATGAAATAGTGGATTTTAGTTATATATGACGATAAAAATAACTTTATATCGATAAAAAATGTTTATTTTATTTTCTAAAGTTCGTGAATTTCCTGCACCGGATGTTTTTGTCGGTGTACAGGTCGTTTTGCCTTGAAGGTATTGAATATGTGAGCAAAAAGGGCTAGAATAAAGCCATCAAAGGGAAGCCGGCAAATCCTTTGAATAACACAGGTATTAAGGTGATGAATATCATAATACTTAGTTTTATTTTAAAGGGAGGAAAAAAATGAATAAGTTAGCAAAAGTTGTTACAGACACTCTTTCTGCAGCAGCAGAGGAGGTACTCGTAAATTCAGCATGTATTTTACTCTGGGGAGAGGCAGACGTTCCTGAATGTCTTGTAATGAATGAGGAAGAGTAAAAGTTACATATCTGAGATATAAAAAGCATGCAAAGTGAATCAGATATAATGAAACGGTGCGGATGCATTGAAGGTTAAATAAAAACCTGAAAAGCATCGGCACCGTTTTTATTTGGCTTTTTTATGTTCAGGGAGCAGAGCTGACTGCATGTATATGTGAGGAAGTAAGCCGGTAAAGCCTTAAAAACGATATAGTATCTGGTTGTAACATCATAAAAACAATGACGTACAAAAAAAGAGTTTTTTCTGTCGATTTTTGTAGAATACGCTTATTGATTTAATTGCAGGCTTATATTAAAATCTGTCGTATTCTGCTTTTTTTAGAAGGGTTATCATATGTAATTCGTGTCAATAAATTAATTGTGTTAAGTGATAACCTGACAAAAAAATGCGTTTTGAAACAAATTGTACAAGGTGAAGGTAATGAAGTACTCGGAGTATAGGCAATTGGTTGATTATTATCTTAAAAATGATGATCGGGAAATCAATTACAGAAATCAAGTGATAATGCCTTTGATAAGAGAAGCATATGGGGAATGCTGTTATATTGAGACTGCGGAAGAAAACAGAAAGCATAATTGCGGAAGAAGAGACAGGAGTTCTTTTGCATATCATAAACCGGATATTCTCATAGGATTTAAAGATAAAGAAAATGAAAACTCTTTTTCAGGAAAGGTTGTTGTCAAAGTAAAAAGACCAACGGACACAGGACGAAGGAAATTGATGGCTGCCGTGAAATTTTTTCTCAGAAGAAAAGCAGAGGCGGTTGTAGTGACTGACTGCATAACATGGGAGATTTTTACGAAGAAAGGAAGTTGTATTGTATGCAGTTGTTTCTCGCTTGAAAAAAGTTATGAAGCGGTGATGTTTAAAGGAAGTTCAAATATATTCAGTAAATCAATGATTAAATCTTATATAAGGAAATATCCTGCAAAAGTCGGGGAAAGAATTGAGAATACTGCAATTAACTGGTGTGACGAATCTACCGGTGTTTATAATAAAATATACAATATGTTTAGTGACCTGAAATAAGCAGCGTGTCTGTTCAGGTCACTTTTTTTATGTTTTGAGTCGTATTTAGGGAAAGCTATTGTTAGGTAATCAGGTTTCAGATAAAATATGTCATATATAAAATGAACACGGTTTAAATAGGCAGTGTATCGTGAAATATATATAAAAGATTGTATAAAAATGCAGGTGGTGAAAATGTTTTGGGAAAAGTTAAACGGAAAGCTCATTGATACCGTGATGAGTTTTCTTGACAGGGAAAATGCACTCGAAAGTAACAAAAAAGCCGCGGTAAGATACTCTCTGACATATGTTTTTAATGAATTGGAGAAGATGCTTTTGCTTATGGTATTCTTTGCGACGGCAGGAAAACTGATGGAATTTATGGTAGCAGTAATTTCACTTGTATGTCTGAGAATTTATATGGGCGGTTTCCACAGAAAAACAAATTTAGGATGCTTTATTCAGTCTTTGCTGACTTTTTCATGCATTGTATGGGTGTCGGACATAATTGAGTTTGATAATGTAAGGACATGTATGGTGGTTATCTGTGGAATTGTTTCAATATGGACAAGTGCACCGGTTATTTCTGAAAAAAGAGGAAAATACTCTGAAAGTTCTAAAAGGAAGTTTAAGGCTCGGGCTTTAACAGTAATTCTTATAGAGATTATGGTCGGAAGTATTTTACCGGAGATAAATTCCATTGTTATCACGACACTTTTGTTTCAGTCGGCAGAAACAATGGCTGCACATACATATACCGCCCGTAAAAAGTCCGTATGAAACCTCAGGAGACCTGTTAAGGACGGTAACGTATAAGTCTTTGTATTACACAAAGAAAAGTATTTATCTGGATGAATGATTTTGTAAAAGTTTCATGCCGGAAGCACTTACGGGAATTTCAAGCTCATTAATATGAAGAAGCCTGTCTTTTTCGTTATAGGATGTAACGTGCATTAAGTTTATTATGTATTTTTTATGGCATCTTACAAAATTTTTTGAAAGAATCGCACTTATACTGTCCAATGAATATTCACGGGTTTTGATGACATTGTCTTCAAGATGAATGTGGAGAACATGGGATTGTGCCGTAATCATTATTATTTCATCCGGGTTTATGTGATGAGTGATCCTTTGGTAATCCTTTATAAGAAGTGTATTGTTAAGGTACCCGGTTATTCTCATCTGTTCGATTTGGTTGATAAGATCGTACAATGTATAAGGCTTCGGTATATAGTTATAGCAGTGAAAATTTGATAAAGCGTAAACGGCATCATCCTGAATAACAGTAAGAAAGATTAACGGAGTCTGAAAATATTTATTCTTTGAACGGAGTGCTTTGGCAAATGCATATCCGTCACGGTTTGTTTCATCATCCGAAAGCTGAATATCCAGAAGGAAGAGCGAAAATGCGGAATGATTTGGGGTTAAAGACAGTTCCAATTCATTAAGCGCATCTTCTAAATTTGTTTTATGAAGAATTTCCCAATGAGGATAGCGTTCTTTTAAACCGTGCATAATAGCTTCTGCCTGAATCACGTCATCCTCAAGAATTAATATTTTTTCATTTGATATCATGTGTATGTTCCTTTATGTCAGGTTGTTACCGGCAGGCTTTTGGTTTGTTAAAACCCCGGAACCCTTATATATAATTACTGAATTTCAAAATAAAAAACCATATAATAATTGTTTCCTTCGCAAATGCATTGAGCACAGACAACACCTGTGTCAGAGGCAAGGCTTGACAGTAGATAATGTAAGCCGAGACCATGAGGAAGGTTATCATCTTTTGACCATTCCTTGGTAGTATATCCTTTAGTAAAGAAGTCCTGAATCTGTTTATTTGTAACCTGAGCGGGAACAGGATTACGGACTTCAAAATGCAGACGTTCACCAAGCATCTCAATTTTTACATAGATAACATCTCCTTTGGAACACGCTTCAATAGCATTTTGGAGCAGTATTGATGCAAAATCCGACAATTCCATTTCGGTGATTCCGCAGTGAAGATCTTCGGCTGTTATATCAAAACGCACGGTTATGCCAAGGTCACCTGCTTTGAGGGAAAGGCTGTAGAGGGATGCTGCAAGCATTGGCATATTTATCTTAAGCAGCGGATAGGCTCTCATTACCTTTACATCATTAAGAGTGTACTGCATAACGGCATTTGAAAGTTCTTCATACGTTTTGCAGGTCTGAGTCAGAAATTGAAGATTCTGGACACGGTTTGAGTACTCATGCTGGGTGCTGCGTATATCATCAATTAAAGCTTTATATATAGGCATGTCTTTTTTATAGTGCTCAAGTTCTATGTTCTGAAGTTTGAGTTTGTTGTCATAATTTAAAAGCCAAAGGTTAATTGATACAACCGAGAATAAGGTTATAACTATAACGTATATGCTTTTCGTCAGTGAATGCGGATTTATTTTGAAGAAAAGTATGATACACAGCATCAGGAGATACGAATTGAAAAAAATGTATTTGTAACTCCGTGCGGCTTTGGTTATGTTGCCGTAAAGATTACGGATTCTGGGAATCTGAAGTATGCAGACAGATACAAGAAGTGTCAGAAAATTACCTATGAGAGCAGTAGCATCCTCTGACAGATTTACAGGTATAAAAGAGAAAAATAAAACACATATAAACTGTACGATTACTGCAAACAAAAACATACAGCTTACGGAGAGAAGTCCGTGGAATGTTTCGTTTTTAAAGGTAAAGAATCCGTAAACATAGTATATTACCTGACCCAGAAACCAAGGAATAAGAGAATACTCTGAAGGTATGCTGCCGATAAGAAGCAGATTAAACAGTAAAACGATAATGTCATTTTTGTTAACTGAAAGTTTTCCCTGAACAAATATTTTTATAATGTAAAAGAGGAACAAAGCCTCCAGCAGACTTAGTATATATGGATAAACTGACATTTTAACTCCTTTTTTCCGCAGCGATTGGCGGACATTATGCATGTGAAAAAAGAAACCGGCTGTTATTTAAGCGCATTTATATACGCAATGCTTACAGGAATGGTTTCCGTGTTTACTGAAAGAACTTTTCTTGTAACGTCAAGAGACTTAACAAAGTTGGAGTTGACGATATATTTTTTGTGACAGCGCTTAAAGCATGACGGAAGACCGGGCATGATGCTGTCAAGAGTATATTCTCTTGTATCTATAACACCTGAAAGAGTATGAATATGCAATACATGAGAAGAAGTATTAAGCATGTAAATATCATCAGGATTAACATGGTGAGTAATGCGTCGTGAATCCCGAATCACAAGATAATCTTTAAGATATCCGGTTATCTTCATCTGTTCTATCTGATCAAGAAGGTCGATAGGTGTATAAGGTTTGGAGATATAATTGTAGCAATGGAAATTTGAAAGAGCATACAGTGCTTCATCAGAAACTGCTGTAAGAAAAAGTATTGGTGTCTGAAAGTATTCAGCCTGTTTTCGTATCAGATTGGCGAGGACGAACCCTCCGCGGTCAGATTTGTTTATGGAAAGCTGGACATCCAGGAGAAAAAGTGAAAAAGGGTCACCTGAAAGAGAATTTTTAATTTCGGATTCCGCTTCATCATATCCGGAGACACTTACGATGACCCAGTCAGGGTAGGCATTTCTTAGTGTCTCATATATTACGATTCTCTGAATGTTGTTGTCTTCTACTATTAATATTCTTTCTGTGCTGCTCATTAGTGAACTCCGATTATTCTCCGTTTACTTCATAATGCATTATAAGGAATCAGATTAACAAAAACAACATAATAAACGATGGATTTTAGGATTTCAGGTCGTTTTTTTTACTTTTTGAGCTGTTAAAAAAAATAAATGCAGAAAAAACGGGAAATAACAAAAAGTTCAGAAGGTCTTGTAATTACATTTTCAAAACTGTAATATATAAGCAGTTAAAAGTGGCAAATGCGGATTGAATATTCGACAGACTGTTGTCAAATAACAGGGAAAAGAGGAAGGTATGGATTTTAAAACTACAATAAATAATGGCAGGGCTGTTTTAGGTATGGAGCTTGGTTCAACAAGAATTAAAGCAGTTCTTACCGATGAAACAGGACATGTAATTGCGTCAGGTGAGTATTCCTGGGAAAACAGATATGAAAACAATGTATGGACGTATTCGGAAGATGATATTCTAAAAGGAATAAGAAAAGCTTATTCAAGTCTTTCGGGGAATGTAAAAAGACTGTATGATGAGGATATTACGGAACTCGGAGCGATTGGTATTTCTGCCATGATGCATGGATATCTGGCTTTTGATGAGAAAAACAATATGCTGGTACCTTTCAGAACATGGAGAAATACAATAACAGCAGAAGCAGCAGCTGTTCTCACGGAAAAATTTAATTACAACATTCCTCAAAGGTGGAGTGTTGCACATTTATATCAGGCTGTGCTTAATAAGGAAGAACATGTTTCAAAAATTAAGTACCTTACCACACTTTCGGGATATGTGCATTTTCTTCTTACAGATCGTAGAGTATTAGGAGTCGGAGATGCATCGGGAATGTTTCCTATAGATTGTTCAGAAGGAGACTATGACAAAAATCTTTTGAAAATTTTCAACAAACTTCCTGAAATAAAAGAAATGCCATGGAAACTTGAAAGTCTTCTTCCAAAGGTGCTTATGGCAGGAGAGGAAGCAGGGACGCTTACTGCCGCCGGAGCAGCACTGTTGGATGAAGCAGGAAAACTTAAACCTGGAGCAAAACTCTGTCCGCCGGAAGGCGATGCAGGAACGGGAATGACGGCAACAAACAGTATTGCAGAGAGAACCGGAAATATTTCAGCGGGAACCTCGGTCTTTGCAATGGTGGTTCTTGAAAATCCATTGTCGAGGGTTTATCCGGAGATTGATTTGGTTACGACTCCTGATAATTCACTCGTCGGAATGGTACACTGCAATAACTGTACTTCTGAAATTAATGCATGGGTTAAACTTTTCGCTGAATTCTCTGAAATGATGGGAAATAAGGTTGATATGGGAGAGCTTTTTACGGCCCTTTATAAAAAAGCAGAAGACGGCGAGCCGGATTGCGGAGGACTGATTTCTTACAACTATTTTTCGGGAGAACCGGTTACGGGAATGGATGCAGGAGCTCCGTTGTTTATGAGAGATGTATCAGGCAGATTTTCACTCGGAAATTTTATGAGAATGCATTTATACTCGGCGCTTGCATCACTTAAAATCGGTCTTGATATAATGATAAAGGAAGAACATGTAAAGGTTGATTCAATGCTTGGACACGGAGGCTTTTTTAAGACGGAAGGCATTGGACAAAGTATTGCAGCAGCAGCTGTAGGAGCTCCGGTTGCGGTAATGAATACGGCAGGTGAAGGAGGTGCATGGGGAGCGGCACTTCTTGCCGGATATACATTATACAAAGAAGAGAATGAAAGTCTAGGAGACTACCTTAACAGAAAAATTTTCCGTGATATGGATAAGAAAGTATTGGAGCCGGATGAGGAATCAGTAAAAGGATTTGATGTATTCATTGAAAAATATAAAATCGGAATGAAAGCGGAAAAAGCGGCAGTTGATACGTTTTACGGTAAGTAAAGGAGATGTTCATGGAAGAAATAAAGCTTACAAAACTCGCAAATTGTGCAGGCTGCGGCGCAAAAGTCGGAGCAGGCACGCTTGCAAAGCTTTTGGAAGGTTTGAAGGTTCACAGTGATGAAAATCTTTTGGTGGGATTTGATAAAAGTGATGATGCTTCGGTATATCGTATAAATGACGAAACCGCATTAGTTCAAACCGTTGATTTTTTTCCGCCTATAGCAGATGAGCCGTTCCTTTTTGGCCAGATTGCGGCGGTAAATGCATTATCAGATGTCTATGCCATGGGAGGAGAACCCAAACTTGCACTTAATCTTTTATGCGTTCCGGAAGATATGCCGGGAGAAGCCGTGCATGATATTTTAAGAGGTGGTTATGATAAAATATATGAGGCAGGAGCCCTTATAACTGGAGGACACAGTATTTTTGATAAAGAACCAAAGTATGGATTGGCGGTAACAGGTTTTGTTCATCCGGACAGGCTGCTGACAAATTCCGGTGCAAAACCGGGAGATGTACTTTTTCTTACGAAACCTATAGGAACGGGAATAGTTACGACGGCTGCAAAGGTAGAAATGGTAAGCAAAAAGACGCTTTTAAAAGCTTATGAGATGATGGCAACATTGAATAAGGCAGCAAGAGATATAATGGTAAAATACAAAACCCATTCATGTACGGATGTTACCGGATTTGGGCTGTTGGGACATGCCTGTGAAATGGCACAGGGAAGCAATGTGGTTCTGCATATCAATACAAAAGACATTTTGATTTATGATGAAGTAATTGAACTTGCGGAAAACGGAATTCTGCCATCAGGAATGTACAGGAATAGAAAATATGCAGAGGAGTTTATTGATTCCGGAGATGTGCCGTTAGCATTGCAGGACGTGTTTTATGATCCTCAGACATCGGGAGGACTTTTGATCGCCGTTGACGGCGAAGATGCAGATGCAATGTATGCTGAACTCAGACAAAAAATTCCTTGTGCACGTAAGATAGGAACCGTCACGGAATATCATGACGGAAAAAGAATCATTCTTCACTGATTTTTTTTAGGGCATGAAGGACAGTATCGATGTCTTTGGTACTGTTGAAGATATTAAAGGAGAAACGGAGTGTGCCATTTGGATATGTACCAAGGGTTTTATGTGCGGATGGTGCACAATGCAGACCGCATCGTGTCATGATATCAAATTCCGTTTCCAGCCTGAAAGAGGCTGTGGCATTGTCCATGTTTTTTAAATTAACAGATACGACTCCGGTACGAAGTGAAACGTTCGAAGGACCGTATACAATAATATTTTCCAAGGCTGTGAGACCGGACAGAAATTCCGCACACAGCCTTTTTTCATGATTTCGTATTTTTTCAAGTCCTGTGTTTTCAATGTAGTCAAGGGAGGATTTCCAACCGTAAATTCCCGGAATGTTCGGAGTTCCCGGCTCAAATCTGTCAGGAAGGTAGTCGGGTGTTAATTCGGTGTCGGAAGCACTTCCGGTACCACCCGAAACAATAGGAGTTAAGGCATGCGCAAGTGCATTATTAATTAAAAGAGCTCCGATTCCGGATGGACCAAGCAGACCTTTGTGAGCAGGGACACAAAGACCGGAAAGCTTCATTTTGGTGAAATCAACTGAAAGATGACCGGCGGATTGAGCGGCATCCAATACAAAGAAAATATTGTGCCTTTCGCATATTTCGCCAATTACTTCTATGTTTTGAATACATCCGCATACATTTGAAACATGGGACATTATTAACAGTCTGGTGTTGGATTTTATAAGTGATTCAACAGATGAAATATCACATAAACCGTCCGGGAAGGAAGGAATACGGCTTATTTCAATACCGTGAAGGGAATTAAGAGGCCGCATTACCGCATTGTGTTCCATGGAACTTACTATACAATGATCACCGGATCTTAAAAGTCCGTTTATTACCATGTTTAAGCTCCATGTTGCTCCCGGAGTCAGAATAACATGGGAAGGCTTTTCGGGAAAATTAAAAAGTCTTTTTAGTGATTCCCTGAGTGACAGTGCCATAAGACCTGCTTCCTGTGAATTCTTATAAACGGAGCGGTTAATGTTTGAACCTATGTTGCAGATATATTCGCTCATTGCTTTACTTACATCTTCCGGCTTTGGATAGGATGTTGCAGCATTGTCAAGATAAATCATAGTGTAAATTTAATCCACTGTACCGAATGGTAATTGGATTTTCCTTTCTTTGATTTTAATGGATTTCTTAGAAACATATTGTAATCGCCATTTGCCGCCAGCCTTGAACAGGCTGCACTTGTTTAAAGCTTACCTGAATTTATTATATCATAAACAAAATGCCTGAACAACAGACACGGATATCTTGAAGAAATTGGGGATATACTGTATAATTCTTGTGTTTTGGTCGGGCAGTTGGAAACATCATATTAAACACTTGTGTGAACAGCAGTAAAATGTTTGTAAAAAAATACGGGTATTAAGCTTTTAACGGAGCTTTTCGGAACTAGCAAAAAAACGACCTTTATCTAATGAATTTTATCAGGAGGTTATTATGAAAAAAGTAAGCTGGATGGCAGTTATTGCCGGAGTTGCGGTAGGTATTGCAGCGGTACTTCTTACAAAGCTTGGAAATCCATCTAACATGGGCTTCTGCATAGCATGTTTTCTTCGTGATATAGCCGGAGCATGCGGACTTCATGGGGCGGCAGCGGTTCAATATGTAAGACCTGAGATTCCGGGGCTAATTCTTGGAGCATTTGTTATGAGCATCATTGCAGGTGAATTCAGAGGAAAGTCCGGTTCGTCTCCTGCATTGAGATTTGTTCTCGGAGCAGTAGTTATGATAGGTGCTCTTGTGTTCCTTGGATGTCCTTTAAGAATGGTTATAAGACTTGCGGGCGGAGATTTAAACGCTTTTACGGCACTGATAGGTTTTGCAGTCGGTATCTTCGTCGGAACGGTTTTCCTTAACAGGGGATTCTCGCTAAAGAGAGCATATGATTCAGGAAAGGCTGAGGGAAGTGTTCTTCCGGTTTTAAGTCTCATGCTTTTAGTATTGTTTATAGTGGTTCCGTCAATATTTGTTGCAAGTGTTAAAGGACCGGGGTCAATGCATGCTCCGATTGCTGTAGCATTTATTATTGCACTTATTGTAGGTGCACTTGCTCAGAAAGGAAGACTTTGTATGGCAGGCGGAATACGTGACGCAATCATGTTCAGGGACTTTAAGCTGCTTTACGGATTTGCTGCAATTTTTCTTACAATATTAGTCGGTAATCTTATTCTTGGAAACTTTAATGCAGGATTTACCCTTCAGCCTGTAGCCCACAGTGCGCATGTTTGGAATTTCCTTGGAATGTTTATTGTAGGATGGGGTTCAGTACTGTTGGGAGGTTGTCCTTTAAGACAGCTTATTCTTGCCGGTTCGGGAAACGGAGATTCGGCAGTTACCGTATTAGGAATGATCATGGGTGCAGCAATTGCTCACAATTTTAAGCTTGCCGGTTCTGCAGATGCAATAAATGAAGCAGGGGAGCTTGTTGTCGGAGGAATAGGAACAAACGGAAAGATTGCGGTAATTATTGCAATAGTGATTCTCATTGTCATTTCGTTTATAAATCTTCCCTCAGCTAAAAAATCAAAATAAGGAAGGAAACAGTTATGATAGATGCAAGAGGGTTTCTCTGTCCCATGCCTGTGGTTATGGTACAGAAAGAGGTAAAGGCAAATAATCCGGATATGGTGGAAGTAATGGTTGATGACCGTTGTGCGGTAGAAAATATATCAAGATTTGCAGGTTCAAACGGATACAGTGTATCTGTAGAAGATGACGGACCTGATTTCAAGCTTACATTAAAAAAATGAAAACATTTATAGCAACATTTCACACACATCTTGCCGCATTGATTACGGATAAAAACTTTAAAAATGATGGAATCGAATCGAGAATGATGCCGGTTCCGAGAAATCTGAGTGCGTCCTGCGGAACTTGTGTAATATATCATTCAGACGAAATAAAGGAAGAATTGATGGATTCGGATACAGAAGCCGTATATGAGTTGAACGGAAAAGATGATTATATAAAAATAAAATCATTTGAATAAAAGCAGAGCCTTTTGAGAACATTACCATGTTGGAAAACGAGAATGGTGGTGCAACAAAAGGCTCTTTTTTACTTTGCAGGAAAGTATGATTTTTGCGGAGCAGGAATTAACATTAATTCTTAGTCGTATTACTTACCTTATAAAGAGATAAGCGGTATAGATAATATAAAGTATAATGAATATAAATCCTTCCTGTTTACCCATGTTTTTTCTGAATTTGGAAAAAGCAAAAAGTATAATGGCAATTAACGTCATTATTACCATGTCAGTAACAGATTCTGAAAGTACATTTAATGGAGAGATTGTGGCTGACATGCCAAGAATGAACATAACATTGAAAAGGTTGGAACCTACAACATTTCCCAGTGCAAGTCCGCTGTCACCTTTACCGGTTGCAACTATTGAAGTTACAAGTTCAGGAAGTGATGTACCGATGGCAATGATCGTAAGTCCGATAAAGTTCTGGGAAAGCCCTAAAGATTCAGCGATTACTACAGCATTGTCAACGACAAGATTTCCGCCGTAAATGACTCCTGCAAGACCGATTGCTATGAGAAGCAGGCTTTTGGTCAAAGACAGCTCCCTGATATTATTTTCTTCTTCACGGTTTTTCAGAGCGGAAATAATCATTGCCAGCAGATATCCGGTCATAAGGATAAGGAGGATGATTCCCTCAACGCGGGTGATTTTCCGGTCAAGAGCGAAAATAATAAGAATAAAAGAAATAATTACGTTAAGGGGAATGTCCCTTTTGAGAATGTCGGGATTAACTTTGAATGCTGAAATTGCGGCACAGACACCGACAACAATAAGTATGTTGAAAATATTTGATCCGACAATGTTACTTACGGCAATGTCATTGTTTCCTGAGATTGCGGCGGTGATACTGACAGAAGCCTCGGGAGCACTAGTGCCCATTGCAACAATGGTGAGTCCGATTACGGCACTTGGAACACGAAGAATTCTTGCAAGAGATGAGCCGCCTTCCACAAAAAAGTCAGCACCTTTAATTAAAAATGCAAATCCGATGATGAGTAAAAGATATTCCATAAAAAGTCCTTTCCCGGTAAGGACTTCTTATAAAAATGTATAAAAAAAGACCTTACCTATTCATATGTAGTAGGTAAAAGTCTCGTTTTTTAAAAGAACAGCCGGCCCGACAGGGCGTGATGACGACTGTAATTACATCAAAAAATGATGCAAACTACTCCCTTTTATGAAATAAAAATACCTTTTATCAGCTTAGATGTCAAGAGTTAAATAAAAAAAGATGGAGAAAGTGAATTAGTTATTTAAATATTTCGTCGATATGAGTATAATAGAATCCATTGATGTTATGAAAAATTCGTTTATTGAGTACAGCCTTATTTGTAAAAGCATGAGGTTGTAGGATGAATTAAATGTTTTGAATAAAGAAGGAGTCATAGAATGACACTAAGAGAATTAGAAGCAGGAAAAAGTGCGGTTATAAAGGAAGTCGGAGGAGAGGGAGCACTCCGCCAGCATTTCCTTGATATGGGCGTTATTCCCGGAGCAGAGATAACTGTTGTAAAATTTGCACCAATGGGTGATCCAATGGAATTGCAGATACATGGATATGAACTTACGTTAAGACTTGATGATGCGGAAAAGGTTTTAATAGAGCCTATTGAAAAGAGAAGTAAGACCCATGAAAGAATTGAAAGAATAAAACCGTCCCATCATCCGGGACTCGGTGAAGACGGGAAATATCATTCAAAGGATGATGGAGTACCTCTTGAAGAGGGTACAATGCTTACATATGCCCTTGTGGGTAACCAGAATTGCGGAAAAACAACACTTTTTAATCAGCTTACAGGCTCAAATCAGCATGTCGGTAATTTTCCGGGAGTAACCGTTGACAGAAAGGATGGAACCATTAAAGGACATCCGGATACCATGGTAACGGATTTACCGGGGATATATTCAATGTCACCGTTCAGCAGTGAGGAAATAGTATCAAGGAATTTTGTACTTGAAAATCATCCTAAAGCCATAATAAACATTGTTGATGCAACCAATATTGAAAGAAACCTGTATCTTACAATTCAATTGATTGAAATGAACATTCCTATGGTTGTGGCTCTTAATATGATGGACGAGGTAAGGGGGAACAACGGTTCGATAGATGTAAATGCCATGGAAGAACTGCTTGGCGTTCCGGTAGTTCCGATTTCAGCGGCAAAGAACGAAGGTGTGGATGAGCTGATCAGACATGCTGTACATATTGCCGTAAATCAGGAAAAGCCGAGAAGAAAGGATTTTTGCAGTAAGGGAGACCATGACGGAGCTGTACACAGATGTATTCATGGTGTAATTCATTTGATTGAAGACCATGCACAAAGAGCTGATATTCCGGTCAGATTCGCGGCCACAAAAGCAATAGAAGGGGACAGACTTATACTTGACAAGCTTGCTCTTGATGATAATGAGATTCTGATGCTTGAGCATATAACAAGGCAGATGGAGTCTGAACGCGGACTTGACAGAAGTGCGGCAATTGCAGATATGAGATTTGAATTCATTGAGAAATTGTGTGAACAGACGGTAGTTAAGCCGAAAGAGAGCCGTGAGAGAATAAGAAGCGAGAAAATTGACCGTGTTTTAACAGGAAAGTATACGGCAATTCCATGTTTTATTCTTATTATGTTAATGGTTTTCTATCTTACATTTAATGTGATAGGGGCGTGGCTTCAGGGCATCCTGGAGACGGTGATAGGTATGATTACCGAAGAAACAGAAGAACTGTTGATCGCGGCAAAAGTTAATGAAGCCATTAGAAGTCTTGTGATAGATGGGATTTTTTCCGGAGTCGGAAGTGTTTTAAGTTTCCTTCCGATAATTATAGTGCTTTTTCTGTTTCTTTCACTAATGGAAGACAGCGGATATATAGCAAGGGTGGCTTTTGTTATGGATAAATTACTGAGAAAAATCGGTTTGTCAGGAAAGAGTATTGTACCTATGCTTATCGGGTTCGGATGTACGGTGCCTGCAGTAATGGCATCAAGAACCCTTCCGAGTGACAGGGACAGAAAGATGACGATTCTTCTTACACCTTTTATGAGCTGCAGTGCAAAGCTGCCGATTTATGCATTTTTTGTAAATGCATTTTTCCCGGGAAGGGGAGGGATAATTATGACCTTGCTCTATATAATGGGAATCGGAATAGGTATTCTTGCGGCATTTTTATATAAGGGAACACTTTTTAAAGGAGAACCGGTGCCGTTTGTAATGGAGCTTCCGAATTATCGTATGCCGGGAGTTAGAAATGTATCGCAGCTTCTTTGGGAAAAGGCAAAAGATTTCATAACGAAGGCGTTTACAATTATTTTTGTGGCAACAATAGCGGTTTGGTTTTTGCAGAGTTTTGATTTCAAGCTGAATCTGGTTGAAAGCTCAGAAGAAAGTATTCTCGCGGGAGTGGCAGGTCTTCTTGTGCCGGTTTTAAAACCGCTCGGGTTGGGAGACTGGAGGATATGTACATCTTTGATAAGCGGTGTGATGGCAAAAGAAAGTGTTGTTTCTACGCTGGAAATTTTATATCCTGGAGGAATTGCATCAGCAATGACGGAGATTACGGCAGTTGTTCTTCTTGTATTTACACTTCTTTATACCCCATGCATTGCGGCAATAGCATCAATAAAAAGAGAAATGGGAACAAAATGGGCTTGCGGAATAGTCGTGTGGCAGTGTATGATTGCATGGATTGCGGCATTTCTGGTGAGGATTGCTGCAGTATGCTTTTAGAAAATGAAGTAATAAAAGCTGAATAAAAATGGAAGGAATAGTGCTTTATAAGCATGAATACAGGAGAAATGTCCGGATTCGTGTCTATACGGCAAAGGATTTACAATGGAAAGAGAAAGATTAGGAAGCAGACTGGGATTTATACTTCTCAGTGCAGGTTGTGCCATAGGTTGCGGAAATGTTTGGAAATTTCCTTGGATGGTAGGAGAAAATGGCGGAGGAGCATTTGTATTCGTATATGTATTATGTCTGCTTATACTCGGACTGCCTGTTCTTACAATGGAGTTTGCAATAGGCAGGGCAGCACAGAAAAGCCCGGTAAAAATGTATCAGGAACTCGAAAAGAAAGGTCAAAAGTGGCATTGGCATGGTAAGGCGGCGTTAATTGGAAACATTTGTCTTATGGCATTTTATACTGTTGTAACAGGTTGGATGATTTATTATTTTGTAAAGTTTGTAACGGGAAAAACAGATAATCTCGGATTTGCCGGGATGATTTCAAATCCGGGTATAAACGTTTCATTCCTTGCAATAGCTGTTGTTCTGGGTTTTGGGATTTTGACATTTAATCTCCAGGGCGGCTTGGAAAGAATCACAAAATATCTGATGATTCTTTTACTTATACTTATGGTTATACTTGCAGTAAGAAGTTCAACTCTTGAGGGGGCAGCGGAAGGATACAAATTCTATCTTGTTCCAGATTTCTCAAAGATAAATCTGAATGTGTTTGTAGCGGCAATGAATCAGGCTTTCTTTACTCTTTCAACAGGAATCGGTTCTATGGCAATTTTCGGAAGCTACATAGACAAAACACATAGTCTTATGGGTGAAAGTATAAACGTAATTGTATTGGATTCATTTGTTGCAATAGTGGCCGGACTTATTATTTTTCCATCATGTTTTACATATAATCTTGAGGTTACGGCAGGACCGGCACTTCTGTTTGATACGATGGCAACAGTATTTCTTAATACATCCGGCGGAAGAATATGGGGTTCATTCTTCTTCCTGTTTATGGTTTTTGCAGCGTTCTCAACAGAGCTTGCCGTGTGTGAAAATATCCTTGCATGTGTAAGAGAACTTACGGGATGGTCAAGAAAAAAAGGTTGTGTGGTATGTGGTACCGGTATTTTCCTTATTGCACTTACAACAGCACTCGGTTACAGTGTAATTAAATTTCAGCCGTTTGCAGAGGGAACTGCATGGCTTGATTTTTGGGATTTTATTGTAAGCACAAATCTTCTTCCTCTTGGATCACTTATTATAGTTCTTTTCTGTACGGGTGAAAGATTTGGATGGGGCTGGAATAATTTTGTAAATGAAGCTAATCAGGGCAAAGGTATTAAGGTTAAATCCTGGATGAAGCCGATATTTAAATATGTGGCTCCGGTATGTATTATTGTAATTTATATAATAGGAATGTTGAATTTTGATTGGAGATAAAAAGTAAAAAGATACCCATCGTTTTAACGATGGGTATCTTTTTTATGTGGTACTGCCTATAACATTGTTGTCAAACTGTTATTCCTCCGGTTCTTCAGGTAAAACAGGAACTTCATCATCTGCGACAGTGACAGTTATCGTTATAGTTGCTGAGTTGTACTGTCCTGTGGCAGCAGCAGTAACTGTTATGACTGCTTCGCCGGAAGCAATGGCTGTTATGTTTCCGTTATTGTCTATGGTAACAACGTTTTCGTTGTTTGAAGAAAAGCTGAGAGCAGTCTTTGCGGAAACGCTGATGTTTTTTGTTTCGCCCGGTTTAAGAGTGTATTCCGTTGCATCAGGGATTATGGCCTGCTCATTGGCGGTAACACTTATTCTGACTTTTAGTGTAGCCGATTGATGATTAACATCTGATGAAGCAGTTACCGTTATGGTTGCAGCACCTGTAGAAAGTGCTTTTACATATCCCGTTTCATCGACCGAAACTATGGAAGAATCGGAGGAAGAGTAACTTAGGAAAGTGGCTGCTGATGCATCAAGTTTGACAGATTCTCCTACTTTAAGACTGTAATCGGATTTTCCTTTTACGGTCTGTGATGCAGAGGCTTTTATATTAATTGTTACCGTAGTTGATGAGGCACGGAATGTGCCGGTTTCACTGCAGTTTATCGTTATTTTGACGGTTCCGGCAGCCTTAGGAGTGACTGTTCCGTTATCGGAAACGGTACAAATGGAGGGATTGTCGGAAGTATATGTAAGCAGGGAGCCGGAGGAAACCTTTTTATCAAGCCTAAAGGAAGGAGTGGTGGAGGTTACGTTATATGTATCCGTTCCACTCCACACCGGATCAGACTGATTGAGATTCTGAGTGCCGCCGTATACGACGACTTTAGTGCCCATTTTTATGTTTTGATAAAGTGTGGTAACGGCTTCCAAAGGCATGTTTACACATCCGTGACTTCCGTTATAGAGATAGTTTGTTCCGCCGAACTCACTTCTCCAGGAAGCATCATGGAAACCTATTCCACCATTAAATGCGATGAAATAATTAACCCATGATTTATATCCGGGACCGGTAAGATATCGGTCACGTTGTATCAGCCATATGTCATATACGCCGGTAGGAGTGATTGTTCCGTTTTTGACACAGCCGGTTACACATGGAGAAGATACTTTGAGCTCATAATTGTTGTATACATAAACCATCTGATTTGTAAGATCGATTTCGACATAATTTCCATTAAAATCGAATACACCGGTTTCGTTTGTATCCACAATCATGTCAGCAGTAATGCTGCCTGATTTTTTTGAACTAAGAAGTTTCTTGAAGTTTTCAAACAGGGAATTTGTATTTACAAGTTCAGAGCCGGCAGTAATGTTTAATGAAATAAAACTGCCGCCGTGTGTCATAAACTTTGCCTGTTCGTCACCAAGCTTGTTGTGTAAATCGGCAAGGTATGAACAGATAACCGAAATGTTCTCATCGTTTAAACTTATACTTCCGGTATCGGGAGAATAAGAAATGAAGTAGGCGAGTGTTGGTTTGTCTATTCCCATTGTACTTGACGAGCCGTCTTTGTAGTTAAAGGTGACTTTAAGATTTAAATCAAGGTAACTGTTTGCTTCCGTTAAGGCATTATCTATTACATCTGACTCGGAAGCCTTTTTTCCTTTGGTTACGGTTTTATCTGATGTTACTGTAACTGAATCTGTTGAGAAAACGGATGCTGCATCAAAAATGGCATCGGCAGCCTTTGAATAATTGTATTCCGTAAAATCGGTTCCATCGGCGGTTTCGAACAGTCCTTTGGATTTATTAAATTTCAAAGTGGGATATGTAACAAGGATTGTATCAGAGCTGACCCAGTCATCTGAACCATGAACGTAACGATTATACACACGTTCAACATTTTTTTCGATAAGGGCTTTATCAGGGGCAGAAATAAGGGAATTAACAATAGTCTCGTATCCTGCAATGTCATTTTCCGCAAGAAGATTCATCATAAGGGAAAAATCTGTTTTATCATTAAAGACTATTCCCAGTTCTCCGGATGTCATAACAATTGCCGTACCGTCAAGATTTATGTTAAGACTATAGCTGCCGTAATAATCCTTTACGGCATTTTTTGCCTCGGCTGCGGTCATTCCGGAAACATCCACAAGAAGAATTCTGCTGTTATCGGAAAATCTTGGCTCTTCCTCATCATCTGGGACGGTTATTTCAGGAGGAACTACAGGGACGTCTGTCGGACGCGGAGTTATTGTTGCAGACGTTGCGGTTCCGGCAGTGGCACTATCACTGTTTGTAGAAGAAGCCGGTTTTTTCTTTTCTGAAAAAACAGAAGCGATAATGACTGCTGTTATGGTAACAAACAGTATGACGGCAAAAACAGTGATTAATATTCGATTAGTTTTATCTGAAAAAAAGTCTTTAAACCTTTGTTTCATTATAATACCTCCGTATCGCAATGGTTTATTGCGGTAGTTAATTGTTTTCATAACATTATAAAGCCTGAAAATGATTGTTTCAAGAGTAAGAGGAAAATATGGAAATACAGTATGTTTTTTTTACAATTGAATGTATAATAAAGAAATAAATCATACGGAATGAAATGTAAGGAAGGAAATAATCCGCAGGATTAATGGCGGATTACGGGTAGGTAAATGAAGCCTGATGAACTTTTTGATATGTCCTGCTGTACAATGTGTCCGAGGAAATGCGGAGCAGACAGAAAATCCGGTAAAACAGGATTTTGCGGATGTACATCTGAAATGTATGTCACAAGAGCAGCACTTCATATGTGGGAAGAACCATGTATTTCGGGAGAAAAAGGGTCGGGAACCGTATTTTTTTCCGGATGTACTTTAAGATGTGTTTATTGTCAGAATGCAAAGATAAGCCGGAAGCCATCGGGTGTGGCAGTTGATTCCGATGAACTTGCAGAAATATTTTTAAATCTGCAGAAGAAAGGAGCTGCAAACATTAATCTGGTGACACCGGGACACTGGCTTCATCTGATAATACCGGCATTAAAAAAGGCAAAGAAAAACGGACTTGTGCTGCCTGTTATATATAACAGCAGCGGGTATGAGAGTGTTGAAAGCCTAAGGAAATTGGAAGGGTTGATAGATGTATATCTTCCCGATATGAAATATATTAATGACGAAACCGCCCAAAAATATTCCATGTCAGCTGATTATGCGGAAAGGTCAAAGGAGGCCATAGATGAAATGGTCAGACAGACCGGTAATACCGTTTATGAAGATGAAAAAGGCAGGAGGTATTGCAGCATGGATGAGGTGGAGCTTTCAGAGGATGATTACGGTAACGGAATCTATATAAAAAAAGGAGTAATTGTAAGACATCTTGTGCTTCCGGGAAAATATGAGGATGCAAAAGAAATATTGGGATACCTTTTTGGAAAATACGGTGACACGATAGGGATAAGTATAATGAGCCAGTATACACCGATGAATGATCAAAATGGGGATTTTCCGGAACTGTCAGAAAATATTGATATGGACAAATATGATGAAATAACGGATTATGCCATAGAACTTGGAATAAGTAATGCGTTTATCCAAGTGGGAGAGGTATGTTTAGAGAGTTTTATCCCTGATTTCGACGGTACAGGAGTGAAGAAGGGCTGAAAACTTGTATAAATATGTTGTGTTGTGACATAAAATGTTTAAACGGAATTGATATTGATTTGGACGAATTGAAAAAATACAGATACAATGACGTATATAATTGCAAATCCGACAATTTGTAAAAAATTTTTGAAAATTTCAAATTAATTGTTACAAAAAAGTTAAGTCGTGTTATAATCGCATCAGAAAATAATTTATCGTTTTTCTTTTATCTCCTATATTTCCTTAAATTTATTAAGAAAAGCCCATCCGGTTGCCGGATGGGCTTTTTGCATGTCTTTTTTAGCTTTCGGTTGTTTTTGATGCCTCAAGCATGATGGCACATTCCATTCTTTTCTTGAAAAGTTCACAACCGTATTTATAAACTCCTTTTATATCTCCTGTTGCGTGATATGCATTGGCTGCACATCCGCCGCTGCAGTAGAGTTTTGCCCAGCAGTCCTTACAGTCAGGACGTGCATATGCATTGCAGAGCTTGAACTCGTCACGAACGGAAGTATTGGTTACACCGTCCCAAACATTTCCGAGAAGGTATTTTTCATCTCCGACAAACTGGTGACAAGGATAAAGATCGCCCCAAGGAGTGACAGCCATATACTCGGTACCTGAACCACAGCCGCTGATTCTTTTATATACGCATGGACCGCCTGTTAAATCTATCATGTAATGATAGAATGTAAATCCGCGGCCTTCTTTTCTTCTTTTGATCATTTCTTTTGCAAGAATTTCATACTGATTGAATAATTCCGGAAGATCGGCATCTGTAAGTGCATAAGGATCGTCAGGAGAGCATACGACAGGTTCCATTGACAGCTCTGTAAATCCGAGATCTGCCATGTGGAAAATATCTTTGGTGAAATCAACGTTATTGTGAGTAAAAGTTCCTCTTATATAATAGCCCCTGTTGCCTCTCTTTCTGACAAATTCCTGGAATTTAGGAACAATAGTTTCATAACTTCCTTTTCCATTGATGGTCTTTCTTAAAGAATCATGAATTTCCTGACGGCCGTCAAGGCTTAGTACAACATTATGGCACTCGCGATTTGCAAATTCGATTACATCATCGTTGATAAGAAGTCCGTTTGTAGTAAGGGTAAAACGGAAATTCTTGCCTTTTTCCTTTTCTATTGAACGGGCATATGCAACGAGCTGTTTTACAACTTCGAAATTCATGAGAGGTTCACCGCCGAAAAAGTCAACTTCGAGATTCTTTCTTGAACCGGAATTTGCAACAAGGTAATCAAGTGCCTGTTTTCCGACTTCAAAGCTCATGAGAGCACGCTCTCCATGGTATTTTCCCTGACTTGCGAAACAGTATTCACAGTTTAAGTTGCAGGTGTGGGCGACATGAAGACATAATGCCTTTACGACGGTGCTTCTTTTTTTGAAATCAAATGCAATGTCTCCATAGGTATCTTCGCTGAAAAGTTTTCCGCTATTCTTTAATTCCTCAATGTCATCCAAAACTTCGCTGACTTCTGCTTCATTTACATCAGGAAGTGAAGAATAGCGCTTTGTGATTGTATCGATTATTTCCTGACGTGAATGCGACTCGTACATTTCGATACAGTCATATGCTACTTCATCTACAAGATGAACAGAGCCGCTGTAAACATCAAGGACGATGTTGTAACCGTTAAGTTTATACTGGTGTATCATAAATCCTCCGTATGTTATTTTTTTCTTTAATATATAGTGGAATCCGTATGCGAACGCAGAACGGATATCCGTTTTTTGATATAAAAAAACCGCTTCCGAAGAACCGGAATGCGGTTGTTTCATAAGTAAAGCCGTTAAGATTTTTATTTGTCACTCTTAACCTGTTCACATTCCTGGTTTGCAACACCGCAGGATGTTTTGCAGGCTGACTGGCAGGAAGTCTGGCACTCACCGCATCCGCCTGAAATCTTGCTGGACTCTAAGTCACGAGTGTTAACAGTCTGAATTCTCTTCATGAAATTGTACCTCCGTCCAAATATTTTGGGAACAGGTCCCAATAACCTTTCGTGATTGTATCATACAAAGAATGCAAAATCAAGTTAAATATGTGTCTGAGCAGAATAAAAAATGTACATATATTCGTAACAAATCAGGAAAAATGAGACACTAAAAGCAGAAAATATTTGATAGTGTCGTATATAACGTCATAAAAACTGAAATATTTCGTGAAATATCTGTGAAAATTAAATGCATTTGCAAAAATCAGAAAAAGGAGTAGAATGAGCTTAATCAAAGCAGAAAACATGCTTAATTGAACCATCAAAAACATATACATACAGCAGGAAAAATAAATGCTGCGGGTGTATTTTATAATTTAAAGGAGAAGACGTTATGGCACAGACAATGAAAGAAATAATCTCTGATTCGTTTAAAGAAATTACGGAATCGCGCTTATGCGAATTTTTGCCAAGCCTTGTCAGAGATGCAAAAGGTGATGAGTTCCTTAAGACGGAGCCTGAATTAAACAGTATGATCAGAAAATGTCTGGATGAATCGGCAGACGGCGGAATGATTGGTATTCTGCTCCCTAGCAACGGTGTACTGAGACCATATGCGGTTATAAACCGTGGCGGTATATTAGGTACTGAAGCACTCGATACGGGTTCGGGATTCGGACTTGGAAACAGAGGAAAAAAAGCACTTGCAAAGGTTCTTACAAATATACAGCCTTTGGTTCAGAGTGCATATGCACAGGTTCTCAGCGAAAGCGAAAAAGACAGACAGCGAATTAAAGAAGAAGAAAAGCAGGCAAAAGAGGCCAAGAAGCGTGAGCTTGAAGAAAAGCGAATGCTTGAGGAAAAAGAAAATTTTAAGACAAAAGTCCTTGCCGAAGGAGAGGAAGCTTTCCGCTCTCTCCGTACCGGTCGTGTTTTCCGTCCTGAAATGCCGGATATGCTTATGAAAGTTATGATGAGTCAGGCCGCAGCCTACGGAGCATTAGACGGAAAAACCCTTGACGTATTCGAAAACGAGTTTAAGAATCCGGAAATGCAGATGGTATATGAAAGAACGGCTGAAATTCTTGATAATGAAATTGCAAAACGTTCTCAGATGGCACTGGAAGCCCTTGAGTCACAGGAATCTCTTTGGGATTTCGTTACAGGATATCAGGAGTACCTGTCATCAAAGAAACTTAATTTCAGAGATAAGCTTATCGGACATGGAGATACTGCTTTTGAAGAACTTTTTGATATGGATGCAAATGATGATGTACAGCTTTGGAAGATACCGGAACTTTTGAAACAGATTTATCTCGGATATCTTGCATCTGACGAAGAAGTATCGGAAAATGACATTGATGACTGTAAAGCAGATCCTGCTTTTGATAAAGCGGTGGAACTTGTATCCAATATTACAACAATGAATATCAGACTCGGTACACTCAATCCGAATGCCGGAGCGTGCAGATCAGAAATTATAAGACAGATTGAAGCTGCAAGAAAGCAGATTGCCGGTTGATGAAGGGAGAAGGTATGAGAAAAAAGCTTGTAGCAGTACTTTTATCCGCATGTATGATTATGTCGGTAACCGGATGCGGTAACAGTAGTGGGGACACAGAACCGGCCGCATCACCTACGGTATCGGTGGGACAGGACGAAAATAAAGTAACCCCTACAGAAGCTCCGGAGAAGGATGATGACGGTCTTACGGGAAAAGAATATGATCCCGGAGTTTTTCTGATGACACAGGAAAATGTCAAGAGGCTTGGAAGAACTAAGATGATAGAGGATGTACTTTGGTGTTCGTTCTCAGCTACAGGTGTTGAGTTTACATTTACCGGAAAAAATCTCAGTTTTGATTTGATAGCAGACTCAAATTACTATGGTGAGACTCATCAGGCAAGGTTTTCCGTTCTTGTAGACGGAGAAAAGGTTATAGACGGATTTGTTGACGAAAAAGAAAAGAGTGTTGAAGTTTTTAATCTTTCGGAGAGCGAAACGCATACGGTAAGATTTATTAAACTTTCTGAGTCCTCGGATTCAACAATCGGAATTCATCATGTAACCTGTGATACTGAAGCGAAAATTGCCCCAACGGAAGAAAAGGAACTTTTCGTGGAATTTATCGGGGATTCAATAACCTGCGGTTATGGTGCTGACGGTACTCTTGAAGATAAGTATTCTACGCACAATGAGAATGCTTCGGAGGCATATGCTTATAAAACGGCAGAAAAGCTTGATGCGGATTACAGTCTGGTCTCTTTTTCGGGATATGGAATCATTTCCGGATATACAAGCGGAGCAAAGCAGGAAAGCCAGCAGCTTCCTAAGTATTACGATAAACTTGGAAATTCCTACGGAACATTTTATGCAAACGGCAGAGATTTAAGTCCGTCATCAGTTCTCTGGGATTTTTCATATACACCGGACGTAGTAGTAATTAATTTGGGAACAAATGATTATAGTTATACCAAGAAAGATGCAGTTAAATGTGAAGAGTATGTTCAGGGGTATTATTCATTCCTTGAACAGCTCAGAGGATATTATCCTGATGCAGTTATAGTATGTACGCTTGGTTTGATGGGTAATGATTTGTACGGAAAAATAGAGGAAGCTGTTTACAGGTTTACATCGGATTATTCTGATACGAATGTTTACTGTGTGCCTTTAAGCGTACAAAGCGGTTCCTTTGGCGTTGATTACCATCCGACTCCATCAAGTCATGACAAGGCTGCAGGTGAAATGGCGGAAGCTATTACTCAGATTCTGGATGGTACTTATACACAGTAAATGTAAAAACAGATAGTGATTGCGACTGTGCAATATATTAATTTTTAAAATTCTGAAATTTTATACTTAAAAGAAGAAAAGAGGGAGGTCAAAAAAATGACCTCCCTCTTTTCTTCTTTTGTACAAAAACGATAAATAAGCTTATAATTTATGAGTATGTGAGTTGTGAAGAATGTTGGCTTTTTTTTTCAAAAAACTAAGTGCATTGTTCAATAAGTAGAAATTAAATTGGTAAACTTGAAAAAATCCTTCATTTTAAGTATTATACCTAATGTAGAGGCGAGAAATGAGTCCGTAAGATTTATTGCTGACGGATTATTTAACGATGATGCACGGTTGAAAAACCGATTGATTAAAATGATAGTGAATTTAATAGGAGGAATCATCATGGCTAACAAAAAAGCAGTTAAGAAAGCGGCAATGGCAGCAAAGGCAGAAGTAAAGGAAGCACCAAAGACTGAAGTTAAAGCAGAAGTAAAGGAAGCACCAAAGGCTGAAGTTAAAGCAGAGGTAAAGGAAGCACCAAAGACTGAAGTTAAAGCAGAGGTAAAGGAAGCACCAAAGGCTGAGGTTAAAGAAGAAGTAAAGGAAGCACCAAAGGCAGCAGCAAAGAAGCCGGCAGCAAAGAAGGCAGCAAAGAAGGCTGTTAAGACAAATGTATATCTTCAGTATGCCGGAAAAGAAATTGCTTTTGATGAAATTGTTGAAAACGTAAAGAAGGCTGTAGGTGATGTGGCGGAAGTTACCGTTTATGTAAAGCCTGAAGACAATGCGGCATATTATGTTGCTGACGGAAATACAGGAAAAATTGAAATGTAATTTCTTTTTTTTATAATTAAGTGTATAATCAAGGCATCTGTGAAATCAGATGCCTTAATTTTGCTTCAAGAGAATTTGGGGGCAAAGTTGAATCATAAAGGAATGTGTAAAGCACATTCTTTATTCTTTTTTATGGAGATTCTTTTTATGATAGACGTTGTAATCCCGGTTTGCAGACCGGATGAGAGGTTTTATGCACTGATAAAGGGACTTTTGCTGCAAAGTTGTCAGCCGTCCCGAATCATAATAATGTATACCTTGTCAGATGATAATGATGATTATCATGTGTTAGAAAACAGGTGCAAGAGTATTGCGGTAGAAGCCGGGGTAAATACGATAACGGAGGTCCATCCGATAACAAAGAGAGAATTTTATCATGGAAGAACCAGAAATTATGGGATTGCCTACGGAAAAAATCCTTATGTTCTCTGTATGACTCAGGATGCAGTTCCGGAAAACAGGAATCTCATAAGAGAAATGATGGATGTTTTGGAAATGAATCCGGAGGTAAGTCAGGTGTATTGTCGTCAGAATACGGATGAAGATGCCCCGGAATATATAAGACTTACGCAGAAATTCAATTATCCTGAAAAAGTGTTGTATAAGAGCAGAGAAGATTTTAAAACAATTGGAATCAAGACGATTTTCTGCTCAAATGTATGTTGTATGTACAGAAGGGATGTGTTTGAATTTCTGGGAGGTTTTGAAGATAAGGTAATATTTAATGAAGACATGATTTTTGCCGGTAAGGCTGTAAGAAACGGTTATAAAATATGTTATTACGGAATGAATGGTGTGATTCACTATCATAAATATAAAATGAGTGCACAGTTCAGAAGGAATTTCGATCTTGCGGTATCACAGAAAATGAACAGTGAAGCATTTGAGGGACTGTCATCAACCACAGAGGGTAAAAAAATGGTTAAAACCATAATGAAGTCTTTGGTGAAGAAAAAGTATTATGGACAGGCAGTCAGCTATTTCTTTCTCTCAGCAGCAAAATATCTGGGATATACCTTCGGAAATCATTATGAAGCTATTCCTTTGTCGATAAGAAGAAGAATGTCGGGAACTCCATCCTTTTGGGACTGAAAATGTCATATGCTGTATCCGGCTTTGTTTTCAAAGTCTTCATACTGTGGTTGACATAAAAATGTAAATATGTTATCATACGTGTAACAAATTCGTAATATATTTGCAATGAAAACGCAAATAGTAAAATGCTGTTCAGGATTATTTCCGGAACATTAAATAAATTGGGGAAGAAAAGAATTTATGATTAGCGTCTATAAAGCAAGAGCGATGATGGGATTCCTTGCCTTATCAGTAGGAATAGGAGTTGCCGGAATCGTTTCATCTGTCGGAACCGATAAGAAGGCTGAGACAGATGAGTTGACCGAAAACAAACCTACGGAAGTTTCGACATTGTATTCAAGTACTGAAGATATCGAGGGTGAAGTCAGCTATGACAACAAAAACTGGCTTCCAAAGGAAGAAATTGCCGATGCATATGAAAAGGAAGCTAAAGATGCCGTGATACTGGTACATACTGAAGAGGATGACTCTTTTATGAATGTGGAGTATGTTGAGCCTACACCGGAACCAACGCCGGAACCGGAGGAGGAAGAGGCAGCAGAAGTTGTTACACCTGTACCGACTGAGACACCGGAACCAACACCGGAGCCTACGGCAGTTCCTACGAAGCCTGCAGAAGAAACATCTTCCAATGGAAGTGAACTTGTAGCGGCAGCTTCTGATGAAGCACTTCTTACTTGTATTGTAGCAACTGAATCGGGTTATGATTATGATGAAATGCTTGCCGTTGCAAGTGTTGTAATAAACAGATGTAATTCAAAAGGTGTTTCAATGTATTCTGTTGTAACTGCTCCTTATCAGTTCAGTGTATATTCAAGCGGGATACTTCAGTCAGCACTTGAAAAGTACAATTCAGGAAATATTAATGAATCTGCTCATAACGCAGCGTTATATGTTTTGAATAACGGACCTACGGTAAGTTATGGAGGATTCAGAATGTATTATCAGGGAATTGAAAATGATTTTCCAAATGGTGAAAAAATAGGAACAACATGGTTCCATAACTAAACCTAAATTTGAGTTCATATAAAAAAGCCGGACGTGCAGACGTCCGGCTTTTTTTCTTGGGTGAATTATCCTGTTGAATTTGCAAAGCGTATGAAATATAAATTACACGTTATGCGGATGCATGACAAATTATATAAAATATCAGACTGCACAGAGCATTAAACCACAGGCGGATTTTCAGAGCAGCAGTTATTGAATTCTGAAATCAGGCATTGGAATCAAAAAATGAAATATTTAAGCAAAAAAGCAGTTTTCAGGTAAAGAATGGAAGAAACAGACTTGTGTGGAAGAAGACGATTGAGTATAATAAGCTTTAAGGATAAAATGCCCTCAGGTTAAAAATGGAGAATAATATGGGATTGGCGAACGGACTTGAAAAAAAATACGAAAAGCTTGTGCGGATGTTCTCAGATATGGAAAGAGTAATGGTATGTTTTTCAGGAGGAGTGGATTCGTCGCTGTTGTTGAAAGCTGCAAAAGATGGTGTCGGAGACAGAGTGGCGGCAGTAACAGTCCTTTCTGAGGTCATGACCGAAAATGATATAAAAGATGCAGAACTCGTTTGCTCTGAACTTGGTATAAAGAGGTATGTTATTAGGGAGGATGTCCTAAAAATCAGTGGATTTAAAGAAAATCCCATGGACAGATGCTACATATGTAAAAGAGAAATGTTTGGTAAGGTTGTGAAACTGGCCTTGGAAGAGGGGTATAATTATGTCGTTGAAGGTTCAAATTTTGATGATTTAAATGATTACAGACCCGGAATGAAGGCAATCGGAGAACTCGGAATAAAGAGTCCGCTGAGGGATTGTGGTATGACTAAGGCTGAAATAAGACTGATGCTTGAAGACTTAGGAATCAGAAGCTGGAACAAGCCGTCATGTGCCTGTCTTGCATCAAGATTTACTTATGGAGAGGAAATAACTTCCGAAAAACTTCAAATGATATCTCGGGCGGAGAAGCTGCTTGAAGAGTTGGGATTTGTTCAAAAAAGGGTTCGTATTCAGGGTAGAACTGCACGAATAGAGGTTTGTGTCCGTGATTTTCCGAGAATAATGAAAAATAATGTCAGGGAAAGACTGGAGAGCGAATTAAAGCGGATGGGATTTTCTTATGTGACTCTGGATTTGTCGGGATACAGAAGCGGAAGCATGAATGAAATATTATTGAAAAAGGAGTAAAAATATGCCTGTTTTTGATTTTAACAATAGTACACCGATAGAGAAAAAAGCGGCTGTATGCACTTATAAGATGTTTAAAACAAATGAATCGGAACCGTCACCGGAAAAGCCGATAATGGTACTTGATAATTCAAAAAGACAATGGAAGCATCATTCCACTGGAAAGTTTTCCAATCAGTCGAAGATGACGGCTTTTGAATTTAATGAGGATGACGGAGTTGTGCCGGCAGACATATTGACAATAGATGCAAGATTTGTCAGTTTGCTCAAATGGCTCGGAGAAAACAGGATTGATGTAAGGCTCTCCGGAAAAAATACTGATGTGGGATATGCGGTTTATAAAATTAGGGAAGTTGCTCTTGGAAGCGGAACAAAGCTTTCGGCAGAGGACGGATTTCTCCAGTTTATGATAGAAAGACTTCTTGCAAGTACCGCACCTGATGATGAAACAGATGATGATGAAAAGGAAGAAGACGGTGATGAAATGAAACTTACAAGTATTCAGAGCATTACCGATTTTATGAATTGTGCCGGAAGGACTTTGCCTGATAATATCAGACTTTGGGCAAGAAGAAATCTTGCGGTTGCAAGATCACACGAGGTTTCGCCGGAAGAAAGAAGGCATGCACAAAGAGCTCTGTCAATCATGATGAACATTCAGTGGAAGAACAATTATTTTGAGGCAATAGATATTGACGAAGCAAAGAGAATTCTTGATGAAGAGCTTTACGGAATGGAGAGGGTAAAACAGCGTATTATAGAGACGATAGTACAGATAAACAGAACCCATACATTGCCGGCATACGGACTTTTACTGGTAGGTCCTGCCGGAACAGGTAAATCACAGATAGCATATGCTGTTGCAAGAATACTTAAGCTTCCTTGGACAACACTGGATATGAGTTCAATTAACGATCCGGAGCAGCTTACGGGAAGTTCAAGAATATATGCAAATGCAAAGCCGGGAATTATACTTGAAGCTTTTTCAATGGCAGGAGAATCTAATCTGGTATTTATTATCAATGAGCTTGATAAGGCAGCAGCAGGAAAAGGTAATGGTAATCCGGCTGATGTACTGCTGACATTGCTTGATAACCTTGGATTTACCGACAATTACATAGAATGTATGGTTCCTACGGTTGGAGTTTATCCGATTGCAACTGCAAACGATAAAAGTCAGATAAGTGCGCCGCTTATGTCAAGATTTGCCGTAATTGATATTCCTGATTATACACCGGAAGAAAAGAAGGTTATTTTTTCAAAATATGCTTTTCCTAAGGTGTTGAAGAGAATCGGTCTTAGGGAAGAAGAAATCTCATTGCTTCCGGAGGCTCTTGACGAGGTGGTTGAAATCTTTAAAAATACATCAGGAATAAGAGACCTTGAACAGGCAGCGGAACATATGGCAGCCAATGCTCTCTATCGTATTGAAGTTACTCATCTTAAAAAGGTTGTTTTTGATGCGGAAATGGTAAGAGAAGTTTTGTTATAGAAAGGGGAAATCCGGTTATATTTATCAGCCGGAGATAAAATAAAATGAAGTTAAAAAAATGTATGGCAATAGCTGTAATTATGGCAATTACGATGGGGACTTTTGCAGGATGCGGCGAAAAAGAGGTTGTGCCGGGAAGTGATAATTTAACGGCAGGAAGTCAGCAGAAGCCTTCGGATGGGAATGACGCAGATTTGTATGTTAATGAGGACTGGGAATATGGTCAGGTTTCATTTGGCGGCGGCGGTTTTGTTACGGGGGTTTTTTCATCGGCTTCAAAAAATCTTTACTATGCACGTACAGATGTCGGCGGTGCTTACAGATATGATGCGGCTAAGGGAAGATGGGAGTCAATAAGTACATCGGTTACGCAGGATGACAGGGGATATCTTGGAGTTGCCGGAATGGCAATTGATAAGAACAACTCATCACACATTATACTTCTCTGCGGAACTTCCTACTTCAGTGACGGCAAAACTGCTGTTATGATTTCGAATGACGGCGGAACAACATATGATACGGTTGATGTGACGGAATTGATAAAGGTTGATGGTAACGGAATGGGACGTCAGAATGGCGAACGTATAGCATTTGACCCGGAAAATCCGTTGGTAGTATATGCAGGTGGATACAGCGGCGGTCTTATTAAGAGTACGGATGGCGGATATACATGGACAAAACTTGATGGATTTCCTGTAGAATCTACGGACAACGGAACAGGTGTTAACGGAATCGTTGTTGTTCCTGCGGCAGAGACCGGAGATGATAAAGCGAGAATTTATGTTTCTGTTTCCAGAAGCGGGGATACAAATATTTATGTGAGTGAAAATGAAGGCGAATCATGGGATGCAGTAGTGGCCCTTCCTATGGAATATATGCCTCAGCGTATAAAATCCGATAATAACGGAAATCTGCTCATTACCTACGGAGGCAGTGAAGGACCTTGGAACGGCAGCGGCGGTGCAATATACAGATATTCAATTGCAGATGACAGGGCAACTGATATTTCAGTCGGTAATCTGAATATGGGAGATATTGTTTTTGATCCGTCAAATACGGACAGAATGGTTGCCTGTACTGAAAATGTTTGGAGCCTTCAGCCTAACGGTTCATATGGAGATGAGTTTTATGTAACCGAAGACGGCGGAGTGAGCTGGAGAAAACTGAATGATGTTATGAAAATGGACGAAACCAGGGCAGAATGGGTTGCAGATTATGCCATTCACTGGTGCGGAAGCATGATGTTGGATCCGTTTAATACGGATATGCTTATGGTTGTTTCAGGCAACGGTATTTTCAGATGTGACAATATATGGGACGAAGAACCGGAATTTTATTTCTTCTCAGAGGGCATAGAAGAAACGGTTCCTCTTGATGCAGTAAGTCTTAAGGATGGAACTTTGGCTGTAGTAATCGGTGATTATGACGGCTTTGTGACAAATGATGTTACAAAACCGGCAACTTACCAGGAAAGTATCGGTGGAACAACATCCGGAATTGCAATTTGTGCATCTGATACGGATTTTAGAATTAAGGTCGGAAATAATGATAAAAAACAGATGCTTATGTACACATATGATGGGGGTGAAACCTGGACAAAGATAACAAATAAGCCGGTTTCAAAGCTTCTTCGCGGTGGAAGTGTGGCAATAAGTGCGGACGGTTCAAGGATTTTCTGGAGTCCGGATAATGAATTTAATTCATATTACAGTGATGATTTGGGTGAAACATGGAATGAAATTCAGGGACTTACCGCAGGATATTATATTTTTGCTGACCCAATGAATAAAAACTATGTATATGCATGTGCAAATGAGACGTTTTATGTAAGCAGTGACGGTGGAGAAACTTTTACAATTTCCGGACTTAATTATAATGCATATGACAGATTTGCAGTTGAGCCGGATGGCGAGGGAAAAATCTACGTTGCCTGTGGTCTCAGAGGTGTGCAGGTATCGGCGGATCACGGAACAAGTTTTACACAGCTTAATGTATCTTATGCAGAATCAGTAGGTCTGGGAGCAGGAAAAACAGAATCTGATCCATATGCAATTTATATTTACGGAAGACCTGTGGCAGGAGATAATCTCGGTATTTATATGTCGTCTGATGGCGGTGAAAGCTGGGTGAGGGTTAATGATGATCTGCATAACTACGGAGGAACCGGTAATGCGGGAATGATTATCGGTGATTATGGAGTATATGGAAGATGTTATATGAGTACGGTAGGAATGGGTCTTGCCTATTTTGATTTAAAAGAAAAGTAATTGCGTAGTGCAGGGCGGCAATGTATTGTTTGCCGTCCTGTTTTAGTTTGGAGGAATAACAGTGGCACCTTGTTTGTATATAATTATCCCATGTTATAATGAGGAAAAAGTCTTGCCGCTGACAAGCGGGCTTTTTTTGAAAAAACTGGAAGATATGGTAAAAAAAGAACTTGTCAGTGATGATAGCAGAATTTTGTTTGTGAATGATGGAAGTACTGATGGGACATGGGAGATTATCAGTAAACTTGCAGTCAAAAACAAGCATTACTGCGGTATATCCCAGAGCAGAAACAGAGGGCATCAGAATGCTGTTCTGGCAGGGCTTATGGAGGCAAAAGGAAATTGTGACATTACAATAAGCATCGACTGTGACGGTCAGGACGACATTGAAGCAATGGAACAGATGGTAAGTGAGTATCTTGACGGTGCAGAGATTGTTTATGGTGTCAGGAAAAACCGGAAATCAGACAGCTTTTTTAAGCGTACTACGGCACAGGGATTTTACCGCTTTATGAAAATTATGGGTGTGGAAACTGTGTATAATCATGCGGATTACAGGCTTATGAGCAGCAGGGTACTTAATGAATTTGCAGAGTTCAAAGAGGTAAATGTTTTTTTGAGAGGAATGGTTCCGCTTGTAGGATTTAAAAGTACCTGTGTTTATTATGACAGGCATGAGAGAACTGCGGGAGAAAGCCATTATCCGTTTAGAAAGATGGTTTCACTTGCACTTGACGGTATAACGAGTCTTTCTATTAAGCCGGTAAGATGTATTACGGGACTGGGATTTGTGGTGGCACTGTTAAGTTTTATAGGAATAGTATGGAGTGTAATAGGCGCTGTTGTCGGAAATACAATCCAAGGCTGGGCATCAATGACATGTATTGTATGTTTTATTGGTGGAGTGCAGCTGCTGAGTCTCGGAATAATAGGTGAGTATATCGGGAAAATCTATATGGAAACCAAACAGAGACCAAGATATATAATTAGTGACAGAACGAAAAATATGGACAAAAATCAGAGGTAGTTATGAATATAGCAGCAAAAATTGCAGAAGAACTTTCAATCAGGGAATGGCAGACGGAAGCCGTAATTAAGCTTATAGATGAAGGGAATACGATTCCTTTTATTGCAAGATACAGAAAGGAAGCACATGGCACACTTAATGATGAACAGCTGAGAAAGATTTATGAAAGACTTTGTTATCTTAGAAACCTTGAAGAACGCAGGGAAACTGTTTTAAGACTTATAGAAGCACAGGGAAAGCTTGATGATGAACTAAGGAAAAAGATTTGTCAGGCAGAAACACTTGTGGATATAGAAGATTTATACAGACCATATAAACAAAAGAAACGTACAAGGGCTATAATAGCAAAGGAAAAGGGGCTTGAACCCTTGGCAGACCTTATTTACATGCAGAAAACAGACTCGGTTACAAAAGAGGCAGGGAAGTATATTGATGCTGAAAAGGGAGTGAATTCTGTTGATGAGGCTATTTCTGGTGCGAAAGATATTCTTGCAGAAATGATTTCGGACAATGCAGAGTACAGGACATACATAAGAAATAAAACCAGGACAAAGGGTTTTATGGATGTATGGGCAAAGGATGAAAATGAAAAATCTGTTTATGAGAACTATTATGGTTTTCATGAATGTCTGAATAAAATTACGGGATATAAAATACTTGCAATTAACAGAGGAGAAAAAGAGAAGTTTCTTGTTGTAAAAACAGAAGCTCCTGAAGACGAAATAATTACTTATCTTTCAAGAAAAATATTGAGAAATGAAAATGGTGAGTGTACGGAAATTCTGAATGAATCAATTAAGGATGCTTATAATAGACTTATTTCTCCGGTAATTGAAAGAGAAATAAGAAATGAGCTGACTGAAAAGGCAGAGGAAAGTGCAATCGAGGTTTTTGGAAAGAATCTGACACAGCTGCTTATGCAGCCTCCGGTTTCAGGACAGACGGTGTTGGGATGGGACCCTGCCTTCAGAACAGGGTGTAAACTTGCGGTTGTGGATAAAACAGGAAAAGTTCTTGATACGAGGGTAATATATCCGACTGCACCTACGAATGAAAAGAAAATACGTGATGCAAAGGAAACAGTAAAATCACTCATAAAAAGATACAATATAAATCTGATTTCAATAGGAAACGGAACTGCATCAAGAGAATCGGAACAGATTGTGGTGGAATTGTTATCGGAGATAGAGGAAGATGTAAGTTATATTATAACGAATGAGGCCGGAGCGTCTGTGTATTCCGCAAGTGAACTTGCGACTGAAGAATTTCCGGAATTTGATGTAGGACAAAGAAGTGCCGCATCCATAGCAAGAAGGGTACAGGATCCTCTTTCTGAACTTGTTAAAATAGATCCGAAATCAATTGGGGTAGGTCAGTATCAGCATGACATGAACCAGAAGAAACTCGGAGAGGCTCTTTCGGGGGTGGTTGAAAGCTGTGTGAACAGTGTAGGAGTAGATCTTAATACAGCTTCAGCACCTTTAATGCAGTATATATCAGGAATAAGTAAAACGGTTGCCGTAAACATTGTTGCTTATCGTGAGGAAAACGGAAGTTTTACTGACAGAAAGCAGCTTCTTAAGGTACCAAAACTTGGACCTAAAGCCTATGAACAGTGTGCCGGATTCATGCGGATTGCTGACGGAAAAAATCCACTTGATAACACAGGGGTTCATCCGGAGAGTTATGATGCGGTTAAGAAACTGCTTGATGAAATTGAAGTTCCGCTTGAAAATCTTAAAACGGGATACAAAATAGAAATAAAAAATTATGCAGAAACTGCAGATAAGCTTGGTATAGGAGAACCAACCCTCAGAGATATAATTAAGGAAATTGAAAAGCCGGGAAGAGACCCGAGAGAAATGATGCCTCCTCCGGTTTTAAGAAAGGATGTATTGGCAATTGAGGATCTTAGGGAAGGCATGATTCTTAAAGGAACGGTAAGAAACGTGATTGATTTCGGTGCCTTTGTGGATATAGGAGTACATCAGGATGGACTTGTTCATATATCAAAGCTGACTAATGAGAAATTTGTAAAACATCCTTTGGATGTTGTAAGTGTGGGGGAAATTGTGGAAGTTAAGGTATTATCGGTAGATGCCGACAGAAAAAGAATCTCGCTTTCAATGATACTGTAAAAGTATTAAAGCCTGGTTTATGTAATGAACTGATTCCAATCATGCAGACAATTAAAAAATAAAATTTATTTCTGTCACCGAATGAAAAATGGTGGCAGTTTTCATGCTGTTGATATATATTATGAGTTGGTCTTTTGCACATATTCAATAAAAAATATCTTAAACAAATATAAAATTTGTATAAAAGATACGTTGTAAAAAAAAGAGTTAGGGATTAAAATTTTCTTGTTTTGTGTCTTATAAATCGAAGTCGGATGAACCGGCACGGACTAAAAAATGACATCATTTTGGAGGATGTAATGGACAAATTAAAACCTATGCTCTTTAGTAATTTAAAGCAGTATAACAAATCACAGTTTATAAAGGATGTTGTATCCGGAATCATAGTTGCAATAATCGCACTTCCGCTTTCAATCGCACTTGCGCTTGCATCCGGAGTAGGACCGGAAATGGGTATATATACGGCAATAGCTGCCGGATTTATAATTTCGTTTCTTGGCGGCAGCAGGGTTCAGATAGCGGGTCCGACAGCGGCTTTTGCTACGATAGTAGCCGGAATTGTATCGGAACAGGGACAGGATGGACTTGTGATTGCAACCATACTTGCAGGTATAATTCTTGTAATAATGGGCTTTTGCAGATTCGGAAGTCTTATTAAATTCATACCATATACAATAACAACAGGATTTACGGCAGGAATTGCAGTAACTATTTTTATCGGTCAGTGGAGGGATTTTTTCGGAGTAAGCTATATGCATGGTGAAAAGCCGATAGAAACTGTTGATAAAGTAAAAGCTTTTTTAGGTAATATTGATACTTTTAACGTACAGGCGGCAATTGTGGGATTTGTATGTCTTGCGATTCTTATTGTATGGCCTATGGTTCCTAAAATTGGAAAAGTTGTACCGGGTTCACTTATAGCTGTATTTGCAGGGATTTTTATGGTGAAATTCGGAAATATGGATGTAAATACAATAGGTGATTTATATACAATAAAGGGAGGGCTTCCGGAATTCAGTGTTCCGACGATAACACTCTCAAAGATAGGAAGTCTTTTACCGGATGCATTTACCATTGCGGTTCTCGCAGCAATTGAATCACTTCTTTCGTGTGTTGTTGCTGACGGTATGATAAACTCACATCACCGTTCCAATATGGAACTTATAGCTCAGGGAGCAGGAAATATCGGTTCCGCACTTTTTGGAGGAATTCCGGCAACAGGAGCAATTGCACGTACAGCGGCCAACATTAAAAGCGGCGGACGTACACCTGTGGCGGGAATGGTACATTCACTTGTACTTTTACTTGTACTTGTAGTACTTATGCCATATGCAGCATTAATTCCGATGCCTGCCATTGCAGCAATACTTTTTCAGGTAGCTTACAACATGAGTCAGTGGAGACCTTTTGTCAAACTTGTAAAGACAGCTCCAAAGAGTGACATAACAGTTCTTGTGCTTTCGTTTGTACTTACTGTTGTATTTGATCTTGTTGTTGCAATTGAAATCGGTATGGTGGTTGCATGTCTTCTCTTTATGAAGAGAATGAGTGATGAGACGGATGTTAAAAGTTGGAAGTATGAGGAGAATGAAGATGATCCTGACAGCATAAATATTCGCCAGGTTCCTTTGCAGGTAAGGGTTTATGAAATAAGCGGACCATTGTTTTTTGGTGCGGCAGGAAGACTTGCAGAAATAAGTGTAAAAGATTTTACAAAAGTTTTAATCATAAGAATGAGAGCAGTGCCGGCACTTGATGCAACTGCCATGAATTCTTTGGTTTCTCTGTGTGATACATGTGAACAGAAAGGTATAAAACTTGTATTTTCGCATGTAAACGAACAGCCGATGCGCATTATGGAAAAGGGCGGATTTGTTGACAGAGTTGGAAGAGATAATTTCTGTGCCCACATAGATGATGCACTTGAAAGAGCAGCAAATCTTATAAAAAAAACAGAATAAAACTATGAACATACAGAGTGACTTCGACACAGAGGCCTTTACGGGCATGAATGTAGAAGTCACTTTTTGTTTTAATGCGAAGTATGAGCTTTTCAGCTGCTGCTTGTAGTATGGTTGTCTTGATTTTTATGTGAAGATTGTCGGAAGAAAGTGTTAATTCTTATAAAATAAGTGTTTTGGCGATAATCATTTATAAAATTAAAATAATCATTTCTTCCGATTTATTGACAAGCGTAATTGAAAATCTATAATGAAAATACTGTATCATTTATTTAATGATATTGAAAATTCTTCAGGTGACTGATATTATAATCGGAGGCAGATTAATGAGAAAACTTAAATACAGACTGAGTATGTGGATGCGTGGAAGATACGGATATGATGAATTCTCAAAGGCATTGAATTATTTCGCCGTTATCATGTTTGTACTTTCAGTGGTTTTTGGAATCGGAACGTTTTATGCTGTTGGGGTTATTGCCGTTTTTTATTCTTTATACAGAACATGTTCAAGAAATATAGGTCGGATGAATATGGAAAGAAAACTGTATTTAAAGGCTAAAGCAAAAGTAATCGGAACTTTTAACGTTAATAAGAGAAGGTTTAAGGAAAGAAAGACTCACAAGTATCATAAATGTCCGTTCTGCAAAACGTATAACCGTGTACCAAGGGGACACGGAAGGGTTTTGATTACCTGTCCTAAATGCGGAACGAGTTTTGAAAGAAGGGTATAAAAACCCGTTATATTGAGGTGATAATGGCACGAGATCCATATGAGGTGTTAGGCATAAGCCGCACCGCAAGTGATGAAGAAGTAAAAAAGGCTTATAGGGCAGCGAGCAGAAAATGGCATCCTGATGCAAACCTGAACAATGAAAAAGAGGCTGAAGAAAAGTTTAAAGAAATACAGGATGCATACAGAAGAATTACGGATGCAAGAGAAAAAGGATACGATTCTTTTGACAGCGGAAGTACATACGGCAGAAATACATATGCAGGAAATACACATGGGGGCACCGGAAGATACGGAAATTCAGGCACCGGAAGAACGGCTTATGAATGGCAGTTTTCCGGGTTTGATTTTTCAGGTTTTGATTCCGGAGGACCGTGGGCGGAAATCTGGGAAAGTGATACGGATGATATAAAGAACATTGCACTGCTTATCAACGGCGGGAAGTATGCAGATGCTTTGAACAGATTGAACTACGTTTTTTTAAAGGATGACAGGTGGTATTATATGGCAGCCCTTGCAAACTGGGGATGCGGAAGAATGGTTAATGCAAAAAACTGTATAACATATGCCATCTCACTTGCACCGGGCAACAGAACATATAAGGAGGTTCAGAAAAAGCTTGATGCAGGGAAAAATGTATATACGGAACGTGAAACCTATTATGGAACGAAGGAGTGCGGTTCGGGAGTATGTCTGAGACTTGTTTTTTGGAATGCTATTTGCAATTGCTTGTTGGGAAGTGGCAGATTCTGCATATAAATAAATCTGAAAAAGATTTTGTGGACTTTAAATCAGGTTCATAGTATACTTCTAAGTATTGACCCTTTATAGGAAAAATAGGGATACATTGGAGGTACTATGGAAAAAAGAGACACTTGGTCGTCAAGGGTGACATTTATTCTTGCGGCAATCGGAAGTGCGGTAGGTTTGGGAAATGCATGGCGTTTTCCTGGGCTTGCGGCGAAACACGGCGGAGGAACGTTTCTGCTTGTATATTTAGTTGCTTTATTTGTGATTGGAATTCCTCTTTTAATGATGGAAATTTCTATTGCCAGAAAGTTCCGTAAAGGAGCAATTGAGTCCATGAGGGGAATCAATAAGAAATGCGAATTTATCGGATGGGCAGCAACAAGTAATGCATTTGTAATTGTAACATATTATTCAATCGTTTTTGCATGGGTTATCATGATGGTAGCTTATGCACTTAAATTTGCCGGAATGACAGGTGACGCAGCGGCAGCGAGTAATGTTTTCGCCGAGGCTACAAAAACAACATGGGATGTTACCGGTTATTCAATTCCTATTCCGGTTCTTATTTCAGCGATAATTGCCTGGGGAGCGATTTATTATTGTATAAGAAACGGTGCACAGAGTGTAGGAAAAGTCGTAAAGTATACAGTATTCCTTCCTGTTATTTTCCTTTTGCTTATGGCTGCAAAAGGTGTTACTATGGACGGTGCCGCAGAAGGACTTAAAATGTTATTTACACCAAAGCTTGAGGCACTTAAAAGTTCAGGGCTTTGGATTGACGCCATCGGTCAGGTGTTTTACAGTCTGTCAATTATGATGGCGATTATGTTTGCATATGGTTCATATCTTGATGATAATTCAAACATTGCCGTTGATGGAATTATAATTGCGCTCTCTGATGCGGCAGTAAGTATATTGTCCGGAATCGTAATGTTTTCAACAATGGGTGGTGTAGGCATGCTTGATTCCATTTCTGATTCAGGAATTGCAACAGCATTCATTATCTATCCTAGTGCAATTGTAAACCTTACAAATGTCGGATGGTTCAATGCCGCATTTGGTGTTGTATTCTACTTAATGCTTGTAACATTGGCAATTGATTCGGCATTCTCAATTATTGAAGGTGTATCGGCATCAATAGCAGATAAATTCCATCTTAATCCGAGAAAAGTAACAAAGGTGGCATGTGCGATTGCAGCTGTGATTTCACTTCTTTATACAACAAGAGCAGGACTTGCATGGCTTGACATTGTTGATCACTGGACAAATATGTTTAACCTGATTCTTATCGGAGTTCTTGAATGTTTTGCTATCGGATGGCTTTTTGATACAAAGAAAGTTGTTAAGGAGATTAACAGAAATACCAAGAAATTTAAGATTCCATCTTTCTGGATTCTTGCTTCAATTAAATTCGTTGCACCTATATCGCTTGCGGCTCTTTTTATTTGGAATATGTACAGCCTTTTTGTAACGAATGGAGGTCATTATGGCTATGCACTTTGGGCTGAGGTTTCAGCAGGATGGGTAGTATCCATATTAGTATTCCTTAGTGGATTTATTGCAAGAGTTGTAATTAATCATATGAAGAAGAAACGTAATTTTATTGAGAATGAAATTATATGGGAAGAAACTGAAGAATAGTAAAAAGGGACAGTGTAAAGACTGGCTTACTAAGTGGTTCATTCCTTAAAAAAATCGGCATAGTTTGGAGAAATCCGGCTATGCCGATTTTTTTCTGTTCTAGAGACCGTTTTACTGCTCCGATAGAGTTCCGGGGAATAAGGAAGGGGATTTTTTCTGGTATCCGTCAGCTTTTCCGGCTTGAACACATCTATGCGTTCTAACAATGTCTGAATGATCTGCTCCCGTTTGGACTTAGAGATACCGTTATACTGTTTGGCATATAACTCATTATTAGTAGCGGACGTGGTAAAAAGAATGTTGTAATGAAGCGGATTTAAAGGTAAAATGAATAGAGAAAGGCAGGTAAAATCATGATAAAAAATGTAGTGTTTGACATTGGTAAGGTTCTGATAGATTTCAGATATAAAGAGTACATGAGGGATTTGTCATTTGATGAATCTGTAATAGAAAAGCTCTCAGATGATATGGTTTTGAGTGAGGATTGGGATTTACTTGACAGGGGAGAAGAAGAGGAAGTTTTTATCAACAGAATCAGGAAAAAACTCCCAGAGTATAAAAAAGAAATAGATACATTCTTTAAAGATTACGGGAATCTTGTAGAATCGTACCCATATGCGAAATCATGGCTTGAAGGGTTAAAAAAAAGAGGATACGGAGTTTATCTTCTTTCAAATTATCCTGAAAAAATGTTTGCAAGGCATTCTTCAGAGAAGTTTACGTTTATGGAATACATTGATGGAAAAATCGTCAGCGGAATGGTTAAACTTAGAAAGCCGGAAAAAGAGATATACGAGCTTTTACTTAACACATACGGATTAAAGGCAGATGAAAGTGTATTTATTGACGACAGGAAGGAAAATGTTGAAGCTGCAGAGAATGTGGGGTTGAAGGCAATTTATTTCGATGAGTATGAAAAGGTTTGTGATAAACTGGAAAAGATTCTTGCAGAGGATTAAGGAGGAAAATGGGGAAAGTTAAAAAAAACAGTGGCAGCGGATTGTTCATTTTCTCGTTTGTCTGGTGGTTGGTTAAATTGATTTTGAAAGCAGCAGGAATTTTTATGAAGCTGGCACTCAGTATAGTAACACTGCCGTTTACGACAATTTTTCATCGAAAAGAACCGGGGAATGGGGAAGAATATGAAAAATACATATGCAGACAAATGAAAAAATACGGATATAAAAAAATTCAGACAACATCAAGAACAGGGGACCATGGTGTTGATATCCTTGCCTTGGCAGGAAGGAAAACGTATGCGGTTCAATGTAAGTTTTATTCTGCCAATGTTGGAAATTATGCGGTTCAGGAAGCATATACCGGATGTGCATATTATGAGTGCGATGTTCCGGTGGTTGTAACAAATATGCTTTTCACAAAGCAGGCGAAGCAGGAGGCAGAAAAACTCGGAGTTGAGCTTTGGGAAGAAAGCAGGATACCGGTTCGAAAAAACATTCTTGTAAGCATCTTCGGAAGGAACAAAAAACCTGTTTATGAGAAATATATTGATGATTCTGAAGATATTTCAGATGAAGTTGATGATATGGAAGAGATTTATGAATGTATTGAAATTGACGAATCTGAAGAAATGAGCAGTGAGGAAAGTACTGGAGTTACAGAGTTTTATAATGAAAATAGCATTGCGTGTCATGATGAATTTATCGAAATAACCGATAGTGACGGGAATAAGACTTTGGTGAACAGACAAAGTTGGCTTTATGGAGACAAAATTGAATAAAGCAGTAAAAGGAGAAATCAATTTATGGAAACACAGGAATTTTTAGGTTTTATGCCTTTGATAAACAGTAGTTTTGAGCCTGGCGAAGCAGAAAAAACGATACAGCAGATAGAAAATGCCACATTTCGGGATATTGCACGGGCGGAGTTTAGTTATTTCTCAGGGCAGGTTGAGAAGTGTATTGAAATTACTGAACAGTATTTGACGGATCCACAGATATATGTCCGTTTGTCCGCAAATTTATTATATTGCTTTTCCAGTCTGCCGGGAGGAAATATCGAAGGGGCAAAAAAATGTTTGGAAACGATAACATCATGCCAGCAGGAAGCATTTGAAAAGAATCAGGGAGAGGAAATAAAAGCAGCCTGTGTTTTTGCTGCGTATCTGAGCACGGTGTTACTTCATATTCCGTTAAAAAACCAGCCGCCATTGGAGGAATATAATAAGAAACTGCCTTTAGGAATACGATTGTATGCATTGTATATTCTGTCTCATGATGCATATTTAAAAAACGACTACGGAAGAGCACTCGGAATGGCACAGGCAGGAATTGTTATGGCTGATCGTACATATCCGATTGCTGTGATATATCTGTATTGTATTGTTTCCATGTGTTATATTAACCTGAAAAAACTGGATAAGGCAAGAGATGTTTTTTTGACTGCATGGGAAATTGCAAAAGAAGACGGTTTTATAGAACCATTTATAGAACATCATGGATTGTTTCAGGAAATATTAGAGGCATGTGTCCGAAAAAGTGAGCCTCAGTTGTACAGGAGGATTGTTAAGGGAGTGTTAGCATTCAGCCGGGGATGGATTAAATTACATAATCCAAGTACGGATAACAAAGTTACGGAATTATTGACACCTATGGAATTCTCTATAGCCATGTTGGCATGCAGAGGATGGTCTAATCAGGAAATCGGAAACATGCTGGAACTGTCTTTAAATACGGTAAAACATTATATGACAGTAATTCTTGAAAAACTGAATTTGACAAAGAGAGAACAATTAAAAGAATATGTAAACCAATAGCAGGCACTTTTGAAGCAAAAAAAGTACATTATTTTTATATCACGCTTTTTATATAATTATCGTATATTCAGATGAATATATGATGTTATAGGAGGATAAACGGATATGAAAAGTAAGCAATTGATAAAAAGAGTGACAGCCACGGCTTTATCATTGAGTATGGTGATGACACTGATGATTCCGGGAAAAGCGGTACAGGCCGAAACGGAAAACACCGTGAATGACACGACAAATGCAGTGCAGGTAACATCAGGAAAAGCGTTGCTTGATACGATGAAAAACAGCGTTGCATCCAAACCATACGGATTCGACAGTGATACTTTGTCGCCATATGGAACGGAGAAGGGCGAAGCTTTTAATATGTTGGAAAAGAGCGAACTGTTTTTGTATTACAATAGTAGCTCAGATAAGGGAACTTATAAAATGGATAAAGTGAATTCCGGTGAAGAGACTGACAATGTTTATTCATCCGGACGCTTTGAAAAAGTTGAGTCCGCTACCATCAATAATATACCGGATTTGGTATTTACAAAATCAGTTTCCTTTGATCCGACAGGATGCGGCAGAAAAAACCATGTAGCGGTTATAGGTTTTAATGGTGAAAGTAAACAGATTCAGGTATATGTTATTAATGCAGAAACAAATCAGGTGGCTGCAGTTTATACTGATACCGAAGGTAGTGCATCGTGGCTGCTTGACAATGGAGGAAAAGGAGAAGGCATTAATTATTACGAAGCCGGAAACTTCATTGACATCACAGCCGGAGATTACAATAATGACGGAAAAGATACAATTGTTATATATTCGCCTTTGAATGGAAACAAATACGATGTTAAGGAATTGGAATACAGTAATTCTAAATTAGAAAAGAAGGCTTCATTGGGTAAAGATAATATACACACGAAGTATGCTTCTCTGAAAAATGGAAATACCTATTTGATGTCGGAGTACAATACGAGAAGCCGATTGGGTGTATCTCTGACAACGGGAGATTTTGATGGGGACGGAGTTGACGATTTAGCAGTTCTTTCCTATCTGAACAGAATTGATACAAAGTATGTTGAACAGGATTATACTTACTATCTTCCGCAATTATATGTTCTGCAGGGTGCAAATCAGGACAATATAACGATCAAAAATATGACAGGATACCGTCAGGAAGTAGGAAAATTAAATGAAGAAAAGACTGAATGTGTATCTATGAATGCACCATCCGTAGCGGCAGGTGATATTGACAGCGATGGCGCAGATGAGATTATTGTTGGTGGTTATAAAAAGGTCAGTTATCCCGGTAATTCAGATAAAAATAAACTGATAGGTATCTTTAAAAATGAGTATGAAAAGAAATCAGAAATCGCCATTTACAGTCTTGAAGTTATGGAGACAAAGAATCAACTGATTCAAAATTTCTTTGAAGAAATAGATTCGGCAGCAATAGGTAATGAAAAGTTGTACTCCAGCGACCATAATGCATGGCAGCAGTATACGACGGAATGCGTAGCGTTCGGTGGCACTACACAGGCAGAATATATGTTTTTAAACGGATGGCTGTATTACTTAAAGGGAAGTTCATTAACTAAAGTGGATTTTAATTATTTTGACAGTCGCTACAAACCGTTTGGAAATTCTTCGAGAGAAAATTTTATTTCTGCAGTTGCAATCGGAAACTTTGATAATAATAACTATGGTCAGGAGCAGATGTTTGTAGCATTGGCATGTAAAGAAGACGGTGAAGATGATTATGCATTTAAAATCGTGGAGGTGTATGCTAATACTTTTACATCGGAGAGCCAGACAGTCAGTAAGATTTCATACAATGCAGATAAAAATGACCTGATGAAAAATAAAGGTGATGATTATGACGAGCATCTGAATTGTATTTTAGCGGCAGTGGATTATGATTATGATAGTGTGGTTGCAAGATATACCGGAAAATATTTTGCATATACAGATCCGTCGGTAGTGGCTGTTCTGCAGGCGGCACCATATTATGATGAATTAGACATAGAAGATGGTGAAACTACATATGCGATGACAGAGACATATCAGCTTGACAGGGAAGAATTTTCTGACACTTCATTCAGCATCGGAATCTGTACTGATACGAAATTCGGACCGGTCGCGACAGCTATGGAAGCAGGTTGTACCGTTGGTTTTTCGGAGAGCTATATCGAAAGCAGGGAAACATCGGAGACAGTGACATTCACTGCAGGAAACAGCAATCAGATTGTTGTAAGAAGAACACTTGTATATATTTATACTTATGATTTGCTGGATGAGAATGGAAATTGGACAGATACTTCGTCAAAGGAAAATTGTAATAAGGGTATGATGGTTACGGTACCCCAAAGTCCGGTATATTATCAGATGTCTGTGGATACCTATAACGGTTTTGCGCAATCATATAATTCATACGCGGCAGAACAAAATAAACAGGATAGTAATTCACATAATCAAATGCAGACGTTAACGGTCTTAAGCGATGAAATTTTGGAGAGAGTTTACCTGAAAAATAATGAGGGTAATCCATACGAATATCGTAGTAATTGGAATGATACTGTTTATCAGGCAACTCAGGTATCAAAGACAGAAATGAGTCTTAGTCATAGTGGTGGCTCATCTAAAATAGGTTATGAAGTTACTGACAGCAAAACAAATTCACAGTCTTCCAGCGAAGGCGGATATTTTGGTATGTCAGTTATGTTTGGTGGAGGAGTTACACCTATGGCAGAAGCATGGGTCGGAGCATCCATCAGTTTTGATGCGTCTGTCGGAACCGGAATGTCTGTAACAAAAGCCAATACTACAACCTGTGAAGGTGCAGTAACGAATGTTACATCTGAAGATACAGCTTATGGATTTAAATGGAGTTTTGGTACATGGAAAATGGACTTTGGCTTAGGTGGTAAAGACGTACTTTGTATGGGATATGCGGTCACAGATCAGACGGCACCCGTAAAACCGGTTATGGATTTAAGCGGCAGTTATGTGGAGCAGGATGGTGTAGAGAAAGTCCGACTGACTTTTACTGAACCGGTTACGGGAAAAAGAACGGAAATAGGTAAATATAATGTATATAAGGTAAAAGATGGTGCAGAGACTTATGTTACGTCAATTGAAGCAAAAAAGCAGGGAGAAGAGACTGAATGTTATATTGATGTATCAAGTGAAACAGACATGCAGCTGTGCTATGTTGTGAAATCGGTAGACAAAAAAAATAATAATAATGAAAGCGAGGCTTCTAATGAAATTTCATGTTATCTTATGAAATCCGGAAAGTCAGCATATGATATTGCCGTTGATAATGGATTTAAAGGAACCGTTGCAGAATGGCTGACAAGTCTGCAGGGAACAAATGGAAAAGACGGAATAGGAATTACAGGAATTGAAAAAAGAACATCCGAAGGTTTGAAAGACATATATGCGATTACGATGTCAGACGGAAGTTTTATACTGTTCAGTGTCACAAATGGTGAAAAAGGAGAAGCAGGACAGGATGGCATGGATGGAACCGACGGTAAGGACGGTATTGACGGACGAACACCGGAATTTCGATTCGATGAAGAGACAAGGTATATTCAGTGGCGTTATCAGGGTGAAGAAACATGGATAAATCTTGTTGAAGTGAAAGATGGAGCTGACGGCAAAGATGGAGTTGACGGCAAAGATGGAGTCGATGGCAAAGACGGAGTTGACGGCAAAGATGGAGTCGATGGCAAAGACGGAGTTGACGGCAAAGACGGAGTTGACGGCAAAGACGGAGCCGATGGCAAGGACGGAATAAACGGCAAAGACGGAGCCGATGGTAAGGACGGAATAAACGGTAAAGACGGAGCCGATGGTAAGGACGGAATAAACGGTAAAGATGGAGCCGATGGCAAAGACGGAATAAACGGCAAAGACGGAGCTGACGGCAAGGACGGAATAAACGGCAAAGACGGAGCCGATGGCAAGGATGGAAAAGACGGCAAAGACGGAAAAGATGGTAAGAATGGCGTGCAGGCGTTCATGAATGAAAATGGTATATTGATTCTGACTTTAGAAGATGGAACAATGGTTGCAGTAGGTGAAACAAAAGTAATACAGGAAGAAAGTGAAGCTACTGAGGATTTATTCCGTAAAACTGTGGAAACATCTGCCAAGAATAATGAATATGGTAATAATTCAGTTCTATTAGTATTAGCAAGTATTTCTTTGATATGGAATGCTGCATTGACAGTCAATGCAGTAATAAGTAACAAGAGAAGAAAAGGATAATATTATATAATTTGTGATAAGGAATTATCATGAAACATACAGTTATAAAAAGGGCAAGGAACAGTTTGTATAAGCTGTTTCCTGCCCTCTTTTTTTAGATAAACAGACCTGACAAAAATATCTTTTTTATACCATATAATATAGTGCAATTATAGTTTTTATCAGTAAATTATTGGCTCGTTCTATCAGACATTTCCCTGATTTTGACTGTCAGGCATATCGGGAGGAGTCATACCGTTGTCACCGTCAGGCATGTCAGGAGGAGTCATACCGTCGTCACCGTCAGGCATGTCAGGAGGAGTCATACCATTTTCACCACCAGGTGTTTCAGGACGTACTTTATCGTTTCCTTTGTCAGGAAAGCCTAGATTATTATCACCGGACATACCGGGGAAACCACCGCCATTACCGCCAAAACCGTCACCTCTGCCGAAACTCATGCTTCCTTCCAGAGAACTTCCGGAAAATTCAACTGATTCATCATTTATAAAAAACGTGTAGTTGGTATCTTTATCCATTTCAGGGAAGCTGACTTGTATAACGCTTTTACCGCTTCTTGTTTTAAGAACTGATGAACTGAAAACTATATTTTCATCAGAACGGATGGAAACAATATCGTTTTCGTTTATATTTCCGGAGTATATAAAACTTGCAAATTGTTGTGTGGATGAAGAAGAAGGATTTTCAGCCATTCCGTAAGAACCTATACATAAAAGTGTTCCACCGGATATATGCATGTAATTGTTGTTATCGCCATAATCAAGTGAGCCGTCACCACCGGAAATCGGACCATCCGTAAAAACTTTACCGCCGGTCATTAGGATATTACCGTTGCTGTCAATTCCGTCACCATAAGCGTTAATATTCAAAATTCCGTCATGAATCTCAATAAGACATGTGGATTCGTCAGTATCGGAAGAAGCATTTAATCCGTCATCTGATGAAGTGAGGGTAGTTGAACCGCCATTGATGCATATTATTTCAGCTTCAATACCTTCTTCAGATTTGGTTACGTTGATTTCTCCATCATCAATATAGACGTATTTATCAGATTTGATACCGTCATTATCAGCGGATATATTTATTTGTCCGCCACGGATTTCGGTGAAGTCCTTGCCTTTGATTCCGTTTCCAACGGAAGAAATGTTAATGGTAGGTGTTCCTAAAATTTTAAGTTCGTCTTTAGATATTATTCCGCAGGCATATTTGGTTTTTGAAGAGGTTTCAAAAGAACCGGAAGCCGTAATGTTTAATGTTCCGCTGCCGTTGATTGTCAATGCCTTGTGTGAAAAAATACAGCCGTTTGGTTCATCATTATCGTCATTGTAAAATGTATTATAAGAACTGTTGTCTTTAAGTGTGTTTACGGTATTATCACAAAGGGTAAGAACTGTTTTACTATCAGAAAATGAACAGATTGAAGCACCGTCATCAGACGATATGCTGATATTGTCGAGAAAAAGGTGAACTTTACCGGAAGCGTTTATAACGATTCTTCCGTTGTTTAATGTACCTGAAAGAACATAGTCGCCGTCATCTTTTATTTCATAAACTCCGCTGCAGTTATCAAGTGAAACATATACAGCAGATTCAGACGGTGTTGTGTTTTCCTCATATTCACTGATTACAGATGGACTGATTGTCATTTCATCTGTAATGCTGCTTGAATCAGAGGCAGTACCGGACTCGACAGGTGAGTCGGAAACAGTGCCGTCCGATGCGTCTTTACTGCCACATGCTGAGAGAGAGGTGAGTGAAATGAGAAGTAATGTAAAAAGTTGTTTTCTGTATTTTAATCCAAACATTTTTTATCTCCGTTATCATTATTTTTTTCAGCATACATCTGTCGGCTAAAATTTACTTAAAGAAAAAATAATTCATACAGCGGAGTGGACTGTTCAAAATATTTTGATTGTGATAGAATAAGATATATAATTTTGAAATAACTGAGATGGCAGGAGGCAGAATATGAAATTTGAACAATTACAAAAAGATATGATTGCAGCAATGAAGGCTCGTGATAAAGTAAGAAAGGATGCAATTTCAGCACTGATATCAGCAATTAAAAAAGTGGCAATTGATGAAGGTACAAGAGATGAGATTTCCGATGCATTGTGTGATAAGGTGATTCTTAAGGAACAGAAATCCGTTCAGGAACAGATTGCATCATGTCCGGAATCAAGAAATGATTTAAAAGAGGAATACGAAGCAAGGGCGGCAGTAATTGCGGAATATGTTCCTCAGCTTATGTCAAGAGATGAAATAAAAGCGGTTCTTCAGGAAAAGTTTGCAGATGTAATTGCAACTAAAAACAAGGGCATGATAATGAAAAGCGTAATGGGTGAACTAAAAGGAAAGGCAGACGGAAAGCTTATTAATGAAGTTGTGGCAGAACTCACAAAATAAGACATTAATGTAATTGTAATCAGATGTTACTGTTTGTTTTTAACCGGATTTGTCAGAATTAAAACCTGTTTTTAGAAGGTATATTTTTTAAAAACAGGCTAATACTATGTTTTGAAGCTGTTAATTAATGTAAAGGAGAAACAATATGAAATATGAAGGAACGCAGACAGAGAAGAATTTAAGAATGGCATTTTCAGGTGAGTCGGAAGCCAGAAACAAGTATACTTTCTTTGCATCGGTTGCAAAAAAGGAAGGATATGAGCAGATAGCGGCTTTGTTCTTAAAGACTGCAGAAAATGAGAAAGAACATGCAAAACTTTGGTTTAAAGAACTTAATGGTATAGGAGATACGGCTTATAATCTTTGTGATGCAGCAGCAGGCGAAAACTATGAGTGGACAGATATGTATGCAGGATTTGCGGAGACTGCTGAAAAAGAGGGATTTCCTGAACTTGCAGCAAAATTCAGAATGGTTGCAGAAGTCGAAAAACATCATGAAGAAAGATACAGGGCACTTCTCAAGAATGTTGAGACGGCATCTGTTTTTGAAAAGAGCGAAGTCAAGGTATGGGAGTGCAGAAATTGCGGACACATTGTTGTAGGATTGAAAGCACCGGAAATTTGTCCGGTATGCAATCATCCGCAGAGCTATTTTGAGATACATGCAGAGAATTATTAATTTCTGATATCGAATCAACCTCGAAGATGTGTGTATAAATATGCATTTTCGAGGTTTTTTTGCAATTTTATATTGACTTAATCGGAAAGCTAATTTATTCTTAATGGTAGCGCGGATTCTCCGACAGATAATGCGTGAAGAGTAAAAATACTAGTAGGCCGTATGGTTTATATTCCTTTTGAGGGAGACAGATAAAAGGTTGTAACCATATTGTGTGCTGAAGGCTTATAATTTTGGAGGAAACTATGGATTATGCTAAAGAGTCATTAAGACTCCACAATGAATGGAAGGGTAAGATTGAAGTTATTTCAAAGGTACCTGTTAAAACTAAGGAAGATTTGGCACTTGCGTATACACCGGGTGTAGCACAGCCATGTCTTGAAATTCAGAAGAATGTCGATTTAAGCTATGATCTTACACGTCGTCATAATATGTGTCTTGTTGTAACAGATGGAACAGCGGTATTAGGACTTGGAGATATCGGACCTGAAGCAGGAATGCCTGTTATGGAAGGAAAGTGTGTATTATTTAAGTCCTTTGGTGATGTAGATGCATTTCCTCTTTGCATAAAGAGTAAGGATGTAGATGAAATCGTCAATACAATTTATATGATTTCAGGTTCATTTGCAGGTGTTAACCTTGAAGATATTTCTGCACCAAGATGTTTTGAAATTGAGCGTAAGCTTAAGGAAAAATGTGATATTCCAATTTTCCATGATGACCAGCATGGTACTGCAATTATTACACTTGCAGGTGTAACAAATGCACTTAAGGTTGTTGGAAAGAAAATGGAAGATGTAAAGGTTGTAATTAATGGAGCCGGAGCTGCGGCAATTTCAATCTGCAGACTTCTTCTTACTGCAGGATTTAAAGATATAACTCTTTGCGACAGAACAGGAGCAATCTATGAAGGTCGTGAAAAGGGAATGAATCCTATTAAGGAAGAAATGGCAAAACTTACAAACAGATCAATGAACAAGGGACAGCTTGTTGACGTAATTGCAGGCGCAGATGTGTTTATCGGTGTATCCGCACCGGGTGCAGTTACAGTTGATATGGTTAAGACTATGGCTAAAGATGCAATTGTATTTGCATGTGCAAATCCTACTCCTGAAATTTTCCCTGATGATGCTAAGGCAGGCGGAGCAAAAGTTGTTGCTACCGGAAGAAGTGATTTCCCTAACCAGATCAACAACGTGCTTGTATTCCCTGGAATCTTCAGAGGTGCATTTGACGTAAGAGCAAAAGATATTAATGACGAGATGAAACTTGCTGCTGCAAAGGCACTGGCAGATTTCATTCCTGAATCAGAACTTGGTCCTGATAACATCATTCCTCCTGCATTTGCAGAAGGTGTTGGCAAAGCAGTTGCAAAGGCAGTTGCTGAGGCGGCAGTTAAAACAGGTGTTGCAAGAATCTAAGTAAAAACATAATACTGTTTGACAGATTGAAAAAACAGCATAAGTACAGGCACTGCGAAAGCGGTGCCTGTTTTTGTGTGCCTGAAATGTTTTAACGGACGGTCTGATGAATTATTTGAATAAAGAAATCAAGTTTAAAGGTCAAAAGTAAAATTTTGTACATTGATTTACTTATAAAAACAAGATATACTGAAATTCAGCAGCAAGGCTGTCCGGGTTGGCAAAAATTGACCGGTGGACATATGTCAGCCTGTGGATTACAAAAGATGTGTAAAGCCGGAATACACATCAGATAAGGAGAAGGCATGAATAATAAAAAATGCTACAAGTGGGCGGGAATAGCGGTGGCAGTACTTTTTGTGCTGATACTTTGCATATGTCTGTTCAAAGGCTGTGGGAAAGATGAAAAAGAAGAAATAAATCCTTCAGTAACTGTGACACAGGTACCGCAAAATGACGACAAAGCTACGTCAGGAGATTCAGAAAAAGAGAATAATGAAGATAAAGATATAGAGAATGACAAAGTAACTCCGGAGGTAAAACCGACGGAAGGAGCAGATGATGACGAAGAGCCGGTGGAAACACCGGGAGATGAACCGGATGCAACTCCTGAGGTTTCAGGTACAGTGACTGAGAATCCGGGTTCGGATGTACAGGTTAGTGCCACACCTACAAGTAAACCAACAAAAGCACCTACGGCAGCACCAACGAAAAAGCCTTCAAGCACACCAACAAGTGTACCTACAAAGGCACCAACAAAAGCACCTACGGCAGCACCAACAAAAGTACCTACAGCAGCTCCTACAAGTACACCGGTTTCAAAATATGAAACCAATGACAATAATGTAACCGTAAATAAGTTTTCATTTTCAAATCAGTCAGTTCCGTCAAATGATGCTACAGCTTTTGTTTCAAAGATGACTGTGGGATGGAACCTTGGAAATTCTTTTGATGCGGTGAACTGCTCATGGCTTACAAATGAACTTGATTATGAGTCGGCATGGTGCGGAGAAAAATGCACAAATAAGTTAATCGACACCTTGTATGCTCAGGGAATCAATACGATAAGAATTCCGGTAAGCTTTATGAATCACGTTGATTCTAATTATAAAATAAGCAGTGCATGGCTTAAAAGAGTTACTGAAGTTGTCGATTACGCATACAGTAAAGGCATGTATGTAATAATCAATATACATCATGATGTGGATAAGGATTTCTATTATCCTTCAGATGAGAAATATGCACAGAGTTCCAAGTATGTTAAAACCATATGGAAACAGCTTGCTGATAATTTCAGCGGATATGGTGAAAGACTTATATTTGAATCCATAAATGAGCCTCGTCTTAATGAAGAATCAGGAGATTCAAGCGGTGCAATCGAATGGGGATGGAGCAGTTCGTATAATTTTACACAGACAGTAAAAAATGTATGTAAACTCAATCAGGACTTCGTAGATACCGTAAGAGCGACAGGAGGAAATAATGCAACAAGATATCTTATGATTCCATCATATGATACTTCTCCGTCATTCCTTACGCATAGTGCATTTACAATGCCTACAGATACCGTAAAGAACAGGCTTATAGCTGATGCACATATTTATTCAAGTTATTCCTTTGCACAGGATTCATCAGGTACATCAAAGTTTAACGATGCAGCAAAGAAAGAAAATGCCAACCAGCTTAAGAACCTTTACAATAACTTTGTTAAGAAGGGAATACCGGTTGTGATTACGGAATTTGGTGCGGTAGATAAGAATAATTCACAGGACAGAGCAGATTACTTGTCTTATTTTACTGCATGTGCCAAGTCATACGGAATAAGAGTATGTTATTGGGATAATAATGCATTCAGAACAAAGTCAAATAATAATCCGGATAGTAAATTCGGACTTATTGACAGATCTGACTGCAAAGTTGTTTATCCTAACCTGATAAAAGCAATGACGCAATACTTTAACTGATATCTGTGGCAGCAGTTATGAGCAGGACGCAGATGCGGATTGCGGGTAAAGTATATATAGAGAAAAAAGAAATCCCCGTGAAAACGGGGATTTCTTTTTGACTATTATTTAGTTTGCAAATTTCTTTGATTTAATTTCATTTTTAATCTTTGCAATAAATTCCTCAATGCTTACGGTAACAGTGCCCTGGCTTCCGTGAAGTCTGTAAGTTACGGTTCTTTCGTTTCTTTCATTGTTTCCAAGTACGAGAATATATGGAACTTTGCTTAATTGAGCCTCACGGAGACGGTATCCGAGTTTTTCGGAACGATCGTCAAGTTCAACACGGATGTCTTCATCATCGAGAAGTGAACGGATTTCCTCTGCATAGGCAAGAAGTCCATCATCGTCATTTTTTACAGGGAGAATTGAAACCTGTGTAGGGGCAAGCCATACAGGAAGATTTCCCTTTGTTTCCTCAAGAATGTATGCCATAAAACGGTCAAGAGAGCCAAGGATTGCACGATGAAGTACAACAGGAGTTTTCTTTGAACCGTCGCTGTCAGTATAAGTGAGTTCAAATTTTGCAGGGAGACAGAAATCAAGCTGGCAGGTTGAAAGAGTGTATTCATTTCCTACGGCAGGTTTAACATTTACGTCAAGCTTTGGTCCGTAGAATGCAGCCTCACCAATTTCTTCTGTATATTCAATTCCTAAATCATTAAGAACATCTCTCAAAGCGTTTTCAGCCTTATCCCACATCTCATCGTCCGGATGATATTTTTCCGTGTCAGCAGGATCTCTGAGAGATAATACACAACGGTAATCAGTAATATGGAAATCTCTGTATACATCAAAGATGAGATCAACAACTTTTGATACCTCATCCTTGATCTGCTCAGGAGTAACGAAAAGATGTGCATCATTCTGACAGAAGTGACGGCCTCTTTCGATACCTTTTAATGTTCCGCTTGCCTCAAATCTGAAATCGTGGGCGATTTCACCGATTCGGATAGGAAGGTCTTTATATGAATGCATCTTATTTGCGTAAATCATCATATGGTGAGGACAGTTCATAGGTCTTAATACGAAACTCTCACCCTCAACTTCCATTGCAGGGAACATGTTGTTTTTATAGTGAGCCCAATGACCGGAAGTTTTGTAAAGGTCAACAGTGCCGACACAAGGTGTCATAACATGCAGATAACCGAGTTTTCTTTCTTTAGCCTTGATATAATCTTCAAGTTCCTGCCAGATTGTATAACCCTTTGGAAGAAACATAGGAAGACCGCGACCGATAAGATCGTCAACCATGAAAAGGTTCATATCTTTACCGATTTTTCTATGATCACGTTCCTTAGCTTCTTCAAGAAGTCGGATGTGTTCTTCAAGTTCTTCTGCAGTAGGGAAGCACACACCGTAAATTCTCTGTAAAACTTTGTTTTTGGCATCGCCTTTCCAATATACACCGGAATGTTTGATAAGTTTAAAATTCTTACAGAGCTTAGTTGTTTCAACATGAGGTCCGCGGCAAAGGTCAATATATTCAGCCTGTTCATAACAGGTTATTGAACCATCTTCAAGACCGGAAATAAGATCAAGCTTGTACTCGTCATTTTTAAAGAGTTCAAGAGCTTCCTCTTTGGTAATTTCCTTTCTTACAATGCGTTTGTTTTCTTTACAGCATTTCTTCATTTCTTTTTCAATAGCGGCAAGATCTTCATCTCTGATTACATCATCACCGAGATCAATATCATAATAGAATCCTTCCGCAACGACCGGACCAACCCAGAATTTAGCCTGAGGATAAAGTCGTTTTACTGCCTGTGCCATTACGTGGGCACATGAGTGGTTGAGAGTATTTAATCTCTCGTCTTCTTTAAAATTAACCATGGTAAATCTCCTTATAGCTGTTTTTATATAAGATAATTGAGTAAAGTCTTTAAAAGACGATAGGATTTATATAATAATCCATTAAAACAGCATACTATAAACTAACTGAAATGCTAACATAAATAAGCGTTTTTTTCAATTGCTAATTAAAGAAATAAGGCACAAAAATCATATTTGTGCCTTGTTTTATGTCAGATGACAGTCTGTAAATTGTAAATCTGCTCAAAAGAGTATCAGATGGTTATGACTGATTTATCAGGAATGCAGCAGTTCCGTGAGGATTAAGTTTTATACTGATTGGAGAAAGACAGTTTACGGTTTCACCGCTCCATAACTCAACAGCATCTGCGGCATCATATATTTCAGCATCTTCCGGATTAAGTTTAATTTCGGAAGTGGTATCGCTTAAGTTAAATATGGCCAGATAGCTGCCGCCGGAAGCAGAAACGGAGGTCCAGAGAACATGTTCCTGATCGCCTGTTTTTTTACGCCATACCTGATGAGCATGACGTGAATCAGAATGCATTTTAAGAATTCCTTCATTGGTAAGAAGATCTAAGGTGAAATCATCAAACCCTGTCATTTCGCCACCGATCATTAAAGGTGAGCGGAAAATTGACCAGAGAGTAAGCATCGTATACTGTTCGTCTTTGGTAAATCCGGTCCAATTATTTTTGTCATAATCCTGAAGAATAGGACCTACAGGAAGCATATCGGCATCAGGCCATGAGCCTGCACCGGTGTGTGTGCACCATTTCTCGGCTCTTTCAAACATTGCATAGAGAAGTTCATAGCGATCCCAGAAGTCGTCAGTGATACGCCACATGTCTGCTGTCTGTTTATAAAGTTCAGCTTTTTCAAGGATGGCAGGACCAGGTGAAAGCGATAAAATCATATCGCGTCCACAGGAATGAAGAGCCTTGCTTAGCATGATAAGTTCACCTTCTTCATGAGGAAGTTCACGACATATGTCATCGCATTTTATAAAGTCTACACCCCATGATGCGTATAGAGAGAAGAGTGAATTGTAATATTCCTCGGCACCTTCTTTTTCGGGATTGACACCGTACATGTCGGTATTCCAATGACAGATACTGTCGGTTTTGGCAATGTCTCTGGCCTTTTTATTACTTCCTAAAACAGGCGTATTTTTATGAACAGCCTGACGCGGAATACCGCGCATAATATGGATACCAAATTTTAATCCGAGAGAATGAACGTATTCTGCAAGAGGTGCAAATCCCTTGCCGTCGGCAGAAGACGGAAATCGTTCGGGAGACGGAATGAGTCTGCCGTAGTCATCCATGCATAAATCGGTAAAAGGTATATATTCATGTGTGGTTACAAGGGGGTCGGACCACTGAATATCAACAACAACGTATTCCCATCCGTATTTTTTTAGATTTTCTGCCATGTAAAGGGCATTGGCACGAACGGTATTCTCGTTTACGGAGGCACCATAGCAGTCCCAACTGTTCCAGCCCATAGGAGCTTTTTTTGTCTTCATTGTTTTCCTCTTTCCGGGCAGTGTGTAAAGCCCAATTTTTTGCATTTTTATACTGCTTTTACAGAGATGATAAAACAAAAAAACAGAGATTTCAATCTGCTTTTTTGTGTGTGACACATAAAGATAGGAAAATACAAATTTTTTTAAGATTTTCAGTAAGATATTGTTATATTTTGTAAAAGAGTTTACAGATATGACAGATTTGCTTGCAAAAGGAAGCTTTTTTTCGTATCCTATACTAAATACAATCCGGAATCCGGATTATCATTCAGACAGCGGGGGATTTTTATGATAAACAGAAGGTATGTAAAAAAGTGCGGTGTTGTTCTTGCTGCAATGGTTATTTCTGCATCTCTTTTAACCGGATGTGCAGAAAAAAGCAGGGAAACCATAATGGAAAATCCGGCAGTGGCAGATGATGAAAATACATATGCAATGAAATTCAGCAGGTCTACAGGATTTTATGACGAAGATTTTGAACTTGAGATTACGACGGATGATGAAAATGCGGTGATTTATTATACTATTGACGGAAGTGTTCCGGATGAAAATGCGGAAATTTATGAAACTCCGATAAAAATAACGGACAGAACTAAGGAAAAAAATATACTCAGCAATATTGGAGGGATGAATCCGTCAGGAGATTATCTTCCGGATTACAAAGTTGATAAAGGAACAGTGATAAGGGCAGCAGTTAAGTATGAGGACGGAAGCTGGTCGGAAATACAAAATGCAACATACTTTGTCGGAATCGACAGAGAAAGCAGATATGGAACGCTTCCGATAGTTTCTTTATATACTGACTCTGACAATCTCTTTGATTATGAAAAGGGTATTTTTGTAAAGGGAAAAGTGTATGATGAATGGATAAAGGAAGACGCAGGAAATAAATATCTTGACGGCTGGCAGATGACTGCAAATTATACCCAAAAGGGTCGTGATTGGGAAAGAGAGGCTGTTTTTGAATATATACCGACAGAAGGCGAAAGTTATATGCAGAATGTCGGCATAAGAGTTTCGGGAGCGGCTTCAAGAGGTGCAAATCAGAAGAGCATAAGAGTAACGGCAAGGAAGGATTACGGGGAGAAAAACATAAAATATCAGTTGATTCCTGACAATATACGTTCTGACGGAAACGGTGAAGTTGAGAAATATAAATCAATAGTTTTGAGAAACGGCGGTAATGACAACGAGTTTGCAAAGCTCAGGGAACCATACCTTCAAAGCTTGGTGTCAGACAGAAATTTTGATACACTGGAGGCATCTCCGTGCGTTGTTTTTATAGATGGGGAATATTGGGGACTTTATGCCTTGACGGAGGACTATTCCGATAATTATATACAGAATAATTACGGGGTTGATAATGAAAATGCAATTTACCTGAAAAGAGGTGAAATTGAGGACGGCAATGAAGAAGACATTGATTTATATAATGAGATGTTTGATTTCATAGTACAAAATGATATGTCGGATGAAAAAATGTATGAGAAGGCAAAAGGAATGCTCGATATGCAGGGATTTATGGAATATCTGGCATTTAACATATATATATATAATGAAGACAGTTTCTTCAAAAATAATAACTGGGGAATGTGGAGAAGCCGCACGGTAAATTCCGAGAATCCTTATGAGGATGGTGTGTGGCGAATGATGTCCTATGACAATGATTATTCAACAGGTATTTATAATGATGGTGGAAATTATAATACAAATAATCTAAAACAGGAACTTGGCAGCAAAATTACGTCGAGCGGAAGTTACAGATGTCCTAAGGATTTACTTCTGTCGCTTATGGAAAATGAAGAGTTCAGAAATGAATTTCTTCTGACATTGTGCGATATAAGAAATATTGATTTTCAAAAGGGTAATGCGGTTAAGAAACTGTATGAACTCAAGGAACTTTACGACATGAATGTGGCTGAGTCCATTAAAAGATTCGGGCCTGAGTGGGTAGTGAAGTGGCATGATCCTCAGGAATACTTTGACACCGAGGTGAGTGAGCTGGCAACATTTATTAACGGAAGGTATGACTGTTTTATGAAACATATTTCATCGGCATTTGATGATGATTCACTTACGGGTGTTACGGTATGTTTTGAAGATGTTGAAGACGTTTACATAAATAAATCACGTCTTGATACTTCAAATGATTTTTCCGGAAGTTATTTCATGAGTTGTCCGATTTCGATAACAGTTCCGAAAGAATATAGTGTTACTGCTGTAGAAAACAGTGAAATCACTTTTGAATCATCAAATTCTGACGGAAGTGTAACATATACGATTTTGTTGACAGGGAATGCACTTATAGAGGTAAGTTCAAAATGAGACTGTTAATTAAGGATTAATGAAAGGAAAGTCGGATTTAAATTGAAAGAGATTGCTCATATATACACGGATTTTCCGACTAAGTTCGGTCTGCCGCGTCAAAGCTGTCAGAATAGATCGGCAAAGGGGAAAATTATATTTGAAAGAGAATACAGGGACATAAATGCATTCAGAGGGATTGAAGAGTATTCGGATCTTTGGATCATATGGAAGTTTTCGGAAAATGAAGAAGCGGGATGGTCGCCTACGGTAAGACCTCCGAAACTGGGTGGAAACAAACGTGTAGGTGTTTTTGCAACACGTTCACCGTTTCGGCCTAATCCAATCGGTTTATCAAGAGTTACCCTTGATAAACTGGAATTCGAAAAAGATGGTCCTATACTGTATGTTTCGGGTATAGACATGGTAAACGGAACTCCGATTTTGGATATTAAGCCGTATATAGCATATGCTGATTCAAATCCAACGGCAAAATCAGGGTTTACGGATGAGTTAAAAATTGTAAACAAAATACCGGTGCTTTCTGAATATAACGGACCTGACTTCATAGAAGGAAAGCTTCTTGAGGAATTACTTGAAACGCTGGCTCAGGACCCCAGACCGGGATATCAGAATGATTCATCAAGAATTTATGGATTTAATTTCTCAGATTATGAGATAAAGTTCAGATGTGATGGTGAATATGTATATCTGGTTGAGAGCAGGAAAATGCCGTGATTTTGATAAATGAAAGGTTAACGGTTCAGCAGGAAAGAGAGGCGTAAGATGGAAAAAAAACAAAAGAGTGCGGCTGGGAGCTGTGACAGCTGCACCTATTATACTTATGATGAAGATTATGAGTGTTACGGATGTGACATGGATATGGATGAAGATGAATACATCAGAATGGTTACGGACAGACACTACGAATGCCCCTACTACAGAAACGGAGATGAATATCTGGTTGTAAGAAAGCAAATGTAAATAAAATTTGAACAAAAAATAAATTTTAAGTAACTTTGTATTTGTCAGCCTTGATTGAAATTTTAGGGTTTGTTATACTTTGAGAATCTTGTGTCAGACAATATTTTCATAATATGTGAGAGGGAATTGACTATGATTAAGGAAAGAAAAAGAATCGGTGTGTTTATGGCACAGCCCGATTCCCAAATGCAGATTGATGTAATGAGGGGATTAAACGAAGTGGCATATGCTAATAATTGTGATGTGCTTTGCTTCTCCACATCAGTCAAAAACTGCGGCATGGAAGAATTTGTCTATGGGGAAAAGTTTTCTTTCGATATCGCTGACGTAAAAGGATTTGAGGGGGTTGTAGTAATACCTGATCTTATTCAGATTGACGGAATGCTTGACCACCTTGAAAAGGATATTTTAAAAGATTATTCAGGAACGGTTGTATATATTAATTCTGACAGACAGGGCGGAATATCGGTAAGTATTGATACGAAGCAGGCATACAAACCGCTTGTTGATTATCTTTTTGATGAACTCGGATGTCGTAAAATTGCGGTTATGACAGGACCTGAAGAACATGAACACAGTATCATGAGACGTGAAGCCCTTAAAGAGTTGTTCCGGGAAAAAGGGATTGGGGTTGATGAAGATGATATTTATTATGGAGATTTCTGGTATAATAAAGGAGAAGAAGTTGCAGAAAAAATCCTGGAGAAAGCTGAGACTTCAGGAATGCCGGATGTCGTGATTTGTGCAAACGATCCGATGGCGGAAAGTCTTGCAGATGCCTTTGAAAAAAGAGGAATACGGGTACCTGAAGATGTTATTCTGACAGGTTTTGACAGAAGCAGGCCGTGTGCAAAGAAAAATATTATTTCGGTCAAACTTTTCAGCAGATTTCTTGGGAAAAAGGCGGCTTCAGTTATTTTGAAAACAGAAGAATCTCTTAAAGAAGAAATCATAAGCAGGGTTATACTGTCAGAAATAGGCGGTATGGGAAACTGTGAAGCGGCAATTGTACAGGATGACAGTATAGTGAGTTTCTATGATGGTGACGGGTTTGACAGCGGGTTTAATTTTATGAATGAGAATCTGCTTTCAACCGGAAGTGTTAAACTTCTTTTGTGGACAATATCAGCACAGGCGGAGTATCTTGGAAAGATTGCCGGCTTTAATATATGCCTGGGAGATTTTTTCGGAAAAGCAGAAGACGGCAGCGGGTATTTTGATCCGGCAACGGAAAAGTTCGACGGATTATCTTCAGATGTGTATCTTGCACTCAGTATGGACTCTGGTGAAAAGAGAGAAACTTATGTGGATTTTCAAAGAAAGTTTCCGATAACTCAAATGATTCCGGAACTTTTGAAAGAAGATAAAAAACCTTCGACATTTTATTTCAGTATATTACATTTTAAAGATCATATTTATGGTTATACTGTTTTGGAGGAAAATGATGCCGAAAGGTATTTTTCACCAAGATATGCAAAATTTATCCGGAGTATTGCACTCGGATTTGAGGCTCTTAAACAGCAATACAGCTTGAGAGCACTTTACAAAAAGGTAGAAGAAAGTGCGGTAAAAGACCAATCAACCGGACTTTTCAGCCGAAACGGATTTAATCTTTATGCTGACCAGATGTTGGAAAGGGCAAAGGCATATGATAACAGCCTTATAATGATTTATGGAGATTTAAATTGCCTTAAATATATAAATGATACTTTTGGACACAGTCAGGGAGATGTGGCGTTAAAAGTTGCCGCAGACGTTATGAAGATTGAATTTGACGGGTATGCGATAAACGGACAGAAGAATTTCAGAACCGGCGGTGACGAATTTGTACAGCTTATCGTGGGAGATATTACTGAAAGCGAGATTAAGGCTCATGTTGCAAGAATAAAGAAGATGCTTGATGACTTTAATAAAAAGTCTAAACTTCCATATCCTGTTTACATGAGTATGGGTTATTCATATACAAAGGCAGATAGAGGTGTAAGTATTGATGATTTGCTGAAAGCGGCCGACGACATGATGTTTAGGGATAAGCTGGCAATGAAGAAAGAGACCGGATTCGATTTCAAGAGAAGTGTTTAGTGATTGGAGATGAGTCTTTAGATGATTGTTTTTTTAATTATTGCATTTTTGTTCAGTATCGGAAGTATGATAGGATGGACCCTTGAATTGTTTTACCGAAGGTTTTTCTCATCAGCTAATCCGGAGAGAAAATGGATTAATCCTGGGTTTTTAGTGGGACCATATCTGCCGCTTTATGGTTGCAGTCTTGTGGCGATGTTTGTTCTTTCATACATACCGGTCGATTTTGTAAGCGAACTGTGGATGAAAAAACTGATTTTATTCATCCTGATGGGAGCGGTAATTACCATCATTGAGTATTTTGCCGGACTTATATTCATAAAAGGGATGAATGTTAAGCTCTGGGATTACGATGATGAGTGGGGAAATATAAAAGGAATCATTTGTCCTAAGTATTCCTTTTTCTGGATGTTATTAAGTGCGTTTTATTATTTTTGCATCCATCCGAGGATTTTGAGTGCACTGTATTGGCTTGCGGAAAATCTTGCCTTTTCCTTTTTTATAGGTATGTTTTATGGTGTGTTTATTTTGGATTTATGTTACTCATTCAGAATTCTTACCAAGATTAAGACATATGCAGAAGAAAACGGTATCAAGGTCAGAATTGAAGAACTTAAGAGACACGCAAGGATCATAAATGAGCGGGAAATTCACAAGGGTCATTTTGTTCTTGCATTTAAAACAGATAAACATACACTTGCCGAGCTTGTAAGGGAGTACTCGAAGCGTGAGGCGGCACGCCTTGAAAATATAAAGGAAGCTATAGAAAGTACTGCCGAAAAAATTGATGACATGAAAGAGGAACTTTCTGATTATTTTGCAAATAAGAAAAATAAATAGTGCTAAAACATAAAAAAGATTTTATGTTTGGACTGATAATACTAAATCCCCTGCACCGGAAACAGCGGTGAACAGGGGATTTTTTACGGAAATGAGGAGCAGCAATAGCTTAAAGCCCCTTAGAACAGTATTTTTAGCCGTAAATTTTATAAAAAACGGGTCATCTATTTATAAGTAAGCCGGTTTAGTTATTGCATCCGCAGTTTTTGTCAAATGCAGGATTGCAGATATAGTAATTGGATGAATCCAGGTTATCCTGAACTATTCTTAATCCTTCGCCGAAACGTTGATAATGAACAACTTCGCGTTCGCGGAGGAATTTGATCACATTGTATACGTCGGGAGAATCCTTGCATAATCTCAAAATATTGTCGTATGTTGTTCTTGCTTTTTGTTCTGCTGCCATGTCTTCCGATAAATCGGTAATAGGGTCGCCTTTACTTGCAAAGCAGGTTGCATTGAAAGGTGTTCCGTTTGCATCAACGGCATAAATACCAAGGGTGTGGTCAACATAGTATTTATCAAATCCGGAGGCGGCAATCTGCTCAGGAGTAAGGTTTCTGGTGAGCTGCATAACTACTGCACCTACCATTTCAAGATGACCGAGTTCCTCGGTGGCAATATCAGAAAGAAGTCCGGAAACTTCTTTGTATGGCATTGCATATCTCTGAGAAAGGTACCTCATTGAAGCACCGAGTTCACCGTCAGGGCCTCCAAACTGTGAAATTATGAGCTGAGCAAGTTTTGGATTGGTTTCCTTAATATTGACCGGAAACTGAAGCATTTTTTTATAAACCCACATTCTACATTTCTCCTTCCCAAGGCATAGGATAGCTGTTCCACAGCCATGCTGCTGAATCATTGTTTATACTGTAAGAATTAAATCCGCCATAGTTATTTGTATATTCTTTGCATAAGGCTTCGTATTTTTCCGCATTTTCATTAAACAGGGCAATGGCACGGCTTTCACAGGGGTGAGTGTCGAGAAATAGTCTCAAATCATCCATAACAAAACCGGTCATGGTTATTTGATAAAGTAATTCATCACGAGACTGCATAATGTCTTCCTCTTTATTTTCTTTATATTTTATGACGTAAAAAACATTGTGTTACCATAATTGCCCGTAAGCAAGTCATAATATTTATTGTAAAAGGAATTGATTTAGGGTATTATAAAAGCAGGTTTCGGCAGACGGCAGACTGTTCTAAACTGATTTACAGATAAGATTTGGAGGTTTTTATGCAGACCAGACGTGAAGGAAAAAAACTTGTAATAATTAATGGTAAAGAAACTATATGGATAGAGGCGTGGGGAAAGGATTCCCTTCGTGTCAGAATGACAAAGGAAGCCCATATGGATCCCAATGATTGGGCACTTACGGAAAAAGTAGAGGAAACAAATCCGGAGATTGATTTTGAAGAAAGGGATACTACTGATCCATGGTATAAGGGAGAAGAATGGAAACAGTATCATCAGACAGGGATTTATTCAAAGATAACAAATGGTAAAATTTCAGCAGTCGTGAATCCTGAAGGATGGATAAGCTTTTATAATGATAAAGGAGAAATTCTTACTGAAGAATATTGGAGAACAAGGGATAGAATTAACAGATATTGTGTTCCCTTAAGAGTAAACGGAAGAGAATTAAAGCCTATTCCGGGAACAACAGACTATGTGCTTACGGCAAGATTTGAAGCATATGATGATGAGAAGATTTTTGGTATGGGTCAGTACCAGGAGAAAAATCTTAACAAGAAGGGGGCGTGTTTGGAACTTGCCCACAGAAACTCTCAGGCAAGTGTTCCTTTTATGATATCTTCAAGAGGTTATGGTTTCTTCTGGAACAATCCGGCAATCGGAACCGCAACTTTTGCGACAAACAAAACTGAGTGGGTGGCACAAAGTACAAAGAAGCTTGATTATTTTATAACTGCGGGTGATACCCCTGCAGATCTTGAAGCAAATTATTCCGCTGCTACCGGACGTACACCGATGATGCCTGAATTCGGACTCGGATACTGGCAGTGCAAACTCCGTTACAGAACACAGGATGAACTTTTGGCAGTTGCAAGAGAACATAAAAAAAGAGGACTTCCGATGGATGCCATTGTTGTTGACTTTTTCCATTGGACAAGACAGGGCGATTTCAAATTTGAACCAAGAGACTGGCCGGATCCGGAAGCTATGGTTAAAGAACTTAAATCAATGGGTATAGAAACTGTAGTATCGGTTTGGCCTACAATTGATGAAAAGAGTGAAAATTTCGGAAAAATGGCGGCAAACGGCTATCTTGTAAGTGCAGACAGAGGAAATCAGAATCATATGACATGGATGGGCAATACGGTATTTTATGATGCAACTCATCCGGGAGCACAGGAATTCGTTTGGGAGAAATGTAAACAAAATTATTATAAGTACGGAATAAAATGTTTCTGGCTTGATGAAGCAGAACCGGAATATGGTCCGTATGATTTTGATAACTACCGTTACTATGCAGGACCGGCACTTCAGTGTTCAAACGTATATCCGGTCGGCTATGCAAAGGGATTTTATGACGGACTTAGAAAAGAAGGGGAAGATGATGTACTCAGCCTTGTAAGGTGTGCATGGGCCGGAAGTCAGAAATACGGAGTTCTTACATGGTCAGGTGATATTTACTCATCATTCCGTTCCATGAGAGAACAGCTTCAGGCAGGACTTAATATGTGTCTTGCGGGAATTCCTTGGTGGACCTCTGATATCGGTGGATTCCTTGGCGGAAATATTGAAGATGAAAAATTCAGGGAACTTCTTATAAGATGGTTTGAATGGAGTGCATTCTGTCCTGTTTTCAGAATGCATGGAGAAAGATCACCTTGGCATGAAAGAGAAGAGGAATTCATCAATGGTGTCCGTCAGCTTACCAGCGGTCAGGATAATGAAGTCTGGAGTTTCGGTGAAGAAAATTACGAAATAATGAAGAAATATCTCTTTATAAGAGAGAATCTTCGTGATTACATAAGAGTTTGTATGAAAGAAGCCAGTGAAAATGGTTCACCTGTGATGAGACCGGTATTCTACGATTTTTATGCAGATAAAAAAGCATGGGAAATTGAAGACGAGTATATGTTCGGACAGGATCTTTTGGTTGCACCGGTGATGGAAGAGGGCGTAAACGAAAGAACCCTGTATCTCCCTGAAGGTGCAGAGTGGACGGATGCGTACACAGGAAAAGTATACAAAGGCGGACAGAATGTAACCGTGCCGGCACCTATTGATATTATTCCGGTAATGATAAGGGACGGAAAAGAATTCAAAATTTATAACTGATAGAACGGAAAGCAGATAATATTTTTATCTGCTTTCATTTTTTTACAAAAAATATGAAAGCAAAAAGTTTTTTTTAGAAGTATTGACTCTTGAATATATAAAAGTCTCGTGTTATATTACAAAATAGGTACAAGTATATTAGGAGATAAAGTACCTGTTCTTTGCGCATGTGCGCAGATAGGAGGAAAAATGGTAAAATTTAAGCGTGGTCTTGCAATATTCCTTGCAAGCACAATGATGTTCACTATTGTCGGATGCGGAAAATCAGACAGTGATGACAAAGAAAAGAAAGGCAGCGGTAAGAAAGGTGATTCTGTCAGCACTTTGGCCGATGCTTTAGCATCAGCTGATAATTACACAAGCGGTGACTACACTCTTAAGGCATTAGTTGATGCCGGAGAGTATGGTAAAATCGAGTTTAATTCAGATGGAACCATAGCAGGCAATGATTGTACATTCGGAATGAGCTTTGCAGTAGAATCATCCGGTCAGGAAGTTGAGGTTGCACTTGATGATGTATTTGTTGTAAGCGGAGATTATCTCTATATTAATATTGATTCTGTAATTGAAGTTTTATCTGATGTTGAAACTGAGTTCGGATATTATAAGATTATGATGCCGGAAACAGACGATAAGGCAGGAGAAAAACTTCAGGAAATCTCAAAAGATTTCATTAATGCTGCACTTGAAGATATCGATGTAGAGGAAGAAAGCGACGGAACAGTATTCACTGCGGAAATAAAAAAAGCTGAAGATTATGAGAAACTCGTAAGAAATGTTGTTAAGTATATTGATGAAAATCAGGATGAGATTCAGAAAGCATACGAAGAATCTCTTAATGCCATTGATTATAAGTCATATCTTAAGGATGTTCTTGAGGATATGTCTGACGACATTATGAGTGCAGTAGAAGCTTTGGGCGGAACTGTTTCAGATGATGACATACAGGCTATAATTGATTCTGTTGATGATATTGAACTTGAAGATGCAGAGATTAATCTTTTTGAAGGATTTGAAGAAATTAAAGAGTCTGTAGAAGATATGGATTCTGATGATTTCGAAGAAGCATTTGAGGAAGTTGAAGTTGTAAGTACAATTAAGGTAACTGCTTCAGAAGAAGAATTTGCTTATGAAATCGGTATGGAAGCAGAAGCAGATGGCGAGAAGATTGAAATCGCAATTGAATACAGCCTTAAAGTAGATGAAGATGCAAAGGTTTCAGCACCTAAGAATGTATTAAGTTTAACAGATATGGTTGATTATGCAATGGACAACCAGGATGTTCTTGCAGATGTTGTTGAAGGCATAAACGATAAATGGGGCGACATCGTTGGTGATGTTGATATTGATGACTGGGATGATGACTGGGACGACGATGATTATGACGATGATGACTGGGGAACAGTAGAAGTAGGAAACGGTGCTATCAGCTTAGACGGAGATGAATGGTCAATAAATCTTAACGGTAAGGATTTTACATTCTCATATGATGATGATTTATTTGATGATGTTGAGTGTGATGACGATGCAATCTTTTTTGACGGTTCAAAGGTATCAGCAAGCCTTTTCCTTTGGGAGGATTTTGAATTTGACAGTGTAGTTGAATACTATGCAGAATCGTATGGTGACGACGGCTACAACACATATACAGTACAGGGATGTGATGTGGCAGCAATAGGCACTGATGAAAACAGCTACTATCTCGTGGTTGGCAGCAGAGACATGGGTGATAACTGTTTTGTAGTAATGGTATATTTCTATGATGAAGTTACAATGACTCCTGAGGAGCTTGCAGATGCATTTTTATAAAATGCCCACAGTTGAATTATAACTGATAAAAAAATTAAAAACCTCCATGCCGAGTATGAGGTAAACCCGAAAAGCCGGACTTTTCGGACTACCTCACGGCAGGAGGTTTTTTTATCTGAATCAGTTTATTTCTTACTTTAAATGTAAGAAATAAAACAGGGGTTGATTTTAACCACAGAAAACAAGGTTGAGTTCTTTAAATACAGTGCCCTGACAAAGTGCATCGCAGGGTTCGTATAAATCCCTGTATATCTGCCATGGTACGTATGCCATTGCAATGGTAAAGTTTTCATCATAACCGCCGGACACCTGATTAGACATGACGGGACCCGTCTTTTTTGAAGGAGGCATATTATAGTTTTGATAATTACCGCCATATCTGTAAGTGTTGTTTCTTGAATAATACAATTTCTTACTCCGTAAAGCTTTATCATATTTTATGAATCAGTTCTTAAATTGCTACCTGAAGAATATATCAGATTTGAGAGAATGACAAAGATGGCATATGAAGCAGGGAGTTGTAAACCGGGGTTGACATAGCCGGTTAATGGTTTTATACTTGAAAACGGTTGTGTATACAGTATATTTATGCAGCTGCGGTGCACGGTATGCGATAGAGTCTACATTCCGTGTGTATGCCGCTTTTTAGTCAGGCCGGCAAATTCCGGCAGACATCGATATATTCCAGGAGGTAGAAAAATGGCAAGAGTTTATAACTTTTCAGCCGGTCCGGCCGTACTGCCGGAAGAAGTATTAAAGGAGGCTGCTGCAGAAATGCTTGATTACAAAGGTACGGGCATGTCTGTTATGGAAATGAGTCATCGTTCAAAGGCTTTCCAGTCTATTATTGATGAAGCAGAAGCAGATCTCAGAGAACTTATAGGTATACCTGATAATTACAAGGTTTTATTTCTTCAGGGCGGAGCACATATGATGTTTGCCCAGGTACCTTTAAACTTAATGAAAAACAAAAAAGCCGCTTATATAGTTACCGGTCAGTGGGCTAAGAAAGCCTATCAGGAAGCTCAGAAGTATGGTAATGCGGTTAAAGTTGCAAGTTCAGAGGATAAAACCTTCTCATATATTCCGGATTGTTCAGATCTTCAGATAGATGATGATACTGATTATGTATATATATGCGAAAATAATACTATTTACGGAACAAAATTCAAAACACTTCCAGATACAAAAGGAAAAGATTTAGTTTCGGATGTTTCTTCATGTTTCTTAAGTGAGCCGGTAGATATTACAAAATATGCAATTATGTACGGTGGTGCACAGAAAAACATCGGACCTGCAGGAGTGGTTATAGCTATAATTCGTGAGGATCTTATTACGGATGACGTGCTTCCCGGAACACCTACAATGCTTAAATTTAAGACACAGGCAGATGCAGGAAGTATGTATAATACACCTCCATGCTATGGCATTTATATGTGCGGCAAGGTATTTAAGTGGATTAAAAAGCAGGGTGGTCTTGCTGCAATGAAGGAAAAGAATGAGAAGAAGGCAAAAATCTTATATGATTTCCTTGATTCGTCAAAACTTTTCAAAGGAACCGTTGAGCCGGATTCACGTTCTCTTATGAATGTTCCTTTTGTAACAGGTGATGCAGAACTTGATGCTAAATTTGTTAAGGAAGCGGCAGAGGCAGGCTTTGTTAACCTTAAAGGCCACAGAAGTGTCGGAGGTATGAGAGCAAGTATCTACAATGCCATGCCTATTGAGGGTGTTGAGAAGCTCGTTGAGTTTATGAAGAAGTTTGAAGCAGAGAATATAAAATAATCCTGATTACTATATTAAATATATGAACTTCATGAAAAGGGCAATTTTGCTCATATATGAAGGCGGCGGAGGAAAATATGATAAAATATAATTGTCTTAATCCGATTGCGGCTGAAGGCCTTGAAATTCTCGGAAACGAATATGTAAAGACAGATGATTTTGGCGAGGCTGATATTGCACTTGTAAGAAGTGCATCAATGCATGAGCTTGAATTAAATAAGAATCTTATAGCTGTTGCAAGAGCAGGAGCAGGAGTAAACAATATTCCTCTTGATACATGTGCTTCAAAGGGTGTTGTGGTATTCAATACTCCGGGAGCAAATGCAAATGCAGTTAAGGAACTCGTAATAGCAGGAATCCTTATGGGATCAAGAGACATTGTCGGAGGCGTAAACTGGGGACTTAACAATAAAGATGACGAAAATCTTGCTAAAACAGTGGAAAAAAGTAAGAAACAGTTTGCAGGATGTGAGGTTTCAGGAAAGAAACTTGGAGTAATTGGTCTCGGAGCAATCGGTGTTCTGGTTGCTAATGCGGCATCCGCTCTTGGTATGCAGGTTTACGGATGCGATCCTTTTATCAGTGTTGAGAATGCATGGAAGCTCAGTCATAAGGTGAATCTTGTTAAAACAAGAGAGGAAATCTTTAAAAACTGCGATTATATTACTGTTCATGTACCTTTACTGGAAGATACAAGAAAGATGATAAACAAAGATACAATTTCCATTATGAAAGACGGCGTTGTAATCCTTAACTATGCAAGAGATCTGCTTGTTGATGAAGAGGCAATGGCAGAGGCACTTAACAGCGGCAAGGTAAAGAAATATATGACGGATTTCGTAAACCCTAATACCGTAAGAATGAAAAATACGGTTGCGACACCTCATCTTGGAGCATCAACAAAGGAATCTGAAGATAATTGTGCAATAATGGCTGCGAAGGAACTTAGGGAATATGTAGAAAATGGAAACATTATTAATTCCGTAAATTATCCGGCACTTGATGCAGGTGTAAGACGTACTCCTTGCAGAATATGTATTCTTCACAAAAACATACCTAATATGCTGAGTCAGTTTACATCAGCAATTGCAGGACTTGGACTTAATATCGAAAACATGTATAATAAGAGTCGTGGTGATTATGCATATTCAGTTCTCGATATTGCTGCAAAGGTTGAGGATGATACCAAAAAGGCAATTGAGAATGTCGAGGGCGTGCTTAGAGTAAGAGTACTTCAGTAGAGGATTTAAATCTGATTCAGAGTCTTGAAAAAAGTAAAATAGTGTTGTATATTAGAATCGGATTAGAGAATCCGTTTAGTATTTTATTTTGTTGAAAAAATATGGAAAGGAGAGTCCATAGATTTTCTTCTATGGATGAAAAGAGAAAATGTTCTGTAAAAATTGCGGTTCAGAGTTCGCAGACGGTGAGGCTTTTTGCCCTAACTGTGGTACGGCAGCGGAAGGTACACAGTCACAGGCAGCTGATAATGCACAGCAGGAGGCATCCAAATCAGGCAATTATGCACCAATTATTGCCATTGCAGCAGTGGCTGTAGTAGTTATAATCGCTATAATCGTTCTTATGAGCGGTGCCGAAAAGAAAGCAGTAAAGAAGTATTTCAATGCTTTTGGTAAGTTTAAGACAGAAAAGCTTATTGACATGGAAATGCCTGAAAAGGTTCAGAAGGAATCACTTGAAGATAATGATTATTTTGATATCGATTATGATGATTTTGTTGAAATCAGCGTAAAAACAGGTGATATTGTTTATGAAGGTCTTAAAGATGAAGGTAAGGTTAAGTTTGAATACGAAATAAAGAAGATGGAAGACCTTGAAGATCTTGACAAGCTTGAAGATGACGTAAGATTTGAAGATCTTGATGAACTTAAGGATTATTTTGACGAGTATTACGATGATTACGGTTTTGATGCAGATAAAATTAAAAAGGCTTATGCTGCTGAAGTTAAGTGGAATTTTACCGTTGACAAGGATAAGGTAGCTAAGGATACATCAATCTGTTATGTGTATAAATACAAGGGTGATTGGTATGTATTAGACGGACCTTCATTTACAAGTGTTCTTTATCAGCTTGATGAAGATGATTTTGAAGATTTACTTGAAGATGCTAAGGATGCATATGAAGAATTGTATGATTAATTAGTGTTTATATTTAGGAGGCAGGTCGTTGGGTCTGCCTCCTTTATGTATACGGAATATTTTCGTTTTAACAAAGAAAGGGACTTTATCATGACATTGTATGATGAACTTAAAGAAAGAGGACTTATTGCTCAGGTAACTGATGAAAAGCTTGTAAGTGAGCTGATTAATACAGGAAAAGCAACTTTTTATATTGGATTCGATCCTACGGCAGACAGTCTTCATGTAGGTCACTTCATGGCACTCTGCCTTATGAAGAGACTTCAGATGGCAGGAAACAAACCGATAGCACTTATCGGCGGTGGAACAGCAATGATTGGTGATCCATCCGGAAAAACTGATATGCGACGCATGATGACAAGGGAAACAATTGACCATAATGTTGAATGCTTCAAAAAACAGATGGCAAAATTTATAGATTTCACGGATGACAGAGCATTGCTTGTAAACAATGCGGACTGGCTTCTTGATCTTAATTATATAGATGTACTCAGGGAAGTTGGAGCTCATTTTTCAGTAAACAGAATGCTTTCGGCAGAATGTTATAAGCAGAGAATGGAAAGAGGTCTTACATTCCTTGAATTCAACTATATGATTATGCAGAGTTATGATTTCTTCAGACTCTATCAGGATTATGGCTGTAATCTTGAGTTTGGTGGTGATGATCAGTGGAGCAATATGCTTGGAGGTACGGAACTCATAAGAAGAAAGCTTGGAAAAGATGCAAGTGCAATGACAATAACACTTCTCCTTAACTCTGAAGGAAAGAAAATGGGAAAAACGGAGAAAGGAGCAGTTTGGCTTGATCCTGAAAAAACAAGTCCGTTTGAGTTTTATCAGTATTGGAGAAATGTTTCAGATGCAGATGTTCTGAAATGTATCAAAATGCTTACTTTCCTGCCTATGGAAGAAATCAGACAGATGGAAAACTGGGAAGGAAGTCAGCTTAATAAAGCTAAAGAAATTCTTGGATATGAACTTACAAAACTTGTTCATGGAGAAGAAGAGGCCGTAAAGGCACAGGAAGCGGCAAGAGCACTTTTTACCGCAGGTAATGCAGAGAATGCTCCGGAATATGTACTCGGAACAGAAGATTTTACGGATGGTGAAATCGATATTGTTTCGATATTGGTTAAGTCAGGACTTGCTCCTACACGTTCAGAAGCAAGAAGAAATGTTGAACAGGGCGGAGTAACCGTGGATAATGAAAAGGTTACGGATGTTAAAAAGACATTTAAGTCAGAAGATTTAAAGGATGGAATTCTTTTTAAGAGAGGAAAGAAGAACTTTAAAAAAATCATTTTCAAGTAAAACTCCGGTAATAAACAGACAGGATAAGAAGATCGGTGCGACAGTTTCAGACTGTTAATCCGGTCTTTTTTTCAGTTTTCGGATTTTTGATGAAACAATTCCATCTTAGGTTTTATTCAGGTTGTGAAAGGTTGAAAAATGTTGTATCATGGAAAAGACTGTTTAATCGGACAAGGAGGAAGATAATGAAGAATGATGCCAATGATGAAATAAGAATGAATGAAGAGAGTCTTCCGAAACAACAGAAAAGCAGTGGGAACGGAATGAATGAAATCGGGGGAGAAGCAGGTGATGAGCTTGCAAAATTTAAGCATTATTATAGAAAAATGGCTGCAACAATAAGAAATCTGAAAATAGGAATCATGATTTTAGCGGCAGCCCTGATTATATCGCTTGTTTTTACGGCTTATATAGCTGTCAGGGAAAAAAAGAACGGTACAGCAGTTTTTGCCGGCTCAAATTCAGGTATAATTGTAACCTACAAAATGTCAGACAATCTGCAGGAAATTGTTAAGGAATTTAAAAATGAAGAGTTTTCTGCATCAACGGAAATGATTGGAGGGTTTGAATATCTAACCATTAGCGGAGTGGTTAATGAAAAAAGCCTGAAAATATGTTACCAGAATGAATTTCCGGATGCAGAATTTAATGAAAGTATGATGAAATCGTTTCTGATATATGATGGAAATTTTATATTGATGGGGGATTCTTATGATATAAATAAACCTGAGAACCTTGTTCCGGAGAAAGTAACTTTCACTGATGGTTCAAGAGGGATACTGAATATCAGTTATTCGGAGGGAATTCCGGATGTGATGAGTCTGTATAATTTAGATGGATGCAGAAAAGCCGGAACAATAAGTTTACAGCCTACTTTGTTATATTATTTCAGTTTAAACAGGACAGATGAAAATAACAATACTGCCGAAATAGGTCATGGCGGTGTGAATTATGCTTATTCTTTGAACGAAAAACAGTTTGAGGCAATAGTAACCGGCGGCAAGAACTCGATTATCCTTGAAAATGGGCTTAGGGTGGAAATTACGGAAGATAAAATAAGTTTTGTCGCATACCCTTCAGTGGACGGAACTGCCTATCTGGGAGAATATTCAGGAGAGATAACATATGCAGAAAACGGATTTTATATGGATTCCCAGTCTTTTGCAGCATATGTTCCTTTTGAGTATGAAGATTATGAAAATAACGGAATTATAACACCTTTGACAGCTCCTCTGGATGACAGAATTATAATTGTCGGAAAAAATGGCGGGAAGTATGCTCTTCCTTATTATGAAAACGTGGAACTTGCGAATGTGGATTATTCAAAGGTTGAAACAGATGAAAAAGGTCGAAAAGTATACGGAGAAGAGTCAGCGGCAGGAATTGATGTATCGAAGTTTCAAGGGGAGATTGATTGGAAAAAGGTAAAGGCTGACGGAATAAGTTTTGCTTTTGTGAGAGCAGGATACAGAGGCTATTCAAAGGGAAAGATAGTTGAAGATGAGTATGCGGCTGATAATTTAAAAAATGCGGCAGCAGAGGGACTGGATACAGGAATTTATATGTTTACACAGGCAGTAACGGTAGAAGAAGGAATTGAGGAAGCTCTGTTTGCAATTGAACTTGCGGAAAAAACAGGTTGTACCGGACCGATTGTATTTGATACCGAGGCATATGATGAACCGGCAGACGCGAGGGGGAATCTTATATCCAGGGAGTTAAGAACCGAAATAACCGAGGCTTTCTGCAATAAGGTGGAAGAAGCAGGATATATGCCTGTAATATATGCAAATACAAGGTGGCTTCTTCTTGGAATAGATATGGACAGGCTGGCAGACAGAACAGTATGGTATGCGTATTACGGAGATGATCCGGTGTTGCCGTATGAGTTTGCAATATGGCAGTATTCAAGCAGTGGAACCGTTGCAGGAATTAATTCAGCCGTAGATGAAAATATAATGTTTAAAAATGTGTTTGGCGGAAATAAATAAATATCATCCGTAATTTGAATAAAAGAGGTATGACATGGAAAAAAAACTTGATACGCTTTTTGAATTTTTACTCGAACTTGATAAGGAAAAAAACATATTCAGACAGACTTATCTGAGTGATGGGAAAAGAAAGGAAAACGATGCCGAACATGCATGGCATATGGCGGTTATGGCTTTACTGCTTAAAGACTATGCTGCTGAAAAAATAGATATAGAGAAGACAATTAAGATGATTTTGCTTCATGATGTAGTTGAAATAGATGCGGGTGATACATATGCATATGATGAAGCAGGACAGAGTACACATGAAGAAAGAGAAGACGCAGCAGCAAAAAGAATCTATGGAATTCTTGAGGACGATTTGGCAGATGAACTTTACGGACTCTGGAGAGAGTTTGAGGACAGAAGCAGTCCGGAAGCAAGGTTCGCAAGAACAATGGACTGTATCCAGCCTCTTCTTTTGAATGCGGCAACTTCAGGTAGGGCTTGGGTAGAACACGGAATAGATGTATCGCAGGTTTTAAAGAGAAACGAAAAAACTGCGGAGGGATCGGAGGTCTTGTGGGATTATGCAAAGGAAAAGTTCATAATACCGAATGTAGAGAAAGGAAGACTTACCGACAGAGAGGGAAATTTTTCAGGTAAATAAAGTTTAAAAAACGGGGAAATTGACAAACAAATGTTCGTATGATAAACTTTGTTTTGGAATCATTTTGGCCGCAGCAGACGGCAAAGAGCAGATGGAGGAAAACAGATGGTAGAATATGATGGAAGCCAAATAGTGGTTCTTGAGGGTTTGGAGGCTGTAAGAAAACGTCCGGGAATGTATATCGGAAGTACAGGAACGAGAGGTCTTCACCATCTTATTTGGGAGATACTTGATAATGGTATAGATGAGCATCTTGCAGGATATTGCAATAAAATAGAAATTACTCTTTTGGAAGACGGAGGAATTAAAATAAGGGACCATGGAAGAGGAGTTCCGGTTGATTTGCACCCTACAAAAAAAATTCCTACGGAAAGAGTAGTTTATACTATTTTACATGCGGGAGGAAAGTTCGGTAATTCTGTTTATAAGGTTTCGGGAGGTCTTCATGGTGTAGGTGCATCTGTTGTAAATGCCCTTTCGTCAAAGATGTTTATAGAAATCCGGAAAGGCGGTCTTGTTTATAAAGATTCCTATGAGAATGGCGGTAATCCGACGTTGAGCCTTACGGAAAAAGGAGAACTGCCGGTGGCAGGAAAGTGCGCAAAATCGGATACAGGAACTGAAGTAACGTTCTATCCGGATCCTTCGATATTTGAAACGGTTGAGTTTAAGGCTGAAACAATATGCAAAAGACTGAAGGAAATTGCTTACCTTAATAAAGGGCTGACGATTGAATTTGAAGATAAAAAAGCAGGTACTAAGAAAACGTATTATGAAGAAGACGGAATAAAAAGCTATGTAGCCTACCTTAACAGGGATGCAGTATGTCTTCATCCGGAACCTGTTTATACGGAGGGAACGAGCGGAGACATAGAAGTTGAGGTTGCTTTTCAATATACAAATTCATACACGGAACAGATAAATGCATACTGTAACAGAATCAATGTTGTGGATGGAGGAACTCTTGTAACCGGATTCAAAATGGCGTTGACCAGGGTAATGAATCAATATGCAAGGGAACTCGGTATATTAAAGGATAAGGATGAAAATTTTGACGGGAAAGATATACGTAACGGAATTGTTGCCATTATTTCAATAAAACATCCGGACCCGCAGTTTGAGGGGCAGACAAAGACAAAGCTCGGAAATACAGATGCTAAGATGGCGGTAGATGAAGTTTTTGCAAGAGAAGTGGAAAGATATTTTGACCGCAATGTTGAGATTCTGAAGAAAATTCTTGAAAACTCACTTAAATCTTTTCAGGCAAGAAAAGCAGGAGATAAAGCTAGAAATGCCGTACTTAAATCTTTAAATGACTTTGATACAAAGTCGAAATTGGCTGCATGTTCTTCAAAGAAAGCTGCTGAATGTGAGGTTTATATCGTAGAGGGTGACTCAGCCGGAGGTACGGTAAAAAAGGCGAGAAACAGGCGTACTCAGGCAGTTCTTCCGCTCAGAGGCAAAATCTTAAATGTAGAAAAGGCGACTTTGGAGAAGATACTGACGAACAATGAAATTAAAACGATGATAGCTTCTTTCGGATGCGGAATCGGTGACGAGTTTGACATAAATAAATTAAGATATGACAAAATTATCATATTAACGGATGCTGATGTAGACGGAGCTCATATAAGCACGCTGCTTCTTACGTTTTTCTATCGATTTATGCCGGAACTTATTTTAGAAGGAAAGGTTTATAGAGGTCTTCCACCACTGTACAAGGTAGATTATGAGCTTTCAAAAGGGAAAAAGAAAACCAAAGAGAGCAGATATATCATGGATGATTTCAGTCTTGAAAAGTTCAGAAACGATATAGAAGGAAAAGGAAAAATTCTGTCAATGCAGAGATACAAGGGTCTCGGAGAAATGGATGCTGATCAGCTTTGGGAAACTACACTTGATCCGGAAACAAGAACTCTTGCAAGGGTTTCAATCAGTGATGTTGTGGAGGCTGATGAGATTACAGGAGTTCTTATGGGAAGTGCGGTTCCGCCGAGGAGACAGTTTATAATGGAAGAAGCAAAATATGCCAAGCTGGATGTTTAGAAAATATCGTAAAAATTTATAACTTTTGCTTTAAGGTAAACCGGAAGAATACAGAGATAATTGTACCCGCAGAAAATAAACCGGGTGTTTCGGTTTGTGTAAAGAAGGAAAGCCCAGGATAATGAGGGCAAAGGAGGAAATAGTGAGTAATCCAGAGGATACAATAATTCAGCGCGACTTCGTGGAGGAGATGAGAACTTCATACAGGGATTATGCGATGAGTGTTATTATAGCCAGAGCACTGCCGGATGTCAGAGACGGACTTAAACCGGTTCAAAGAAGAGTTTTATATGCAATGATTGAACTTGGTCTTTCGCCTGACAAACCGCATAGAAAATGTGCCCGTATAGTAGGTGATACAATGGGTAAATATCATCCGCACGGAGATTCATCAATATATGATGCACTGGTGCATATGTCTGAAGACTACAGTCTGGCAATTCCGCTTGTAGACGGTCATGGAAATTTTGGCTCAATAGACGGAGATGGTGCGGCTGCAATGAGATATACCGAGGCAAGGTTAAGCGAGGGTGCAATGACTCTTCTTGACCACCTTGAAAAAGGTCTTGTTGAGTTTGGACCTAACTTTGATGAGAGTGAGAAAGAACCTATGGTTCTGCCGGCAATGCTCCCGAACCTTCTTATCAACGGAACTACAGGTATTGCAGTCGGAATGGCAACCAACATACCGCCGCATAATCCCGGTGAAGTTATAAATGGCGTAATTGCATACATGGAAAACCCGGAAATTACGACGGATGAACTTATGGTTCATATACCGGGACCGGATTTCCCTACCGGAGGAATCATTACAAATGCTGATGAGCTACAGAATCTCTATGAAACCGGTGAGGGAAAAATCAGGGTAAGGGCAAGAACTTCAATTGAAAACGGGGAGTCGGGAAGGAAGAATATCGTAATTTCAGAAATACCTTATCCGGCAGCAGGCAACAAGACGAGACTTGTGGAAGAACTTGTAACCTTGATGAAAGATAAAACATTCGAGGAAATTTATGATGTCAGGGACGAGTCTAGCAAGGAAGGGATAAGAATTGTTGTTGAAGTAAAAAAAGACAGGGACGTATCTAACCTTCTTAACGGACTTTTGAAAAAATCTTCATTGGAAAGTACCTATGGAGCATGTTTTCTTGCTGTTAAAGATAAGCAGCCATATCAGTTCAGTCTCAGACAGCTGGTTGTTGAATTTGTGGATTTTCAGGAAGAATTATATACAAAAGAGTACAAATTTCTCTTAGATAAAGCAAATAAGAGACTGGAAATAGTGGACGGACTCATAAGGGCTGTTGATGTTATAGATGTAATAATTGAGGTTCTTAGAGGATCATCTTCAGTTAAACAGGCAAAGGAATGTCTTATTAGCGGAAATACGGAGGATATAAAATTTAAGACGGAAACTGCAAGAGCCATTGCAGTTACATTCGATTTTACTGAGAAACAGGCAGATGCAATCCTTACAATGCAGCTTTCAAAACTCATAGGACTTGAGGTCTTAAAGCTCCATGGTGAGCAGGAACAGCTTCTTAAAGACATACGCAGATTTGAAAAAATACTGGGAAGCCGAAAGGAATTGCATAAGGTTATAAAGACTCAGCTTTTGGAATTCAGGGAAAAATTCAAAACCGAGAGAAAAACAACAATTATGAATTCAAAGGTTGAGAATTACAAGGCAGAAGAAAAAATAGAGGATCTTATTGTTGTTTCAGACAGATTCGGATATACGAAAACGGTTGATCCGGCGGCTTATCAAAGAGCGGGTGCGGAGGCAGTTGCTGAATTTACGAATGTTATTACTGTTAAAAGTGACGATAGAATCTGTATCTTTACCGCTGAGGGAAATATGTATCAGATAAAAGTTTCTCAACTTCCTAAATGCAGGGTAAAAGAGAAAGGCACTCTGATACAGGTGCTTACAAAGATGGATAAAGAAACACCTGTTTTTATGGCATCATTATCCCAGCTTTTTGAAGCACAGCTGCTTTTTATCACCCAAAATGGTTTTGTGAAAAGAGTGTCAGGTGTGGAATATGATACAAAGCGTCAGGTTGTGGCGGCAACAAAGCTTGGTGACGGTGACAGTGTTGCAAATATAATAATGCTGTCTGCTGCAGAAGTGCTTTCTGAAAAACAGAGACTTACAATATTAACAAACAAAAACCTGCTTCTTATGTTCCAGCTTAGTGAGGTTCCGGAACAGAAAAAAACAGGTAAGGGCGTGAAGGGAATTACGCTTACAAAGGCAGAATCGGTTGTTTATGCGGTTGTTCACGACAGCAAAGAAGAAGTGCTTTCATTTGAGGGGAAAAAGATTAATATTAAAAAACTGAGAACCAGAAAACGCGGGCTTCAGGGATTGAAGATTCAGTTTGAAAAATCTTGACAAACCTAAACATAGATGATAGCATGACAAGGCAGTTTGTACGGTTGAATCATGGCATCTGGTCGTGTTACGGAGATAATGATAAAGCCGTTAAACGAGGATTGACATCAGGAAATAAAGAATCCGGAATGTGAATTAACATATGGAGGAATAAATAAGAATGAAGAAGAGTTTTCTTACTAAGGAAATGGTTGAAAAAATTGTAAAGGATTACCCTACACCTTTTCATATATATGATGAAGCGGGAATCAGGAAGAATGCCAGAGCTTTAAAAAAGGCTTTTGCATGGAATCCGGGATTTAAGGAATTTTTTGCAGTTAAGGCGACACCAAATCCTTATCTTCTTCAGATTTTAAAAGAGGAAGGCTGTGGGGCAGACTGCTCATCAATTACGGAACTTTATCTCTCAGAAGCGGTGGGAATGGGAGAAGGTGACATTATGTTTTCCTCAAACGAGACTCCGGAAGGGGAATTTACAAAAGCAAAAGAACTTGGAGCTTATATTAATCTTGATGACATAACACATATCGATTTTCTTAATAAAGAATGCGGCGTTCCTGAGACCGTATGCATGAGATATAATCCGGGAGGAATCTATGAGCTTGAAAACGGCATAATGGATAATCCGGGTGATGCTAAATACGGAAATACTAAGGAACAGATGATTGAAGGATATAAAAAGCTGATGTCACTTGGTGTTAAGAATTTCGGTATACATTCTTTTCTTGTAAGCAATACCACAGCAGGTGATTACTACCCTACACTGGCAAGAACTCTTTTTGAACTTGCGGTAGAGCTGAAGGAAAAAACAGGAGCCCATATTAAATTTATTAATCTTTCCGGCGGTATCGGTATACCATACAGACCTGAACAGGAACCTGTTGATATACTGGCTGTAGGCGAAGGTGTGAGAAGGGTTTACGAGGAAATTCTTGTTCCGGCAGGAATGGGAGACGTTGCTATATTTACGGAACTCGGAAGATTTATGATGGGACCATATGGGGAACTTGTAGTTAAGGCAATTCATGAAAAGCATATTTACAAAGAATATATCGGTGTCGATGCCTGTGCGGTTAATCTTATGAGACCGGCTATGTATAAGGCATACCACCACATAACAGTATTAGGTAAGGAAAATGAGCCATGCGACCATGTTTACGACGTTGTCGGCTCATTATGCGAAAATAATGATAAGTTTGCAATAGACCGCAGTCTGCCTGAGATAGAAATGGGTGATTATCTTGTCATTCATGATACAGGAGCTCACGGTTTTGCAATGGGATACAATTATAATGGAAAACTTAAATCAGCAGAACTTCTTTTAAAAGAAGACGGAAGTGTGAAACTTATCAGAAGGGCGGAAACCCCATCGGATTATTTCAGAACTTTTGATTTTGATGATCTTATGAAACCATATATTAATTAAGGACTGGTTTTGTCCTTTTCTCAATGCTTATTGTGTAGCCGAGCCAGGCGGATTTATGTACCGGTTATGATAAAAATCAGATGGTGACGTAAATTTTAAAGAGGCTGTTCGGTTATTAGGAAGTAGCAACTGCGGAGCATAATTATCTGCATGAAAAGCCTGCCTTATGGCAGGTTTTTTTACTCTACAGGAAAGTTGAGAAAAAGCAGGAATCGGTATGCGATTTTAATCTCTTACCTTTACTTTTATGAGTGCAAATTATTATTATATAACTATATTGAAAACATTATCAGGAAATTTTTGATTTGCTTATTAACTACTATTTGATTTTTGGATTTGGGCAGAGATAGTGCCCGGAAATGAGGGATATGATGAATAAAGGACCGATCGTATTCGGGAATAAGAAAATCCCGACAGGACTTATTAACTCTCTGAAGGAAAAGAATATAAATGTTGAAGAAATGATATACATAATTCCGGTGGATTTGGATGAGGAATGCAGATTCACCAGAGGATTTGTTTTCTTTGGAAAAAAACAGATTGTGTCGGCGGTATGCAGACTAAGGAAAAATGAAATACGTTTTTACAGAGGAACTGAAAATTTAAAGCAAAAGGGTCTTCAGGAAGAGAACATCTATGGTATCAAAATTTTCGAGACTGACTCCACAAAAGAAATAAAAATTGAAAGAAATGTTGTAGGCGGAAATCTTGTCGCAATAGGTGAAGATGAAGGAAAAGACGGCATTATTGCGGTTTTTTCAAATCAATGTACCGGAGGAGCGGACAGGCTTTGTAAGGTCTATAAGGAGTTTAAGGAAAAAGGTGAAATAAGTGAAGAAATCTTTGCAGAAGAGAAAAAGGATGGGTATTGTCCGCATTGTGGGCATATGTATCCTGATTCTGAAAGAAAAATATGCCCGCATTGTATGAATAAAGGTTCAATTTTTCTGAGAACTTTAGGTTATCTGAAGAAGCATTGGAAGAAAATAGCCGTTGAATTCGTGTGCTTTATTCTTATAGCAATACTGGACCTTATATGGCCATATTTAAATGGAACAATTCTTTATGACAAGGTTTTGGCTTCGGATGAAAGGTTTATTGAGAAGCTCGGTATTCCCGGAGGTAACGTGTTTACTGCACTCGTGGTGATTGTATTTATGATGGTTGGTACAAAACTGCTGAGACAGCTTGCAGGAATAATCCAGGGAAGACTTACGGCGGTAATTTCACCGGAACTCGTAAAAGACATGAAGAATGATGTTTTTAATGCAATGGGAAAGCTGTCGCTTGGATTTTACAACAGTAAACAGACAGGTTCATTAATGACAAGAGTTTTGGGTGATGCGGATTCAGTGCTCGGATTTTTTATAGACGGGTTACCATATTTTGTGATTAATATATTGTCGATAGCTGCAACAGCCGTAATAATGTTTAAACTTAATGTACTTCTTGCGGTAGTTTCTCTTATATTTATGCCGGTATGTTTCCTCATCAGCTGGTTTATGCTTCCTAAACTGTGGCACAGATACGGAAGGAGACACAGGGCTAATAGAACGCTTAACTCTAAAATTAATGACAACCTTATGGGTGCGAGAGTCGTGAAGGCTTTTGGTCAGGAGGAAAGTGAAGTGAAGAGATTTGAAAAATCCAACAGCAGGGTACAGGAATCAGAGCTTTCAGTGGTTGAGTATGACAATAAATTTTACCAGATTTATAACAGTGCGGAGATATTGGCTTCCCTGATGGTATGGGCGGTGGGTGCATATCTGGTATTAATAAAAGGAAATCTTACACTGGGTGTGCTTATAACCTTTTCAGGATATGTCAACCAGCTTAACGGACCAATGGATTTCTTTTCTCATTTTATAAGATGGTATACAGACTGTATGAATGCGGCGGAAAGAATATATGAAATTATTGATGCTGTTCCGGATGTATCTGAAAAGGAAAATGCGATTGAAATAAAAGAACTAAAAGGAGAAGTTGAGCTTCGAAATGTAACTTTTGGTTATGAAGAAAACAAGCCGGTTTTAAAAAATGTCAGTTTTAAAGCCGGAAACGGAGAAATGCTCGGAATTGTAGGTCGAAGCGGTGCCGGAAAAACCACCATAGTAAATTTGATAAGCAGATTATATGATCCGAATGAAGGACAGGTTCTTATTGATGGTATTGATGTCAGGGATCTTTCTTTTTCAACCCTGAGAGGAAATATAGCAATGGTTTCGCAGGAGTCATATATGTTTATGGGAACAGTGGCTGATAATATCAGGTATGCCAGGAAAGACGCAAGCAACGATGAAGTTGTAAATGCAGCTAAACTTGCCGGAGCGCATGATTTTATATGTAAAATGCCGTATGGATATGATACAATCATCGGTTCGTCCGGAAGAACCCTGTCAGGGGGAGAAAAACAAAGAATATCCATTGCCAGAGCTGTTTTATGTAATCCTAAGATACTTATTCTTGACGAGGCAACTTCTGCAGTGGATACGGAGACTGAGCAGGCAATTGCCAAATCAATAGATTATCTTATTAAGGACAGAACAACAATTTCAATAGCACACAGATTATCGACGTTAAAGGATGCAGCACATCTGGTTGTTATTGATGACGGAAGGGTAACTGAAGAAGGAAGTCACGAGGAACTGACAGAATTAAAAGGAACCTATTATAAGCTTAGGGAATTGCAGACAAAGGCACTTTCGTTAAGAGATTAAAAACTGAGAAGTGTTGTTTTATTGGAAAAGAGGTTAATTTATGGATAAAGAATTTGATTTAAAATCAATGGAAGAAGAAACAAATCAGATGCTCAGAATGAGGTATCTTGACAGAAACAATACTCTGTTTAAGAAAACACAGGGAGGGTTTGTTTCTCTTGAAATGGAGAATGAAAGTTATGACAGGGTCAGCTTTTACGCAGGTTTTCCTTTTGCCGATCCTGACAGATTTATCTCAGTAAGGGAAAGCAATGAAAAAGCAAAGGAAATCGGTATAATAAAGAATCTTTCTACAGATGTAGATACTAATACTGCCTCGATTATAAGGGAGCAGTTGGGCTTAAGATATTTTATTCCTGAGATAACAAAAATTTACAATATAAAAGATGAATTTGGTTTTTCTTACTGGGATGTAGAAACGAACAGAGGAAGATGTAAATTTGCAGCTAAGATGAATTCGTCCAGTGTTGTTTATCTGACAGACACCAGAATTCTTATAACGGATTTGGATGACAACAGATTTGAAATACCGGATTTCACGAAATTGTCGGCAAAGGAACTTAAAAAGCTGGATTTATTTCTGTAACATGAAGTAAAAGTAATGATTATGAAATCATTCTTGGGGATATATGATTAAATGCGGATTGAAAAATATCCGTTGGACTGGAGGAATATATGGAGCTGAATATGAAGCTTCCATCCTGTTACAAGGAGAAGATACCTTCTGAGGAAGGCAGTATCATGTACTGTTCTCCCTTTGATATTGATGGAAGTGGGATGATTTTTGATAAGGGATATTTGGCGGTAAATGAATATAAGCTCTATATCTTTGAAGATCTTAAATGTGAAGCAATAGATATCAGTGATATTGAAAAAATTAAATGCGAAGCAATGGTAGGACAGGGATGTCTTGTAATAAAAAGATATTCAAGAGATTATGAGGAACTTGCTGTCAGATTTTCAATGAAGCATGTTTCAAGGATTGCTTATATAACAAGAGGCGTTATAAATATCCGGGACGGAATAGAAAAAATGGTTGTAAGCCGCGAAATGGAAGGAACCTGTCCGGTATGCGGTCGTCCAATGAGGGGGAAAAGAACCTGTCCTTCATGTGATAAGGGAAGCGGGACTTTTATGAAATTTGTTTCACTTTGTTCCGGATACAGACTAAGTCTTATAATTATAGCACTTCTGATGATTGGAATTTCAGCAGTTGCGCTTATAAAGCCTAAAATTCAGCAGGTATTTATTGATGATTATCTGATGACAGGCAGGGGAACGCTGAAAACAATAATTGTTTTTGTTTCCGTGATGATAATACTGACGGTAATAAATATTGTTTTTGAAACTGTCAAATACTGGCTTTGCAATAAAGTTGGAACCGGTGTATCTAAAGACATAAGAGAAAAATTATATCTGAAAATACAGCAGGTTTCAATGGCATTTATAAACAACAGAAGACCTGGCGTTATAATGAACAGGATGACCAGGGATACAAAGGAAATAAGCGGTTTCATGGAAGAAGCGTTTTCAGGAATGCTGACATGTATAATAAATATGATATTTGCCATTATCGTAATGCTTGGCATAGATGTGAAACTTACGCTGATTTCCGTGATATTTATGCCTGTATCACTTGGAATCTCGATGGCCTTTTATAAGAACATTCACAGACGATTCCATACACAGTGGGTTCATTCGGATAGAATAAATTCGTCGCTTCAGGATGTAATAAGCGGAATGCGTGTGGTTAAGAGTTTCGGAACAGAGGATGAAGAAGCAGAAAATTTTGAGAGACTTACAGGAGAGTTTTCTGAAATTCAGAAGAAAAATGAGAAATTCTGGGCAAGTTTCTATCCATGCCTGACGTTTTTGATGAGCATGGGAATTTATGTGGTAACACTTTTTGGCGGCAAAATGGTTCTGGATGGAAAAATGACAGCAGGAAAACTTTTGCAGATGATAAGTTATGCATGGATTCTTTACGGACCTCTTGAATGGATGACTTTTCTTCCAAGAAGAATAACACAATTATTTACAAGTCTTGAAAGAATATATGACATTCTTGATGAGGAACCGGAAATTGCAGATACGGATGTTTCTGAAAAACATGAAATTAAGGGTGAAGTTGAATTCAGAAATGTGAGATTCGGATATCGCTCGTATGAGCCGGTACTGAGTGGTGTCAGCCTTAGCGTAAAAGAAGGTGAGATGATAGGGCTTGTCGGACTTTCCGGAACTGGAAAATCAACAATCATCAATCTGCTGATGAGACTTTATGATACTGATGATGGATGTATTCTTATCGACGGAAAGGATATAAGGAACATAAAACTGGCAGATTATCATTCTCAGATTGGTGTTGTGCTCCAGGAAAATTTTCTGTTTGCAGGAACAATATATAATAATTTGAAATTTGCAAAGCCGGATGCTACCGAGGAAGAAATCATAATGGCAGCTAAAATGGCTAATGCACATGATTTTATTATCAAAACACCGGACGGTTATAATACTTACGTAGGGGAACACGGTTACAACCTTTCCGGAGGTGAAAGACAGAGACTTTCAATTGCAAGAGCAATACTCAATAAACCAAAGATTCTTATCCTGGATGAGGCAACGTCTAATCTGGATACTGAAAGTGAGTATCTTATACAGAAAGCATTGGAAAGACTCAGGGAGGGATGTACAACTTTTGCCATCGCTCACAGACTTTCAACATTAAAGGATGCTGACAGACTTGTAGTTCTGGATGATCAAAATATTGCAGAAGTCGGAACCCACGATGAGCTTATGGCAAAAAAAGGTATTTATCACAGATTGGTTTCGGCACAATTGGAAATGAGCAGTATGGAATAAAAGTATAATGAGATTTTTATTGTCTTTGTTTTTTTTCGCTGTCATGATATACTAAAAAGTAGGAATTCCGGGAACGGAAAAGGTATATTTCTATAGGACGGAAGAGGTATGTATGAAATAAAAAGATTAAAAGATACAGATGAGAACAAAGTTCGAAAACTGTCGGAGGAACTCTGCCGAAAATTAGATTTTTTCCCTGATTATCATGATTCTACTGTGGTAGTGATAAATCAGGAGGGCGGGATTTGCGGAGCGGGAATCATGCTGTGTGATTCAGAACCGAACGGAGAGTCAGAAGTGATATTTGATGCAGATATATATACTGACGACGGAGAAGATACGGTGGAAATTACGGATATTATCATCAGAAGAATGATATCGGAATTATCTGAAAGTGGAGGAGGCTCTACCAAAAAGGTTCTCAGAGTTTTTTGTAAGGGTGTGACTGCACCGGATTTTTATCTTAGAGAAGGTTTTATATTGAAAAAAACGCTTTTTTCAATGGAAAGGGAAATTATAAAGGAAGATGTAATAGATGAAGATTTCTCCGAATATATGACAGTTGATGCAGAAGATGCTGATTTGCTGAATGAATACCTGAGACTCAACAGACGGTCATTCGGAACCGGTGTGAATAAGGAGCGTATTCTTTATGAAATTAAAACCGGCAGTGAGATAATAGTTAACAGAGACAGAGAAATTATTTCATCAGCAGAAGTAAAAGTATCAGGCGAGAGTGCTTTTGTAGATCGTGTGTTTACTAATGCAGAATACAGAGAGCAGGGGTTTGCTATGGAAATGCTTGATTATCTGCATAACGAACTGTTTAAACAGGGGGTTAAGAAGGTACGCCTTACAGTATACGGAGATAATTATAAGGCAATTAATTTATATCTTGAAATGGGATATGAAGTTTCGGAAATCTATTACGAAATGCAGACACCATAGTTTATGTATTAAGAAGCTTAAAGAAAATACGAAAGGAAGATAAGATACGGAATGAGATTTAAACTAAACATGATTCACTGGCTGCTTGCTTTTTGTTCGGTGGTGAATATAGCAGTACACAGGATATGGCTCTGGCATTTGAATAAAGGATATTCAGTTGAGGTACTTACAAGCTGTCTACAGATAACCATATATGGTGTTATTATTTTGTTTATGGCAATGGCAGCAGGAGCAACAGTTTTTATATGGAAGAAGATAACAAAGGGAGAAAATGTTACGGATGAGGAAGAAAAGTATCCGGCTGTGAGCGCTGCTGCTGCTTCCGTATGTTTCGTGATATTCAGTATATACTGGTTTCTGCTTGTGTAGAATGTTTTGAATGTGGCGTGTTTGAGACAACGAAATAAATAATGGTCAGGGTTGATTTGAATTAATGGTAATGGTATACTTATCTGGAAAAAAAGAAAAGGAATTTTTAAGAAATGGGTTCAATTTTTGATCAGGACAGAGCGTTCTGGAGATATTTAAATAAATTTGCGGATATGGTTATTTTAAACGTGGTTTTTCTTATATGCTGTGTGCCTATAGTTACTATAGGACCTGCGTGTACAGCTATGTATTATGCAACCGTTAAGACGATAAGAAAAGAAAGAGGCTATTTAATGAAAAATTTCTTTCATTCATTTAAACAGAATCTGCTTCAGGGTATTGCAGGGTGGATGGTTTTTCTGGTTTTTCTTACAGGAAGTGCATTGTCACTTTATCTGCTTTGGGATAAGGCAGCACAGGGCGGAAGCAATCAGCTCATGTTTTGGCTTGTGGCGATAGTGGCATTGTTCCTTGTATGCATGTTATTGTATTTCTTTCCTGTTTTATCCAGATTCAGCTTCAGATTCTCTAATTATTTTGTGTTTTCATATCTCATGTCAGTAAGATTTTTTATTTATACCGTTTTGCTGCTTGTGATGTTTGCAGGATGTGTGTTTTTAAGTTACATATGCCTGCCGTTTCTGATTATTATCGGACCTGCATTATATACAATGCTTTCATCTTTTTTGATTGAAAAGGTGTTTGCAGTATACATGCCGAAGTTTGAGGCTCCGATAGAGACTGCTGCGGATGACAGTGACGATGACGGAGAACTTAAGTACCTCGGACCGGCTGCAAATAAAGAAAAAGAAGCAGCAGAGGAACAGGAAGAAACGGAAACAAAGAATAAAGATCAATGGTATTACGATTAGAAGTCGTAAATCAAATATGATATTGGTGAGGAGAATTACTTATGGAAGACAAATTGTATGAGATGATGAACTGGCCGGAAATAGAGGCTGTGTGTTATGCAGAGCATGACAATCCGCATCAGGTGTTAGGTCTGCACATAACGGAAAACGGAATAATGATAGGGGCTTTTTTTCCGGATGCACTCAAAGTATGCGTAAAATGTGAGGATGGCCGTTGTTTTGAAATGATACAGGAAGACGAAATGGGATATTTTGCCGTTCTTATTCCCGGAAACAAAACTTTTAGGTATACACTTACGGCAGAATATGAGGACGGAAGTGAAACCGTAGAGGATCCGTATGCATTTGCTCCGGTTATTACGGAAGAAGAATGCAGACTTTTTGCTGCGGGCATTAACTATACGATATATGAAAAGCTCGGTGCACACAGAATGACTATTGATGGTGTTGAAGGAACATTATTTGCAGTGTGGTCACCAAACTCATTAAGGGTAAGTGTTGTCGGAGATTTTAATAACTGGGACGGAAGAAAACATCAGATGCGCAGACTCGGTGAATCGGGAATCTTTGAGTTGTTTATTCCGGGAGTTGAGGAAGGCAGTATTTACAAATATGAGCTTAAAGCAAAAGGTGGTTTGACTTATCTTAAAGCAGATCCATACGCATCAGCTTCCGAGCTCAGACCGGGAACTGCATCAAAAGTTGCCGACACATCACGTTTTGTGTGGACTGATGAGGAATGGATAAGCAGGAGAGAAGATGATGACAAAATAAAGAGACCTATGGCTGTTTATGAAGTTCATTTAGGCTCATGGAAAAAACCGAAAGAGGAAAACGGAAGTTTTTACAATTATAGGGAATTGGCAGTTATGCTTGCTGACTATGTGATTGAACAGGGTTATACTCACATTGAGATTATGCCTGTAATGGAGCATCCTTTGGATGCATCGTGGGGATATCAGGTGACCGGATATTATGCAGTTACCGCACGTTATGGTTCTCCTGAAGATTTTATGTACTTTATTGATTATATGCATAGCAAAGGCATTGGAGTTATACTTGACTGGGTTCCTGCACATTTTCCAAGAGACACGTTCGGTCTTTCAAATTTTGACGGAACCTGTCTGTATGAGCATTGGGATCCGAGAAAAGGTTCTCATCCGCACTGGGGAACCCTCATCTTTAATTATGGACGTCCTCAGGTATCCAATTTTCTTATTGCAAATGCACTGTACTGGGTTGAAAAGTACCACGCTGACGGTATAAGAATGGATGCAGTGGCATCAATGCTTTATTTGGATTACGGTAAAAATGATGGAGAGTGGATTCCTAATATATATGGCGGAAGAGAAAATCTTGAAGCAATCGAGCTTATGAAGCACCTTAACTCAATAATGAAGAAAAGAAACAAGGGTGTAATGATGATTGCCGAAGAATCTACGGCATGGCCAAAAATCACCGGAGATGTAGAAGATGACGGACTTGGTTTTGATTTTAAATGGAACATGGGTTGGATGAATGATTTCACCACATATATGAGACAGGATCCTCTTTTCAGAAAAGGATGTCATGGCCTTCTTACATTCAGCATGATGTATGCTTACAGTGAAAACTTTGTTCTTGTACTTTCACATGATGAGGTAGTTCACGGAAAAGGGTCAATGCTTAATAAAATGCCGGGTAAAATAGAAGACAAATTTGCAAATCTTCGTGCGGCATACGGATTTATGATTTGTCATCCGGGCAAAAAACTGCTGTTTATGGGACAGGAATTCGGGCAGCTTCGTGAGTGGAGTGAGGAAAGGAGTCTTGACTGGAACCTTACGACGGACGACGTAAAACATGCACAGATGCAAATGTATACGAAGGATTTATTAAAACTGTATAAGGAATACCCGGCACTTTATGAGCTTGACCAGAGTCCTGAAGGTTTTGAGTGGATGAGTTGTCTGGATGCGGACAGAAGTATGGTTACATTTGTAAGAAAAACGGAAAATCCGGACGATACTCTTTATATTGTATGTAATTTTACGCCAAACAGTTATGAAAAGCTTTCGCTGGGAGTTCCATTTGCCGGAAAGTATAAAGAAATATTTAATTCCGATGATAAAAAATACGGAGGAAACGGAGTTACAAATGCCAGACTTAAGCAGAGCAGGGAAGTAAAGGTTGACGGAAGAGAAAACTCAATAGAGATAAACGTACCTTCGCTTGGCGTGGCAATATTTACGGCAAAGCCTCTGGTAAGAAAAAAGACGGCGGCAAATAACGTTAAGAAGAATATAAACGATATTGAGGAATCTGTTGAAAAGAAGCCTATTAGAAAAGCTTCTGCCAAGAAAAAAGAAGCTGCACCTAAGAAGAACACCGGAACGAAGAAGGCTGCCGGAACAAAAAAATAAGTCTTTTCTGATGATGGGGTTTTTTGATGGATGTTGAAATGATTTTAGAAAGCCTGGGCAATGCAGTCATGACACTGCTCTGGCATGTTTTTGAAGTAATTATTGTTTTTGTTGTCGGACGTAAATTAATAAGTTTTTTAATTGAATGTTTGAGGAAAATAACAAAAAGAGCGGGACTTGATTCGGGAGTTGTATCATTTCTTATATCATTTTCAAGGATTCTGCTTTATGTAATTCTTGTAGTGATTATAGCAGGTATTTTTGGAATTCCGACGGCATCATTTGTAGCACTTATAGGTTCGTGCGGTTTGACGGTCGGACTTGCGTTGCAGGGAAGTCTCCAAAACCTTGCAGGAGGTGTTCTTATTTTGATAATGAAACCTTTTGTAGTTGGGGATTATATTATTGTAGGAGGTAATGAGGGAACCGTATCATCAATAGATATATGCTATACAAAGCTGAAGACAGGCGATAACAGAGTGGTGGTCCTTCCAAACGGAACACTTTCAAATTCCGATTTGATTAATGTTTCAAAAGAAGCATATCGAAGAGTTGATATTATTGTGCCAATAGGATACAAAGATGATATTGCATCTGTAAAAGAAATGCTGAAAAAGATAATAGCTTCAGAGAAATCTGTAGTTAATGACAGACCACAGAAGGTTTTTGTAAATGCATTTGGAGATGACAGTGTGGAAATCGGGATAAGAATATGGTGTAAATCTTCGGATTATTGGGAACTTAAATGGAGTCTTCTTGAGAAGATAAAATATTCTATGGATGAAAATGGATATAATATTCCGTATAAACAGATGGATATTCATATTCAGCAATAGTACGGTTTTGGGAAATGGTGTTTCTGTAGGATAATGGAAGAATTTATCCGATTCGGCTAAAAAATAAAAAAACAGAAAAATTTTCACTTCACAAAACAGAAAATAAGTGGTAATGTATATAGGAAGCAAAGATAGCTTCTGGAGAAGGGCGTTCACAATTTTTGTGAGCGCTTTTTTACTCATAAAGTTTTATGAAAACGGAAAGAATCGGCTGGAGGTTATTGCCGGTTAGTATAAAAAATTAAGGCAGAAAGGGAAAACCTGTTATGGCAGAAAAATTAACAGATATCTTTGGTATTGACGTATTTAATGAAACCATGATGAAGGAACGCTTGCCTAAGGACACATTTAAGGCATTAAAGAAGGTAATGGACAACGGAGAGAATCTTACTCTTGAGGTTGCTAACGTTGTAGCTAATGCCATGAAGGACTGGGCGATTGAAAGAGGAGCAACTCACTATACGCATTGGTTCCAGCCACTCACCGGAATAACTGCTGAAAAGCATGATTCATTTATAGAACCGGCACCCGGTGGAAAAATTATTATGGAATTTTCCGGAAAGGAACTTATAAAAGGAGAGCCGGATGCATCTTCTTTTCCAAGCGGAGGACTCAGGGCGACTTTTGAAGCCAGAGGTTATACAGCATGGGATTGTACTTCACCGGCATTTTTAAGAGAGGATGCGGCAGGTGTAACACTTTGTATTCCTACTGCATTTTGTTCATATACCGGAGAGGCATTGGATAAGAAAACTCCATTGCTTCGTTCAATGGAAAATCTTTCAACTCAGGCAGTAAGAATTGTAAAATTGTTCGGGTATACTGATGTTGTAAGTGTTGATTGTTCTGTCGGAGCAGAACAGGAGTATTTCCTTGTAGACCACAATAATTACATGAAGAGGGATGACCTTATATATACAGGAAGAACACTTTTCGGATCACCTGCACCAAAAGGACAGGAGCTTGAGGATCATTATTTTGGATCGCTTAAAGAGAGGGTTGCTGCTTATATGAAAGATCTAAATGTAGAGCTTTGGAAGCTTGGCATCCTTTCAAAAACACAGCACAACGAAGTGGCACCTGCCCAGCATGAACTTGCACCGATTTATTCATCTGCTAACATTGCTACAGACCATAATCAGCTTGTTATGGATACAATGAAAAAGGTTGCCAAAAGACATGGTCTTGAATGTCTTCTTCATGAAAAGCCTTATGAGGGAGTTAACGGTTCCGGTAAGCATGATAACTGGTCAATTGTAACCAATACCGGTAAGAATCTTCTTGATCCAGGTAAAACGCCGAATGAAAACATTCAGTTCCTGCTATTCCTCACGGCAATCATAAGGGCAGTTGATATACATGCGGACTTATTAAGACTTTCCGCATCGAACCCGGGAAATGACTGCAGATTAGGTGCAAACGAAGCACCACCGGCAATAATTTCAGTATTCCTTGGTGAACAGCTTGAAGATGTTGTTGAACAGCTTATTGCAACAGGAGAGGCAAAAACTGCAAAACAGGGAGGTAAACTTGATACGGGTGTTAAGAGGCTTCCTACACTTGCAAAAGATGCAACCGACAGAAACAGAACCTCGCCGTTTGCATTTACCGGAAATAAGTTTGAATTTCGTATGGTTGGCTCAAGTATGTCAATAGCAGAGCCTAATACATTTATGAATGCAATGGTTGCGGAAACCCTTAAGGAATTTGCAGATGAACTTGAAACTGCGGATGATTTTGACAAAGCGGTTCATGACCTTATTAAGAGGGAACTTACTAAACATTCAAGGGTAATTTTCAACGGGAACGGTTATTCTGATGAGTGGGTTGAGGAAGCAGAAAGAAGAGGACTTCCTAACATCAAGTCTTTTGTTGAAGCAATAAGTGCCCTTACAACAGAAAAGTCAATACGACTTTTTGAAAGCCAGGGAATCTATACAAGAGCAGAACTTGAGAGTCGTGCTGAAATTAATTATGAAAACTATCTCAAAGTTATTACAATTGAGGCAAAAACCATGATTGATATGGTATCAAAAAAATATATACCAGCGGTAGTAACATATTCAAACCGTATAGCAGATTCAATAATAAAAATCAGAACTGCAATGCCGTCAGCAGACATAAGTGTACAGGAAAAGCTTCTTTCAAGGTTAACTGAATTGCTTTCTGAAACAGGAAAGGCACTTGATGCACTGACGATAGAATTGGAAATTGCAGGCAGAATAGAAGATGTAAAAGAAGCTTCAATGAAATTCAGATATGATATAGTACCTAAGATGGAAGCACTCAGAGCTCCTGTTGATAAACTTGAGACAATGGTTGATTCGGATGTTTGGCCTGTGCCGGGTTATGGTGAGCTGATGTTTGAGGTATAGTTGGTTGTTTTAAATAAACCGGGCATAAAATACTGCAAATATATGGTGACCGAAAATTACATCAAATCGTACAAAAATGAATTTTACGGTAAAATAAAAAAGTGGCGTTATGCCACTTTTTTTATTTTGTCCTTATTTGTCTGTTTTTGCCAGACCTAACATGTCTATTGTGAAGGTTACTTTTGGAAAAGAGTAATAAACATCAATTTTTAATGAATATATGTCGGCTATTGAGGCGGCAATCGGAAGCCCTAAACCGTAACCTGGTTTTTCGCTTGAATGTGATAAATCTCCACGGTAAAAACGGTCAAAGAACAGGTCTTTCTTCGAAATATCAAAATTCTTACATTCGTTTGACACCAAAAGACGGCAGTCGGATTTTAAAATTACATTTACATATCCGTTTTCATCAGAATACTTTATGGCATTATCTGTCAGTATTGATATTAGCTGATTTATTTTTCCTGAATCAGCATTTATAAAAACATCGGGTGAAATTTCAGAGTTGATGCTGATACCATTTTCAAATGCAGCGGCGTCAAATGAAAGTAAACAATTATTTACGAGCTGACTGAGATTTATTTCTTCAACAGGAAGGGCTTTTCCTGATTCCTCGTTATGAGCAAGGTCAAGCAGGTTCTGAATAAGTGACATCATACGCTGAGTCTGGAATTTTATTGATGAAGTCCAGCGGTTTTTACCGGTTTCATCCTCTAAAACTTCAGCAACTGCTGAAATTACGGTTACCGGGGTTTTTAATTCGTGGCTTGCATCGGAAATAAACTGCTGTTGTTTTTTATATGATTCCTCAAGCGGTTTTGAAATCATCTTTGAATAAAAGAAAACAATGACAAAAAGTATTCCAATTGCAATAATGTCAACAAACACGGAAATTTTTGTGAGACGGTTAAATGCTGAGTTTGTTATCTCGTTTTCCACAAAAATCAGTATATTGCCGTTGTCAGTTTTTGCTTTATGGCATGTGTATGTGCGATTTCCGTTTATAGTGCAGTTTCTTCTTTCAGAAGAAGATAAATCACGGTATTCTTCCAGCATAAAACCGGCTTCAGCTGTATCAGAAAAGACTCCTGAATTACCATTATTCACTTCGAGAATAGAATTTTCATCATAAACTATGTAAAAGTAATTACAGTTTTGGAGTACGTCAGGTATATCAGAAGTAAAAGTATCTTTTTCATTTCGGAAAAGAGGACTCATATAAGAGCCTGCATAAGCCAGGTCATTAAAGTATATTTCCATGCTGCTGATTCCGAGATGAGTATCCTTTCCGGAAGTATCAGCGGACGATGCAGTCCACCATTCGTAAGAAATGGTGATGCCCTGGTTAAACTTTTCACATTCTGAATAAAGACCGTCGGGAGCTGTAACATCATAGAAATCGATGGTGATGCTGGTGTTATTTTTGTTGAAAGCAAAGTCCTTTTGACCTCGTATGAGTGTGCCGTCTTTTGTTACACCTTTAAATTTGATGTTTGAACCGCCGCAATACCAATCGGCATTGTTAGTATTAACTATGTTACCGTAAAAAACAATTTTCTGAATTTTATCAGGCTGTACCGGGATATAATAATTATTAAGGTTTTCACCGGCAAGATTGATTTTCTGACAGTCGGTAGCATAGATTTCCTGGCTCACTCTAGTTGTTATGATATTATTTATGCTTTCTATATCGTTTTCAGATATGAAGTTCGTTATTACATACAGAAATACGAGTTGGAGTGAAAGCATGGCAACTGCAATAAGAAGTGCTGTTGAAATAAATTTTATGCGAATTTTTCTGATTGTTTTATTCATATTTTAATCCCTTTTAAATAAGAGTCCGGTCCGGAGTAAAACGTGCCGCTGACAGTTGCTTAACAGTTTTCATCGGTAAGCATATATCCGGTGCCTCGAACAGCTTTTATGGAAACCGAGGCACCAATGGCATTAAGCTTTTTTCTGAGAAATGAAACGTAAACTTCGACGAGATTATATTCGGCATCTGTGTCGTATCCCCATATTTTTTCAATAAAATACTCTTTTGAGATAATATGTTTTTTGTTTACCATGAATATTTCAAGCATCTGAAATTCCTTTTTACACAGACTTATTTTTGAATCGCCGCATGAAAGCTCGTGAGAAGCGGTAAGGAGCGTAAGATTGGAAAAGTGGTAGTTCTCAGTCATAAGCGGATTCTTAACACGACGTAAAAGAGCTTTTACTCTTGCGAGAAGTTCAGACATGAGAAAAGGTTTAGTAAGGTAATCATCAGCACCGTTGTTGAACCCGTTGAGTTTATCTTCCTCAGAACCCCTTGCAGTAAGCATTATCACTGCTGAATTTATGCCGGCAGACCGGATTTCGGATAGAATTTCAAACCCGTTTCTTTTGGGAAGCATGACATCAAGAATTATGAGATCATATGGATTGTTGAATATTTTGTCAAGCGCGGTATTACCGTCAAAGGCAGTGTCTGCAAAGTATCCCTCACGTTTAAGCTTGTTTTTTACGGCTTCGGCGAGATCATGTTCATCTTCAACGATTAGAATGTTCATAAAGACCTCCATGGAATTTTGAAAATTATAAGTATAAAATGATTATACTATGAATTGACGGATATTTCATCGGAAAACTTTACTGTTTCTTTTACTTGCAGAAATGAACTTAATATAATAGAATAAACAAAGTGGGTTAAAATCCCTTATAAAACAGAAAAGGCATAAGTTATGACACAGAGGAGGAAACATTGAAAAAGAGGCATGTGTTATTTGCAGCTGTTATAATTATGTCATCAATGCTTATCGGATGCGGTGATGAATATGAAGGAGGTATCCGCATAGGTGCAACAATAACACCGGCACCGACGGCAACACCGGAGGTTGAATATAATCTTGAGATGACGGATGAGGAAATAAAAGAGGTTTTAAAAGGTGTAGCCGGCAGAGCGGAAGAGATAAGCAAAATATATGACTTTTGCGTAACTGATGAGATGACTGTCGAGAAAAGCATGCATGATGATGACAGCTCGGAGATTTTTGTCTATGACAAAGATGATAATCTGACAGCCGTTCTCATTTACGAGGAATACACGTTGGTACAGGCCAACATTGATAATTATCTGGAAAATATTCCTGTAAGCGGATGCGTATATAAAAACAGCGTGTTGTCAAGCTATTATGAAACCGCCGAGTTAAACGGATATTTCAGGGTTGAAGTTGTTTTCGGAATGGACAGTGAAACCGAATATATTGTAACGACCGGGAAAAACAGTACAAAAACATTCGTTCTTACGGCTGAAGAATAAATATCCCGTGAAGAAGTGCTAAACGGATATGAATATTACGATATGTCGGAAGATAATGAATTGAAAGAAAAAAATATAATGGTACTCAGTAATAAGGAGTACGACAGGAGGAAAAATGATACAGGCATGTAATATAACATTAAGACTTGGAAAAAAAGCTTTGTTTGAGGATGTAAACATAAAATTTACGGAAGGAAACTGTTATGGAATAATCGGTGCCAATGGTGCCGGCAAATCTACTTTTTTGAAGATTTTAAGCGGCAGACTTGAACCTTCAAAAGGAGAAGTTGTAATAACACCGGGACAGAGACTTTCATTTCTTGAACAGGACCATTTCAAATATGATTCCATGAATGTACTTGATACAGTTGTAATGGGAAATAAAAGGCTATATGAAATAAGAGAAGAAAAAGACGCTATTTATATGAAGGAGGATTTTACCGAGGAAGATGGAATCCGTGCCGGAGAACTTGAGACGGAATTTGGAGAACTCGGAGGATGGGAAGCAGAAGCGGATGCAGCCACACTTCTTAACGGACTTGGAATTGAAACGGATCTTCATTACTGCATGATGTCAGAACTTAATGGCGGACAGAAGGTTAAGGTTTTGCTTGCACAGGCGTTGTTTGGTAATCCTGACATTCTTCTTTTGGACGAGCCTACAAACCATCTTGATATTGATGCGATAAGGTGGCTTGAGGAATTCCTTATTAATTTTGAAAATACTGTTATTGTAGTGTCTCACGACAGATACTTCCTCAATAAAGTGTGTACACATATTGCTGATATTGATTATCAGAAGATTCAGCTTTATGCCGGAAACTATGATTTCTGGTATGAATCAAGTCAGCTTATGGTTAAGCAGATGAAAGAAGCAAACCGTAAAAAAGAAGAAAAGATTAAGGAACTTCAGGAATTTATCCAGAGATTCTCGGCTAACGCGTCAAAGTCAAAGCAGGCTACAGCAAGAAAAAGAGCTCTTGAAAAAATTGAACTTGATGATATCAGACCATCCAGCCGTAAATATCCTTATATAGATTTCAGACCAAACCGTGAAATAGGAAATGAAGTTCTTACTGTTGAGGGAATTTCAAAAACAATTGACGGTGTTAAGGTGCTTGACAATATAAGTTTTATTCTCGGAAGAGAGGATAAGGTAGCCTTTGTGGGAAGCAATACTCTTGCTACAACAACGCTTTTCAAGATACTTGCGGGAGAAATGGAACCTGATGAAGGAAGTTATAAGTTTGGAGTTACGACAACGCAGGCTTATTTCCCTAAGGATAACACGGCACTTTTCAAGGGAGATGAGCAGATAGTTGATTTCCTTATGCCGTTTTCTTCTGAGAAGGATGTGACTTATGTAAGACAGTTCCTCGGAAGAATGCTTTTTAAGGGTGAAGACGGTGTAAAACCGGTTAATGTTTTATCCGGTGGAGAAAGAGTAAGAGTAATGCTTTCAAAAATGATGCTTTTAGGTGCAAACATTCTCATACTTGATGAGCCGACAAACCATTTGGACATGGAATCAATAACGGCACTCAATAACGGACTTATTAAATATCCGGGTGTTGCTCTCTTTACATCTCAGGATCATCAGTTTGTACAGACAATAGCAAACCGTATAATGGAAATTACTCCGGATGGAAAAATTATAGATAAGATTACTACTTATGATGAATATCTTGAGGATGAGGCTGCAAGAAAGCGTCAGAAGGTATTTGACGTTGAAGCTGAGATTGAAGATGGCGGCGATGATGAAGAGTAAATAAACATAAGGAAAAAATCTGATGACAGAATTAAAATATATTCCCGGTGACTGCATGACACTGGGAGTTACACATACGGGTAAAAATGTAAATTTTGCCGTTGCAGTCGGTGACACGGATGAGGTTATCCTTAAATTGTACAAGGGAAAAAATGATACTTTTCCTGAACATGTAATAAAGCTTGATGCTTCCTATAAGTACGGAAATATATTTGCGGTAACCCTGAAAAATTTTTCCGGAAAAGGATATACCTATCTTTATGAGGCTAAGGGTGTAAGTTTTATCGATCCGTATGCAAAGCTGATAAGCGGAAGAGAAGTTTACGGAAAGACTCTTTCCCGTAAAGAAAAGAGTCTTGTAAGGGCATATGTCAATGAAAATACATTTGATTGGAAAGATGACAGAAAGCCGGGAATGGATTTTCAGGATCTTATAATATATAAGCTTCATGTCAGGGGATTTACGATGCTTGCCGGCGGTGCTCACAAGGGAACTTACAGGGGAATTGCAGATAAGGTTTCATACCTTAAAGAACTTGGTATAAACGCAGTCCTTTTAATGCCTTCGATGGAATATAATGAGATTTATGATTCTGAGCCTGAGGCCGGAGTTCCGGAGTTTGTATCATCCAGATTCTATAAAGGTGTCGCTGATGAAAGTGTTAATTCACGGTTAAGACCTGATGAAGATGAAAACGAATATGTTAAGGAGTCCATGAGCAGGATTAATTATTGGGGATACACCGGTTTCTACTATTTTTTTGCTCCTAAAGCATCATATGCTTATAATCCCGCAAAAGCGGACTATGAGTTTAAGTATATGGTTTCTAAGCTCCACGAAGCGGGAATAGAGATTCTCATGGAAGTGAGCATACCCAAGGCAACAAACAGAACAATGATGCTTGATGCATTAAGATACTGGGTAAGGGAATACAGAATCGACGGATTTAAGCTCAATCTTGACTGCATTGATTCAAATCTTATTGCCTGTGACCCGTATCTGAGTACAGTGAAGCTGATAGGCAGCGGATGGAATACGGATGAAATTTATCCAAGAGAATATATACCTGAAGAAAAGCGACTTGGAATATATAATGATTCTTATAAAACCGACATGAGACGGTTCCTTAAAAGTGATGAAGGGGTAACCGGAGCGGCAGTGCATCAATTTGCCGACAATGATGGCAAAGTTTCAAAAATAAATTATATAACCGATCATAATGGTTTTACTCTGGCGGATCTTTATATGTATGACATGAAGCATAATGATGAAAACGGAGAGAAAAACAAGGATGGTACAGATGTAAATTTCAGTTGGAACTGTGGTACGGAAGGACCTGATAATCACAAAAAAATAAGAGAACTTCGTACAAAGATGAAGAAAAATGCGATGGCTGCACTGATTCTCGGACAGGGGGTTCCACTTATTCTGGCGGGAGATGAACATGGGAATACGCAGTATGGCAATAATAATGCATATTGTCAGGACAATGAAACAGGATGGGTAAGATGGAAAAAAACCAAATCCGATACCGAATTTTTAGAGTATGTTAAAAAGCTTATACGGATAAGAAAGGAACATCCGGTACTTCACAACAGGATTAATTTAAGAGGTATGGATTATCTTTCATGTGGAATTCCTGATGTGTCAAAACATTCAAATCAGGCATGGATACCGGATTATTCGTATTTTAACAGATGCGGAGCAGTAATGTATTCCGGAAATTACGCATTAAAGAATAAAGGCGAAAGGGATTCACATTTCTATATAGCATTTAATATGTACTGGGACGAGCAGGAATTTGAACTTCCTCACATACCAAATGGTAAAATCTGGGAAATATGTCTTTCAACAGATAACCTTTCTGAAGAATTTGAAGACGGAGAGGTGAATTCACCTATAATAAAAATTCCGGGAAGATGCATTTTGGTTTTAATGGAAAGCAGTAAAATGGCAAAGAATGTTAAGGAGTCCGGCAAATGACAAATTTAATTTTAAAAATAGCAATTATAATTTCAATGATTTGTGACTGCGTGGCAATTGGTCTGGTTGACGGTGAAAAATACTATCTGCTCTATACGGTACTAAGAAGTGCGGGACATATGTGCATACCTCTTGTATGTTTTCTTTTGGTAGAAGGATACATTCGTACTTCAAGCAGAAAAAAATATTTTTTGAGACTTTTCGGAATCGGTCTTTTGGCTGAAGTACCATATCTGTTTCTTATGACTGCGGGACTTCGCAGGGTAGAGACTGCAATACACACATATATGGGTGCTGAAGCAGGAATAAGTGTTGAAAATGTAAATGCACTCGGAAAGCATGTAAGTGAAAATGCATTTGTATATTATCAGGATTTGTATTCGGTGACGGGACTTTCGTCAATCAACGGCCTTCTAACAGTGGCAATGACTTTTGTCATGATACTTTTACTCGATCGTATTAATACCAGATACAATGGTAAAAAGGTTGTTCCGTTCGTTATTCTGACAACACTGGTCATTATGGTTGCACTTGTTGTTGTTGTTATAATCCCGTTTGAGAATCCTATAATAATACCTCTGTTTGCGTGTCTTTTCTTTTTCCTTAGAGGAAATAAACCGGGAATTGCCGTTATGTCGGTAATGGCTACCCTGTTCTTTTATACCAAAGTAAGTATGCTGTATTCAAGCGGTGTTGTTCTTGCAATTCTCATGATATTCAATTATACGGGTATAAAAGGAAATTATGGAAATAGAATGAAATGGGTGTTTTATCTTGCATATCCTGTAATTATGATTACAACAGCAGGAGTGGCAGCTCTTATAAAATAAAACAGCAGGCAGAAAATGTTTAGTCGATATTGGTACTGGACTGATAATAAAGCATTTTGGAAAATGTGGGTGTAACATCTGAAAATGTCAACGCCACGTAAGGAAGATTTTTATTAAGGGTACGATGTAATTCGGCAAAATGGGTTACACCGTATCCTTTTAAATGCGTTCTAAAATCAAAGCAAACGAATATAAAGACATTTTCTCCACTTGGCTTACTATGGGTATGTTTGAAAAGATGTTCCCGCCTGTCGGACGGGCAGGAGGAAAAATGAAAATGGAAAAATAAATCTTATTTCACGGTACTCCTGACGAAATTGTAGTACCGACATACGGTAAAGGCG
>CAZNGY010000002.1:0-107243 GCA_964572955.1 uncultured Lachnoclostridium sp.
GGTGTTGCAACTACAACATCAAAATCAAACCAGTTTTCTTTTGTAATCTTCTGTACGGTTTCATCATCACCAATGTAATCAGCGCCTGCAGCAAGAGCTTCGTCAACCTTTGTTCCCTTTGCAAATACGAGAACCTTTACAGTCTTACCTGTTCCGTGTGGTAACACTACCGCACCACGAACCTGCTGATCTGCGTGACGACCATCAACTCCGAGACGGATATGAGCTTCAATTGTCTCATCAAACTTAGCTGTTGCTGTTTTCTTGAGAATTGCCATTGCTTCAGGAACTTCGTACTGAGCACCCTTTGTTATAAGCTTGGCAGCCTCATTATATTTCTTTCCTCTTTTCATATATGACCTCCTGGTGGTAATTGCGGAACACTCTGAGTTGTTCCTTCCACTTCACAATTTACTAAAATTAATCTTCAACAACGATACCCATACTTCTTGCTGTACCGGCGATCATGCTGATTGCTGCCTCAAGGCTTCCTGCATTAAGATCAGGCATCTTTGTTTCAGCGATTTTCTGAACATCTGCCTTGCTGATCTTTGCAACCTTTGTCTTGTTAGGTGTGCCTGATCCGCTTTCAATCTTGCATGCCTTCTTGAGAAGAACTGCTGCAGGTGGTGTTTTTGTAATAAAGCTGAAGCTTCTGTCCTGATATACAGTAATAACTACAGGAATGATAAGACCTTCCTGACCTGCTGTTCTTGCGTTAAATTCCTTAGTAAACTGAACGATGTTTACACCGTGCTGACCAAGTGCCGGACCTACAGGAGGAGCCGGTGTTGCCTTAGCAGCCGGAATCTGTAATTTGATGTAACCTGTAACTTTCTTTGCCATATTAGCGTACCTCCTAAAAATGTGGTGTTATCGGAAGAATCCTCCCACTTACCGTTTAGTTACATTTTAAACGGCAACTTATGTCCGCTGCCTTTACGGACAATGGTTCTTTTTTCTGCGTTGCTAACGCTCAACTCTTACTTCATTAAAACCAATCTCAACCGGAGTTTCACGGCCAAACATATCAACGCTTATTGTAAGCGACTGTTTGCCGAGATTGATCGCTTTGATGACTCCCTGAGTATCAAGCCATGCACCGCTTATTACGGTTACTGTCTCACCCTCAACGAAATCAACATTTATTACTTCATTGTCAGAAGTAATTCCCATGGATCTCATTTCATCTTCACCAAGCGGAACCGGTTTTGATCCCGGGCCGACAAATCCTGTGACACCTCTTGTATTTCTTACGACATACCATGTATCATCATTCATTATCATGTTAAGAAGTACATAACCCGGGAAAAGTTTCTTCTGGGTTCTCTTCTTAACTCCGTTTTTGGTTTCGATTACATCCTGCATAGGAACACTGACCTCAAGAATCTGATCCTGAAGCCCACGATTTTCTATCGTTTTTTCGATGTTAGCTTTTACTTTGTTTTCATATCCCGAGTAGGTATGAACTACGTACCATTTTGCCTCTGCCATATCATCACCTTTATCCTATCAGATAATCAAATCAATGCCATACTTCACAACATAGTCAATAAGTACAATAAGTACTGCCAGGATAACGGTAACAACAAATACAGCAATCGTTTCTCTTACCAGTGAACGCTTGTCAGGCCAGATAATCTTTTTGAACTCAGCCTTGATGCCGCTCCACCAGCTTGTTTTCTTTGCTGATGTTTCTTTGTTCTCGCTCATATTAAATCCTTTCTAAGCAGTAAATACTTACTTTGTTTCCTTATGCAATGTATGTTTCTTGCAAAATCTACAGTACTTTTTGGTCTCCATCCTATCCGGATGGTTTTTCTTTTCTTTTGTCATGTTGTAATTACGCTGCTTACAATCCGTACATGCTAATGTAATTTTTACTCGCACAACTTCTACCTCCGTTTATATTTTTAGGCATAAAAAAAAGACCTCTTCCATAGCCATATAACAATATCACAGCCTCTTCATTAATGTCAACTCTTTTTTGAAATTCTTTTCAATTTAGTTGAAAAAGCCATAACATACAGATAATTTATGAAGTCCCCGTTTCATAAATCACTTTTTTCCGGGCAGACGGTCTTTTTCCTGAAGTGCCGTATACAAGCCTTTTACGACAGTCTTACACGGCACATAAGTAAATATTTACATTTCTTCGGGACCATTGTAATCCTCATCCTCATCACTTTCCACAAGCGGTATCAGACTCGCTGCAATAACACCTTTCCCTCTTTGCTTAATATAGATATATCCAATACTGCTGAACGTAACTGCACCAAGAAAATTAACGAACAGATCCTTAATGGTATCATTTAATCCGACATCCAGATATCCACCCTCTATTCTCATCATTTTACCATCATCATATATTATAATCGTTTCATCAATATCATTCACCCTGACAGGTATATTGCTGTCTGTTTCATCCAGATATACTGACGATACACTTTGTACCAGTGTGTCTTTCTGCATATCCATTTGGAATACATGGTCTATTGAGTACTCAACAAATTCCCACATGATGCCTATCGTCATTGAGAAACAAAATGCAACAAGGGCAAGGAAGCCTGCCGAAAGCTGGAACGTGAATTTCTTTTTTCTGTTAAAAAGATCAACCAGACAAAATCCAAAAGCGGCAAACATAAAACCGTTAACGGTATGAAGCATTGTATCCCAGAATTTATACTTAACATAATAACATTCTATCTCTCCGAGTATTTCCGCACAAAAAACAAACAGATAAACAACTATCTCAAGTGCAGTCGGAAGATCTATTCTGAAATTCTTCTCAAAAAAAGGCGGAATAAGAAACAGTATACAGGCCAAAACACAAATCAGACAACTTTCCCACTGCTGATTCATTGCAGACCTTATAAAGACTCCTATCGTAAGAACCTGCATCAGAACATAAATCCTGAAGGCCTTCTTATTGCTTTTTGCCTGTTCAATAAGAGACATATATATATTGGCTATTCTCCCTATCTTTTTTGGTTTTGACTTCTTACTCATAAAATCCTCTGTCTAATTTTATCCTTTTCGAAAAACAATTATACCAACCATACAGATTTTCAATCCGAATCTGTCAGTTTTTGTAAACAAACAACCGTATTACAGCCCATTTAACCTTCTTCTTCATTACAACCGTTTTTACCGTTTATTGCACCTTACCATAACACGGCACCCCTGACTGATTGAATCAAGCAATGACTGCTGTTTTCCCGAAAACAATATTTTTCTACAAGACAACTAAAATATCCTGTAACGATAAGATATGATAAATGCTTTTTCTTTACTATTCAAGGACTTTATTCTTTTTTAATATATCGGTCAGGCCGTGATTTCATCCAAACGTTTCTGTATACACTCGCTTACTTTTTCCCTATCCATTTCCAATACAATTGAAAGTTCGGAAAGCAATTCCTCCTCAACCTGTCTGTAATATCTTTCATCCATACTGGTTATTTTTCTGCCTAATTTGGCTCTTTCCCGTTTTCTCAAATCAAGGGTTCTTATAATACCGCACCACTGACGAGGGTCACAGGAAATAAACGCCTTTTTGTACGTTTCCTCTCTTTGCCTGTCGTCTTTTACCTCAAGCGGCTCTATATCCGGAATTGCTTCAATAAGACTCTGTGCCTCTTCCCGGCTCATAACCTTTCTCATTACAACCTTATCATTGTCAACAGGTGTAAAAATAATACGTGCATTTTTTGCTGATGGAATAAGCTTATAATACATTCTGTCACTTTTAACACCGCTCATTCCCATCCTGGTAATGTCCTCCACCTTGCACACGCCATTATTTCCATAAACTACATATTCACCTATTTCAAACATTATTACCTCCATTAACATAAAACACATAACCTGTGCACTCTGCCGGTCTGCCGTTTTTCTTATCCGGCAAATATTATCCGATAGATTTACACAAACGATATTTCCATTATAAAAGCAAAGTACATTGCCTAAAAACATCCGGAATCACATAAATATGTTAACAGATTTTTCGTTTTTTTGTAAGTACAAATTTCCTTTTTTTATTATATAGAAAGTTTTTTTGTCACCATTCAAAAGATATGCGCATTGCTATCTGACAATTTAACCGAATCAAATAAGTCCCATATAAATTATCATACTATTTATCGACTTTTTTACAGGGACTTATTTGTATCAGGAGAGTGTTTCTTCTCTCCTGATTAACTGCGAAGCAGTATTCGGTTATGAGCAATCTGTGCCTTCTACTGTTTTGACAGTATGCTGTTTATAAACTGTTTTGCTCCTCTTGCCGAACGTCCGCCTTTTTCCAGTGCAAATCTTTCCGCAAGCATATCCAGTTCCTCTTTATCCATCCGGATACCGTTTTCTTTTGCCAATGACTCGACAATTTCAAGATAACACGCCTTATCCGGTTTTCCAAAAGTTACTTTAAGACCAAATCTTTCCGACAATGAGATTGTCTCTTGAATTGTATCATTTCTGTGGATATCATCACCGTCACGATCAGAAAAACTTTCTTTTACAAGATGTCTGCGGTTACTCGTAGCATAGATAACTATATTATTTGCCCTTGCCGAAACCGAGCCCTCAAGAATAGCCTTTAAGGCACCAAAATCATCATCATTTTTATTAAAGGTAAGATCATCTATAAAAAGAATGAATTTCAAAGGTACGCTGTTAAGTTCATCCGTAATTGCCGGAATCTCCCAAAGCTGTTCCTTTCTGATTTCAACAATTCTCAAACCTTCATCTTTAAATTCATTAACCACTGCCTTTACAGTTGAAGATTTTCCTGTTCCCGCATCACCGAAAAGAAGTGCATTTGCCGCAGGTCTTCCGGCAAGCAGAGCCTTTGTATTATCTATTATCTGCTGTCTCTCCAACTTATAACCATAAAGGTCTGAAAGTCTCTGTCCGTCCGGATGCTTAACCGGAACAAGTTTTTCATCCTTAACATAGAACACATGATATTTTGCATATATTCCGTACCCGTATTTTGATATATTCCTGATTCTGTCGAAATATTCCTCGACAAAATCATATGATGTGTTATTCCATTTAGGAAGATATCCGCTGTAATTTATGTCGGATGCCAATTCTTCCGGTGTAATGACAGAGATTTTCTCAAAAATTTTTAATTCCTCTCTCACACATTGTTCCAACAGCTCAGATACCGGTTTTCCCATAGCACATCTTTTTATATAGGTATTCTCATCATTTATTATCAGATTAAGGACATAATCACTCAGATTTTCTGATTTTTTATAAAGCCTTCCCGCGAATTCAGAATATAAATCAACAAGAATATATGAGTTTTCCTTATCCTTCAGAGCCGCAAGATATACCTCAAGTGCCTCGATTACCGGATCTTTCAGAGTGTCCCTGAAAATCGTAACCGCATGCATTTCTTTATTAAGTTCATTTAATTTTTCATTCATTTTAAATTGATACGTTCCCTCATTTATCAGATATTTTCAAAACGCTTATAAACATCCGTGTAAAATGCATATCATAGATATATTTTACTTTTTCCGATGCATACAAATGTCAAAACACCTGCCATATATTTTCCGGGGAGCCGCACTTCCTCCTTTTAAAAAAGGGATTCTCCCTTAACAGAAGAACCCCCATATTAATGTTTAACTGCCATCCGGTTTTACCAGTTCGTCCAGTTTTCAGCCTTATTTATTAAGAATTGCTCCTTCAGCACCGCTTGAAACAAGTGCGGCATATCTCTTAAGGTAGCCTGTAAGTTCCTTCTTCTTTGGAACAAAAGCAGCCATTCTTCTGTCAATTTCTTCCTGTGCAACCTTAAGTTCAAGCTTATTCGCCGGAATATCAATTGAAATTATGTCTCCATCTTCAACAATACCAATCATACCGCCGTCTGCTGCTTCAGGTGAAACATGACCAATACATGCTCCTCTTGTCGCTCCGGAGAAACGTCCGTCAGTAATGAGTGCAACACTGCTTCCGAGTCCCATTCCCATAATTGCCGACGTAGGATTAAGCATTTCTCTCATTCCCGGACCTCCCTTAGGTCCTTCGTATCTGATTACCACAACATCTCCTGCAACAATCTTACCTGCATCTATGGCCGCCTGTGCATCTTCTTCCGAATCAAATACCTTTGCAGGTCCTTCATGAACAAGCATTTCAGGTACAACCGCAGAACGCTTTACAACTGCACCGTCCATTGCCAGATTTCCTCTAAGAACCGCTATACCGCCTGTCTGACTGTATGGATTATCTATCGGACGGATTGTTTCAGGGTCAGTATTTACACAACCACTGATATTTTCACCAACCGTTTTACCTGTACATGTAATACATTCAGTTTCAATAAGTCCCTTCTTTGTAAGCTCATTCATCACGGCATAAACTCCGCCTGCTTCATTAAGGTCTTCCATATATGTACGGCCTGCCGGAGCAAGATGGCAAAGGTTTGGTGTAACCGAGCTGATTCCGTTTGCAATGTCAAGATTAAGTTTAATTCCGCACTCATTTGCAATTGCCGGAAGATGAAGCATGGAATTTGTTGAGCATCCAAGTGCCATATCAACGGTAAGTGCATTTTTAAATGCCTTTTCAGTCATTATGTCTCTTGGCTTAATATCATTTTTCACAAGTTCCATAATCTGCATTCCTGCATGCTTTGCAAGTTCTATTCTCTGTGAATATACAGCCGGAATTGTTCCGTTTCCACGAAGTCCCATACCAAGAACTTCAGTAAGACAGTTCATTGAATTTGCAGTGTACATACCTGAGCATGAACCGCATGTCGGACAAGTCTTGCATTCATATTCAAGGAGCTTCTCATCATCTATTGTTCCTGCATTATACTGACCTACTGCCTCAAACATACTTGAAAGAGAAGTCTTTTTTCCACCGACGCGACCCGCAAGCATAGGACCGCCGCTTACAAAAATTGTAGGAATATTAAGTCTTCCTGCCGCCATAAGAAGGCCCGGAACATTCTTATCACAGTTAGGAACCATTACAAGTCCGTCAAATCCGTGCGCCAAAGCCATGGCCTCTGTTGAATCCGCAATAAGATCTCTTGTTACAAGGGAATATTTCATTCCTTTGTGTCCCATTGCTATTCCGTCACATACTGCAATTGCAGGGAATACTATAGGAGTTCCTCCCGCCATTGCCACGCCTAACTTAACGGCATCAACAATCTTATCAATATTCATATGTCCGGGTACGATTTCATTATATGAAGAAACTATACCAATCATCGGACGCTTAAGTTCTTCATTTGTAAGTCCGAGTGCATGGTAAAGAGAACGATGCGGTGCATTTGCACTGCCAAATTTCAAATTATCGCTTATCATTTTTGTTCCTTTCTGACATTTTTACCCATGTCTGCGAAGATTTATTTTTTATTCTACCACGATTTAGGTGTTTTTCAACACTAAATTAAACAAATTCTGGGCAATTGACTTTCTTGTTTTCACTCTTTATTTATACTTTTTTAATTACTATGACTTTTTAAATATCATTTTCTATGCTAAACTAAAGTGTACATGTGCTTTATATACGGAAGACATTATAAATGCAGCCTCAGACATCTTCTGATTCGGTACATTTATAAAAGGCTGCAGAAAAAGAGGATTTATATGGCTCAAGATATAGAAAACAAAAGAACGGTTCTTGATGACGATGCCGCCATTTATCAGACATCAGGAGACAGAAACGAAAAAAATTCAACCTTGAAAAAGTTTTCAACTCTTTCCGGAGAAGAAAAAAAACAATATTTCAAAGACTACATGTTAAAGCCGATAATTATAGGTGTTATCGCAGTTGTTTTAATTGTGGGTTTTATCATCAGCTCATTCAGCAATTCCAAATCAATTGCATTCAGAATTTCGTCTCTCAGTCCGTACTACCTGGAAGATAAAGACATGAATGAACTGGCAGATTTGCTCAGTAATTACTGGCAGCTGGATAAAAAAGAAGTGGTTTCATACACCACAGGCATCGGACGTGATAATTTTGTGACACACATGACTGCCGGAACACTTGATATCGTCATCGGAGAAAAATCTGAACTTGAACAGTATGGTCACATGTTTACCGATTTTAACGAGGTTGAAGACGAAATAAAATCCATAATTCCTGAAGATGCACTTTGTGAACTCACATACACATACATGGATAAAAACGGAAACGACATAGAAACCACAACTAAAAGTGCAATTTACGTCAAAGACACTGTTCTCAAGGACTTAATAGGCGATGATCTTCCAAATGTTGACAGAGAAAATCTTGTGATTGTAGTTAATGCCGCAAGTCTCAGTGAAAAAGAGGAACGCGGCTATTACAAAGCAGATTTCATAAAATACCTTTTCGGAGAAATTAAATTTGATTGATTATCTTTTTTTAAATTGCAGCAAAAGAACGCACCAATCTGCAAAAATAGAATTTTAAACAAAAAAAGCTCCGGCTCAATGCAGCCGGAGCTTTTAATTTGTTTCTGTATTTATATTCAGACCGGATATTTATTTTGCACTTATCTTACCCTGTGCCGTTAGAAGTTCTGCAATAAGAACAGCACCACCTGCTGCGCCACGCTTTGTATTGTGTGAAAGTCCGACGAACTTCCAATCATAAACACTGTCTTCTCTTAGACGGCCTGCAAACACACCCATTCCCTTTTCAGAATCTCTGTCAAGCTTTGCCTGTGGTCTGTTGTCTTCTTCAAAATATGTTATGAAATGCTCAGGCGCTGATGGAAGCTTGAGTTCCTGAGGTAATCCCTTGAACTCTGCCCATGCCTTAAGAATCTGCTCTTTTGTAGGCTTTTTCTTAAATTTTACAAAAACAGCTGCTGTATGTCCGTCAGAAACAGGAACTCTTAAACACTGTGTTGTTATTACAGGAGCTTCTGCCTTTACGATAACACCGTTTTCAATACGTCCCCAGATACGAAGAGGTTCCTGTTCACTCTTTTCTTCTTCTCCACCAATGTATGGAATTACATTGTCAAGAATTTCAGGCCAGTCTTTAAAAGTCTTTCCTGCTCCGGAAATTGCCTGATAAGTTGTTGCAACAACCTCAACCGGCTCAAATTCCTTAAGTGCATTAAGCATCGGAGTATAACTCTGAATTGAGCAATTTGGTTTTACAACGATAAAACCTCTTGTTGTACCAAGTCTCTTCTGCTGGAAAGGAATTACATCAAGATGTTCCGGATTAATTTCAGGAACTACCATTGGTACATCAGGTGTCCAGCGATGCGCACTGTTGTTTGATACAACAGGTGTCTCTGTTTTGGCATATGCCTCTTCAATCGCTCTGATTTCATCCTTAGACATATCTACTGCTGAAAATACAAAGTCAACCTCTGCTGAGACCTTCTCAACCTCGTTTACATTCATTACAACAAGATTTTTTACGGATTCCGGCATGGGAACAGTCATCTTCCAACGTTCTCCAACTGCTTCTTCGTAAGTTTTTCCGGCACTTCTTGGGCTTGCCGCAACTGCAACAACAGAAAACCATGGATGATTGTCGAGAAGTGTTATAAATCTCTGACCTACCATTCCTGTAGCACCAAGTATACCTACTCTTAACTTTTTGTCCATTTCAGTTCCTCCATTTATTGTATTTTTCATCTTTCATCAGTTATGCAGACAAGATTATCACAGATTCAATTAATTGTAAAGTTTGCTTTCATACAAATCCAGCAGGTTTTTCAAATCTTCATATGTTTTAATCAGATTTACACTGCCCCTTAACTTTGCCGACTCCGGATATCCCTGAAAATACCATGCCGTATGTTTCCTCATTTCCTGCATGGCAACAAACTCACCCTTATCCTCTATACTCATTGCCGCCTGTTTCAAGACCATTTCTTTAACCTCCGAAACTGATGGTCTGCTGATTTTATTTCCGGTTTCAAGATATTCACTGCATCTTTTGAAAATCCACGGATTTCCTCTTGCAGCCCTTGCTATCATTATACCGTCTGCCCCGGTCTGTTCAAGCATTGCAAGACAACTTTCCTCATCAGTCACATCTCCGCTTCCTATAACAGGAATTGCAACAGCTTTTTTTACCCTTGCAATTGCATCCCAGTCAGCATGACCCGAATAATATTCACTCCTCAGTCTTCCGTGTACCGCTATCGCTGACGCTCCGGAATTATAGGCCGCCACTGCCGCTTCAACGCAGTTATCACTCATAAATCCTTTTCTTATTTTAACCGTTACAGGCTTTCCTGCCTTTTTCACAACATTTTCAACTATTCTTGATATCCTGTCGCAATCAGTCATAAGAAAAGACCCCTCACCGTTTCCGACAACCTTAGGAACCGGACATCCCATATTGATATCTACAAAGTCAAACGGTCTTTCTTTAACCTTTTCTGCCATATCTCCCAAAAGTTCCGGATCCGAGCCGAATAACTGCAATCCTATCGGATGCTCTGAATCAGTTATTCTTAAAAGTTCACCTGTATTGGAATTATTGTAAAAGAGTCCCTTTGCACTCACCATCTCCGAATAAAGCATATCGCATCCGCAATCGGCGCAAAGCCTTCTGAACGCCGAATCCGTGACTCCTGCCATCGGTCCGAGAACCAATTTCCCCGGAATGGTAATATTACCCACCTTAAAAGATTTGTTTAAATTCTCCCAGCTCACTGACTATCCCCCGGACGGTTTTTTCTTTGCTTTTTGTATATCAGATATATTCCTTTAAGTGTCAGATCCGGATCATAAATATCTATGGAATCTGTTTCTTCCGACATAATCCTTCCAAGTCCTCCGGTTGCAACAACTTTCATATCTGCCAATCCGCTTTCCTCTCTGACTTTTTTTACGATATATTCTATCTGGCCTATATACCCGTAAATCAAGCCTGCCTGCATACTGGTTACGGTATTTTTTGCAAGAATACTGTCAGGCTTTTTAAGTTCTATTTCCGGAAGTTTTGCCGCCTCGTTCCACAATGCATTGGCACTTATTCTTATTCCAGGACTTGTAATCCCTGCTATAAGTGAACCATCCGCAGTAATCAGATCATAAGTTGTGGCAGTTCCGAAATCAATTACAAGAACCGGACCTCCGTAAATATCATATCCTGCAACCGCATCAACAATTCTGTCCGCTCCCATTTCCGACGGATTTGCAAGAGGAAGTTTAATACCCGTCCTTGTTCCGACACCGATAATGTACGGTTTCCGCTCCAGATATTTAATCATTGCCGATGTAAATGAATGCATTATTGCAGGAACAACAGAAGCAATTATTACATCATCAATCATATCCCTGGAAAATCCCTTTGCTTTAAGAATGTCTAACACCATTATTCCGTATTCATCTGACGTTCTGGGTGTTTTTGTTGTCATTCTGAAAGAAGACTTTATTTCTCCCTCCCTGTCAAAGACCCCAAAAGTCAGATTTGTATTACCGATATCTACCGCAAGAACCATATAATTACCTCCCTCCGTATAAAACACATTTATGAATAACACCTGCCCGGAAAACCTCGTAAATGCCAAGCGTATAGGCAACTACCGAACACTTGGCACCCATATTTCTGATTATTCAAGTACAAATACTTTAAAATACATCTCCAATGCCTCAAGAAGTTCCTTCTTCTCTTCCCGCATCTTCTTAATTTTAAGTACACTTCCTATTTCATCAAACAGCAAATCACCTTCATCGTAGGTTACCTCAAATTCCAATGTGCCGTCCTGCTCAAAAACAAGTGTAAGAACGCCGCCTATTTCCTCAGTATAAAGCACACACATTATCTGAAGCTCATCTTTCACCTGTTTAGGAAGATTGGAAAAATCCTCATTCAAATAGTATTTTTTTTCATATGCACTGCTTCCGCAGAGCACCACTCTGTCCTGATACATATTTTACACTCCATTTAACCATATATCACTTCGGATTAAAACAACAATCCCTAATTAGTGGATTTTACCCGTAAGTGTTGCATATATGACAGCCTTAATTGTATGCATTCTGTTTTCTGCCTCGTCAAAAACTTTGCTGTACGAAGATTCAAACACTTCATCCGTAACTTCCATCTCACTGATTCCAAACTTACTGCTTATTTCTCTGCCGACTCCGGTATCAAGGTCATGAAAAGCAGGAAGACAGTGAAGGAAAATCACATCAACCGCTGCTGCTTTAATAACATCCATTGTTACACGGTATGGTTCCAAGTCCTTAATTCTTTCAGCCCATACACTTTCAGGCTCACCCATTGAAACCCATACATCAGTATAAATTACATCCGCATTTTCTGCTCCCTCATTTACATCCTCCGTAAACTTCATTTTAGCTCCCGATACCTGTGCATATACCTTACACTGATTAATAAGTTCTTCATTTGGCCAATATTTCTTTGGTGCACAACAGCAGAAATTCATTCCCATTTTCGTGCAGAGAATCATAAGTGAATTTCCTGTATTATATCTTGCATCTCCCATATATGTAAGATTAACACCCTTTATATAGTGAAAATTATCTCTTATTGTTATAAGATCTGCCAGCATCTGTGTAGGATGATATTCATTTGTAAGTCCATTCCAAATAGGAACCCCTGCATACTTTGCAAGTTCCTCTACCTTTTCCTGTCCGTAACCTCTGTACTCAATGGCATCGAACATTCTGCCGAGAACCCTTGCAGTGTCCTTAATACTCTCCTTTTTACCTATCTGTGATGCAGAAGGATCAAGGTAAGTTGTATGCATACCAAGATCTGCTGCCGCAACTTCAAAAGAACATCTTGTTCTTGTACTTGTTTTTTCAAATATTAAAGCCGCATTCTTACCTTCACAACCCTTTACAGGAATTCCCTTTTTCTTTTTATCCCGGAGTTCCTCTGCTAAATCAACAAGTGCCTTAATTTCGTCAGGAGTATAATCCTTTAATGTGAGAAAAGATCTGCCGAGAAAATTAAATTCATTACTTTTTACTGCCATAATAACCCTCATTTCTGCGCACATTTTTTAGGAAATATGTCATGTGCGCAAAAAACACATTTCCCCTCAGTAAGCCGTCTGACGGTTCACTTAAAATACTCGTTTATATAAATCTATGCAGTAAATACGTCTTCTTGTAATCCGTTTTTACTGTCTGCCCATAACCGAAAAATCTTTCCGGTTAAAAAGCAAAAAGCCGGCACCGCAGTGCCGGCATACAAGAAATTACTTTCTTACAGCCTCACAAATACCATTTGCAAGTCCTGCCATTCCCTGAATTTCAGACGGAATGATTATCTTTGTAGCCTGACCATCTGCTGCCTTTGCAAATGCTTCAAGACTTTTTAGTTTAAGTACATTTTCAGTAGGATTTGATTCATTAAGGAATTTAAGACCGTCAGCATTTGCCTTCTGGATTGTAAGAATTGCTTCTGCCTGACCTTCTGCTTCTTTAATTGTAGCTTCCTTCTTAGCTTCCGCACGAAGAATTGCAGACTGTTTTTCAGCTTCTGCTTCAAGAATTGCAGACTCTTTCTTACCTTCTGCAATAAGTACAGTAGACTTCTTTTCACCCTCTGCGATAAGTATCTGTTCACGTCTTTCACGTTCAGCCTTCATCTGCTTTTCCATCGCTTCCTGTATTGCTGCAGGTGGCATAATGTTCTTAAGCTCTACTCTGTTTACCTTAATTCCCCATGGATCAGTTGCCGCATCAAGTGCGCTTCTCATCTTTGTATTGATTGTTTCTCTTGAAGTAAGAGTTTCATCAAGTTCAAGATCACCAATTATATTTCTGAGTGTTGTTGCCGTCAGATTTTCAATCGCCATTATAGGATTCTCAACTCCGTATGCAAAAAGCTTAGGATCCGTAATCTGGAAGAAAACAACAGTATCTATTCTCATTGTAACATTATCCTTTGTGATAACCGGCTGTGGTGGGAAATCCACTACCTGCTCTTTAAGAATCACCCTTCTTGCAACCTTGTCAAAAATAGGCAGCTTAAGATGAAGTCCTACATGCCACGTTGTAAGATAACCTCCAACTCGTTCAATAACATACGCCTGTGCCTGCGGAACTACTTTTACGCAGCTTCCCAAAATGATTACCGCAATTACCAGAATGATAATTATCCATACCAATGGTCCCATTACAATTCCTCCTCATATTTTTCTACAATAAGTTTCACGCCTCTGATTTCTTTAATCACTACAGCGGCATTTTCATCTATAACCTTATTATCGTCAGCGGAAAGTGCAGTCCATTCAATTCCATTGACCATTACCTGTCCGGTGCCGTTAAAGTTATCAATTTTAGTTATAACCTTTACTTTCTTTCCGATAAGCTCATCAATGTTTGTCTTTGAACTTCCGGTTTTAAGTCTTCCTTTAAAGAAGGGTCTTATTAAAACAATTGTCAGACCTGAAAATATTACAAAAACAATAAGTTCTGCTGCCACATGCCCGGTGCCTATAATCATTGCCGTTATTGCAGCTGCGAATGCCCCGCACGCAAACCATATGGTAACAAGCCCCAGTGTAAGAGCCTCAATCACTAAAAGTATAAGTGTCAGTGCCAGCCAAAATAAAACTCCCATATCCACCTCCGAAATTTTCCCGGCACACTACTGTTCTGCTGCCGGTGTCTGTGTAATTTCCGGTTCAGGTGCTGTCGTTGCCGTAATCTCTGCCTCTGGCGTTGTAACCGCCGTGATTGTTGTCTCAGGTTCAGGTGTTACCGTTGCCACCTCATCAGGCGTTACCGTTGCCGTAATTTCCGGTTCAGGCGTTACCGTAAGTTCTCCGTCAGGCGTTACCGTTGCCGTAACCTCTGCCTCTGGCGTTACCGTCACGGTAACATCCGCTTTCTGTGTTATTGTCGGTTTCTTTGTTGCCGCCGGAGTCGTATCATCACTGTACGAACCGCCGCCCGAAGTTCCTATATTTCCCGGCCATTTATATCCGGGTACAAGCGTTACATGAAGCGATGCATCCGAAACCTCTGTTTTCCCGCCTGTCGATGTACCTCCCACCGTTCCGTTTCCGACCGCAGGTGTCAGGGATGAACTTCCGCTGTTTACCCCCTTATTCGTCGCTGCGGTAAAAAGCATCACACATGTGAGAATCACAGACACAAAAACCACAAATACAACCGAAGCCGCAATCATGTGCTTTCTTGTTATTTTAGAAAGAAAGCCTTCTTTCTCTTCTTCTCTAAAAAATTCATCATATAAATCATCAGAATCATCAAAACCGTATTCTTCCGAAAACTCATCATAATCCGGGTCCTCTCCATCATAATCAAAGTCCTCATCTTCTAAATCATCAAAATACAAATCGTCTCTGAATCCTCTGCCATTTCTGTTTCTGTCTGAAGCCATATTCACCCTTCTTTTTCTCATTTTACCGGATTTTATATATGTCAAAATCCAATAATATCCGTTAATATACCACATTCAAAAAAGTATTACAAGACGTTAAACCACATTGCCTTCTGTTAACCTTCAACAGCATTTTCAATCAGAAAATCAATCGTATAGTCATAAAGCATACTTTCTCTGACTGACTCCTCACCATAATTATCAAGAAATGACTGCTCATCTGAATAATTATATTCTTCAAGATACTCACTCATGTATTTTTTGTACTGTGATTCAGTAATTTCAAGTTTTTCCTCATCAGCAATCGCCTGAAGAACAATCTGCTCCTTAACCAGATTTTCCACAACCTCCCTAAGCTCTGACTTAAATTCATCAAGGCTCATACCGTAAAACTGTTCTATATACTCAGAAATTTCAAGTTCATAATTTTCTGCGGCACTTTCATACGTTTCATACATGGTATCATAATATTCCTGCACCTTTTCTTCTATGTCATGAAATTCTGACGTCTCGATAATCCTGCTTATAAGCTGATTTGCAATGTCTTCGTATGCCTCTGCATTTTTCTCATCTTCAAGATTCTTTCTTACATATTCTTCATACTCATCTGCTTTTGTGCATCTGCCATAAGTAACTTCATCAACAAATTCATCTGTAATTTCAGGAATGTTCTTTGCAGATACATAATTAATTACAACCTCAAAAGTTATTTCTTTGCCAGCATATTCGGAAAGTTTTCCCGTTCCTTTATATCCTTCCGGAATCTTTGCTTTAATCGTAATACTCTCACCTACAATATGACCCAGAATTGCATTTTCAAATTCTTCAAATTCTCCTGCGCCTATTTCAAAATTTCCTGCACCGCTTTCCAGAACCGTTTCCCCGTCCTTTGCCTCATAAGTACAATTTGCAATGTCTCCTTCTGCAAGAGCCGTTCCCTTGCGGTCGTCAAGTTTTTCGTACCTTGTTTTATTGTCCACAATCTTCTGTATTTCTGCCTCTACTTCCTCATCAGTAACCGTACTGTCTGCAGAAGTATACTTAAGTCCCTTGTATTCTCCGAGTTTAACATAATCCGGCTTTTTAAAATATGCAAAATAAACCGCTGTCAGCACAATGGCCGCAAGAGCCGCAACAGATGCAAGTATTATAACCAACCTTGTTTTAGCAGGAAGATTCATAAAACCGTTTCTCTTTTCTTCATTTTTCTCTTCGATTTCATTCTTTACTCTTGACATTCTTACCTCTTTACCGCCACGCACGGACGGTGCAGTGGCAAAATTAATAAACTCTGAAAATATTATATACAAACCAGATAAAAAAGTAAATCCCGGCGGTCAGGTTTATTCCGCCGGGATTCTGATATTTTTCTAAAAATTCCGTTAACATTTCTGCATTGCCGAAACGTCTTTTTACAACCATCACCCTGCAACAACCTTTGCAGGATGATTCCGCATCTCATTATTTTATGCCCATGGATTTTCAGTAGGATAAAGCATTCCCTTAGGCTGGTTAAATCCAATTTCTTCAACTCCGATATATTTAAATACCTCAAAGATTGCCTTTGCATAGTGACCGAATGCAACAGCACCGTGATGTGGGAAGTTTTTCTCAATAAGTACATGTCTGTAGAAACGACCCATTTCAGGAATTGCAAATACACCGATTGCTCCGAATGAACATGTTGCAACAGGAAGAACCTCACCCTGTGCAATATAAGCACGAAGTTTTGAATCAGCAGTTGACTGGAGTCTGAAGAATGTAATGTCTCCCGGCATAATGTCACCTTCAAGTGTACCATTTGTTACTTCTACAGGAAGGCTTCTTGCCATAATCTTCTGATTTCTCATTTCACAGCATGAAAGCTTCTTTGATGAAGTATTTCCGCAGTGGAATGCCATAAATGTATCTTTATGTGTATATGGGAACTTTCCTTCAATTGATTCTTTGTACATATCTGCAGGTACTGAATTATTGATGTCAAGAAGTGTTACTATATCATCACTGATGACTGTTCCGATATATTCTGAAAGCGCTCCATAAATATCTACTTCACATGATACAGGAATTCCTTGTGATGTAAGACGACTGTTTACATAACATGGAACACACTTAAACTGTGTCTGGAATGCAGGCCAGCATTTTCCGGCAATACAAACATATTTTGAACGTCCCTTATGTGTCTCAACCCAGTCCTTAAGTGTGAGTTCATACTGAGCAAGTCTCTCAAGAATTTCAGGTTTTTTATTACCTTCTCCAAGTTCTGCAACCATGTCTGCAACAACCTCAGGAATTCTTGGATCATTTTCATGTTTGTTAAATGATTCAAAAAGATCAAGTTCGGAATTTTCCTCAATCTCCACTCCAAGATTGTAAAGCTGCTTAATAGGTGCATTACATGCAAGGAAGTTTGTAGGTCTTGGTCCGAAAGAAATAACTTTAAGATTCTTAAGTGCATATACTGCCTTTGCAATAGGAACGAATTCATGAATCATGTCTGCACATTCATCAGCAGTTCCTACTGGATACTCAGGGATATATGCCTTTACATTTCTGAGTGCAAGTGAGTAAGATGCATTAAGAACACCACAATAAGCATCACCACGTCCGTCTGCAAGATCGTTTTTGCTTTCTTCTGCTGCCGCACAAATCATGGCAGGTCCGTCAAAGTTCTGGATGAGCATGATTTCCGATGTCTCAGGTCCAAAATTTCCAAGGAAAACACAAAGTGCATTACAACCTGCCGCTTTAATATCATCAAGAGCTTCCTGCATCTGAATTTCACTTTCAACAATACATACCGGACATTCATAAATGTCACTTTCATCAAATTTTGCCTTATAACTTTCAACAAGTGCTTTTCTTCTGTTTACTGAAAGGCTTTCCGGAAAACAGTCACGGCTTACCGCAACAATACCGATTTTAGCCTTTGGAGTGTTGTTCATCATAGCTTATACCTTCCTTAATCATTGCCGCGGGACACTCCCCGTGGCGTAAATTTTATTTTAAGATATTATAAAATAAAACCTGCTTATTAGTCAACAAAGATATAATGGCATATGTCGTAAATTAATGAACTTTCAATTATTTTTTCTGCATATTTTTGTTGACAGTTCCGAATCCGGTTATATAATACATGAGGTAAATATGTAGTGATTGAAAAACACCACATTGTGAAAGTTTACTCTTTTCATAAAGTAAACAAACAGCGGTTTTGAAACCCGCCACTTTGAGAAAGTCAAACTTTCCTGCCAAATACTGAGTGTTCGTAACCATCCACTCATAAAACAAAACTAAGGAGAAAAAAATGAATAAAAAGGTTTTATTTACCACACAGGCTGCACTTATTGCCGCCCTTTATGTCGTTCTTACTTATTTTATTGCGGCATTCAATCTCGCCAGCGGTGCAATTCAGCTCAGAATTTCCGAAGCTCTTACAATTCTTCCGGTTTTCACGCCCGCCGCAATTCCCGGACTCTTTATAGGATGTCTTTTGAGCAATCTTCTTACCGGGAGCATAATATTTGATGTTGTTTTAGGGTCAATTGCCACACTTGCAGGTGCCGTAGGCACATATTTTTTAAGAAAATATCCTTACTTTGCTCCAATATGTCCAGTTTTATCAAATACATTAATTGTTCCTTATGTTCTTAAATACGCATATGGACTCGGTGATGCATACCTTTATCTTGTTCTGACGGTAGGCACCGGAGAAATAATTTCCTGCTTTGTTTTCGGACTTATACTCTACAATGCCTTGAAGGGTGTCAAACATATTTTTGTTGTTGACTGACATGCCCATATCTAAAACAAGAGGTTTTACAATTTATAGAGTAAAAATACAGTTTAAAGCGGCAGTTAATAAAGATTCCTCAAAATTGAATTTTTTCATAACAAAACCCCGGTTACCGATTTATATATCGGCAACCGGGGTTTTTATCTGTAATTTTTTTCTGCATCATCACACTGCCGTTCTTTATAGGCAATTCCTGCCAAATCAGTGTGCATTCCGATTTAATCAGAGTCTTGCGAGAAGTTCTTCTCTCATTTCTTCATATCCTGGTTTTCCAAGAAGAGCAAACATATTCTTCTTATAAGATTCAACACCCGGCTGATTAAACGGATTAACTCCGAGCATATAACCTGAAACACCACATGCGAACTCAAAGAAATAGAACAACTGACCAAGAGAGAACTCGTCTTTGCTTGGACACTTAACCATAAGATTTGGTACTCCACCATCGATATGTGCAAGAATTGTTCCTTTCATTGCTGACTTGTTTACAAAATCAACTGTTTTTCCTGCAAGATAATTCATTCCGTCAAGGTCAACATCTTCTGCTTCAAGTACGATTTCATCAGCAGAATTTGTAAGCTCTACAACGGTCTCAAACATGATTCTTGCGCCGTCCTGAATGAACTGACCCATTGAATGGAGATCTGTTGTAAGATCAACGCTTGCAGGGAAAATACCCTTCTGATCTTTTCCTTCAGATTCTCCGTAAAGCTGTTTCCACCATTCAGAAATATAATGCATTGATGGCTCATAATTGCAAAGAACCTCTACTGCCTTACCTTTTGAATAGAAAATATTTCTGACTGCTGCATAAAGAAGTGCGTCATTCTCTTCAAAGTCCTTTGTAAGACATGCTTCACGCATTGCTGCCGCACCTTCCATAAGCTTATCAATATCTGCACCGCTTACAGCGATAGGTAAAAGACCCACTGCAGTAAGAACCGAAAATCTTCCGCCGATATCATCAGGAACTACAAAGGATTCATATCCTTCTGTATTGGCAACATTCTTAAGAGCTCCTCTTGCCTTATCCGTAGTAGCATAAATTCTCTTATTTGCCTCTTCCTTACCATACTTGTCAATAAGCATCTTTTTAAATACTCTGAATGCAATTGCAGGCTCTGTTGTAGTACCTGATTTTGAGATCATGTTGATTGAGAAATCTCTGTCACCAATAGCGTCCTTAAGATCTGCAATATATGTCGAGCTGATGCTGTTTCCTACATAATAAATCTCAGGTGTTTTTCTTACTTCCTTTGATACGTTATTATAGAAACTGTGACGAAGGAATTCAATTGCAGCTCTTGCTCCAAGGTAAGAACCACCGATTCCTATAACAATAAGAACATCAGAATCACTCTGAATCTTAGCTGCTGCTTTCTTAATTCTTGCGAATTCTTCTTTATCATAGTTTACAGGAAGATCAATCCATCCAAGGAAATCATTTCCTGCACCATTTTTATTTACAAGAGTTTCCTTGGCAGTAAGAGCTGCAGCCTTTACATATTCAAGTTCACTTTCACTCATGAACTTTGAAGCCTTGGAATAATCAAACGTAACATTACTCATATCCGTACCTCCGAATTTAAAGTTTATCCGTCATTTATCTGACGCCGCATATGAGTTTATTCTATCACTATCCATTTATCAGTTCAACCACTTTTTTCTTTCTGATGTCTTTTCTTCTCATTAAGATATTTATTTCTGGTAGCCATACCGCCTCTCAAATGCCTTTCTTCTTTATTTACATCAAGCACCTTTCTTACCTCTGCAGCCAACGGAATGTTTATGGTTTCAAGTTTTTTTGTCACGTCAATATGTACGGTTGACTTGCTGACACCGAACCTTTTCGCCGCCTGCCGTACTGTCGCTTTATTTGAAACAATATAGTCAGCAATTTCCGTTGCCCTCAATGCTATGGACTCTTTCAATAAAAAACCCCTGATATACCAGTTTTTTACCAATATATGCAGGGATTCTTACTTATATTATGCTTTTTTACACATATATCATTTTCTCCATAATATCATATTCCCAGTATCATCTCTGCATTTCCATGCAGAATCAATTCCAATTCATCATCCCGAAGTCCAAGCTGCATAAGTCCCTCCAATTCTTTTACCGGATCAAACATCGGATAATCCGAACCGAATATGATTCTTTCCGCGCCATATGTCCTTATCAGTTCTTTCATCCGGCGTTTTCCTAAAAATGATATTGATGCCGAACAATCAAGATAACAGTTAAGTTTTACAAATTCATCAAGTGCCCTGTCAAACAAAAGCCAGCCTCCAAAATGCGCAGCTACAAATTTAAGTCCCGGAAAATCCCTTACAATTCTTGCCACTCTCTCGGGATTATCAAAATCATATCTGTAGTCACCGCAATGCATTACAATCGGAAGATTAAGCTGCCTGATAAGATCATAAATCGGATACATTTTCTCATCATCTGCATAAAACCTCTGGGTATCGGGATGAAGCTTTATTCCCTTAATCCCGGCTTTTTTTATTCTGACAAGCTCTTTCTCATAGTCTGCATAATCCGGATGGATAGAACCGAATGCAGTTATCTCTTCATATGTTTCCTGCATTTTAAGAGCAAAATCATTTATGGACTCAACATGTCTTTCTGATTGTGCAACGGAAAGTGCAACAAAATGATTTATGCCTGCCTCTCGTCCTCTTTTAATAAGTCCTTCCGTACTGCCGTCACAATTTCTTTCAATCATGTAACCCTCTTCTATACTGTGTACGGCTTTTTCCCTTACCTTTTCAGGGTATATGTGTGCGTGAAAATCATATATTTCCATGCAAATTCTCCTGTATAATTTTTTATGAGCATCCTTTGCAATTCGGGTTAAGATTACACCTTCATTATTGACACGACTCCGCACCAAATTCTGCAAATCAGCCTTGAACATTTTCCTTATTATTTTCTTAATGCCTTCGTTGCCAAAACAAGACATCCTGCAATTCCCTGGTTATCCCCCAGTCCCGCCGGAACAATGTATTCATCCATGTTCTTCAAAGCATCCGCTGCAAGATAACCATTGACATACTCCTCTGTTTTCTTACGAATAAGAGGGAAAAGTTTTTCAACATGCATAACGCCTCCTCCGAGAATTATCCTTTCCGGTGAAAGAGTCATTATATAGCTGCACAGTGCCTGAGCAATATAATCAGCTTCAAGCTCCCACACTTCATCTTTTGACATAAGCTCAGATGCAGGAAGTCCCCAGTGTTTCATTATTGCAGTTCCGCTGGCAAGTCCCTCTACACAATTACTGTGATACGGACATGCACTTTCAGCATTATCGCCATTACGTCTGTTTATAAGGACATGTCCGCACTCTGGATGAAGCATTCCATGAATCATTCTGCCGTTTACCATAACCCCTGCACCAATTCCGGTTCCTATCGTAACATATACCAGATTGTCAATACCTTTTCCTGCACCGAATTCATGTTCTCCTATACATGAACCCGCTACATCCGTTTCAAGTTCCATCGGAACCCCCAGGACTTTCAGGCTTTCCAGAATATTAAAATATCTCCACTCCGTTTTTGAACTTTCCAATATACTTCCATAATGCAGTTTTCCCGGATTAAGCTCAACCGGTCCAAATGATGCGATTCCAAGAGCCTGTATTTCCTTGTTTTTGAAAAATCTCACAACATTTTTCATGGTTTTTTCCGGTTCTTCCGTTGGAAACTTAACCTGTTCATAAATATTTCCGTTTTCATCACCGATTGCACAAACCATTTTTGTGCCACCGGTCTCCAAAGCACCCAGTATCATTTTCCTCTGCCTCCTCTCTTATTTTCCCCGACATCTAAAACAAACAATTGGGTTTTACATATCCGGAATTCTGAAATTCACTTAAAAATCTGTCGTTAAATTCACATTTCTTTTTATACACTGTATATCTTAAATTTATCAGAGTTTCCTCTTAAAATCTTAACGCTCTTCGTCCCCGGATTCATATCAAAGCAGTTTTCTTCAAACACAACATCACCGTCTATGCCTTCAACAAATACATTTTTTGCATATGCCGCTGCCGTTATCAAAACATGATCGCCTTCTTTTCTGATACTAAGCTCCGATTCTTTGAACCTGAAATGCTTAGGCTGGGTGAATATGGTTGAACCATACGAAACCACATTTCCGTCGGATACAAACTCATAATACATATAGTGATCAAATATATCTTTTTCATCAATCACCGTTTTATCAAGCCAGAATCCGTCATAAGCCGGTACTGTTACCGTCTTTTCATACGAATCACAGATTTCACCGGCACTATTTCTTATACTTACCCTTACCACGCCCATAACATCTTCCGCTGTTTCGTTCGCAATATGAAGTTTACCTGAAAATTCACATGGTTCCGGTTCAAGTATACAGTATGGTCTTACAAAGTTTTCTCCCTCATCCTCACATGATATATGAACCGGTTCAAAAATTTTCTTTTCCATATAGTGCAGTGCTTTCCATCTGCCGTAATAATCAATTGATGACCAACTTGCAACAGGCCAGATGTCATTAAGCTGCCACACTATTGCACCCATACATCTTCCGCGATTACGTCTGTAATGCTCAACACCCATTCTGATTGCCTCAGCCGACAGAAGCTGTGATATGTAAAGCAGCTTACTGAAACTTTCCGGATAAAGATAATTGTCACCCAGATATTTCATAATCTTACCGTTAGCTGCCGGATTACGCTGATGCATTTCCATTACTCTCGAAAAAATATTCCTGTCAGCCGGCTCCGTAAAACTGTCCACGGTTTTTTCCGATGGAAATGCCTGAAATCCGAATTCGGAAACATAAGTAAATACCTTTTTTCTGAAATCCGTAAACGGTCTTTCTCCATGCCACACATCCCAGTAGTGAGTGTCTCCCTTTGAATCATTCCACGGATTTTCATAATTTCCGCCTGCAGATGGACTTGACGGCCAGTAAAATGCCTGCGGATCATACTCTTTTACAATCTTCGGAATTATATATTCAAAAATCTTAATATAATCAAACTTCTGTTTTTGTGAAGGAAGCCAGGCTCCGTCAAGAGTCTGTGTTTCCATTTCGTTGTTACCGCACCAGAGTGCCAGGCAGGCATGGTGTCTGAGCCGTATTACCGTTTCCGTTATCTCAGACGTGATTTCTTCTTCAAACTCATCATCCAGTTCATAATTTGCACAGGCAAACATAAAGTCCTGCCATACAAGAATTCCAAGTTCATCGCATATATCATAAAAGTAATCATCCGGATAATATCCGCCGCCCCAGACTCTTATCGTATTATGTCCTGCAAGTGCCGCATCTTTAAGAAGCCGTTCGGTTCTTTCCCTGCTGATTCTTCCGAAAAGATTGTCCTCCGGAACATAATCTGCACCCATTGCAAAAATCTTTATGCCATTTACCTCATGAGCAAAATTTTCTCCCCATTCGGTTTTGTCCTGATTAACGGTCATTGTCCTTAATCCGATTCGCTTCTCCCATATATCAAGCTGCTCTCCATCAGCATAAAGAACCGCTTTTACAGTGTAAAGCGGCTGCTCCCCATAGCCTCTGGGAAACCACAGTTTAGGATTTTCTATCAATACCGTACCGTCTATATCCTGCTCAAAGACCTGTCCGTCAGGGTCTGTCACTGTGAGAACAAGTTCCGTTTCCGACATTCTTTCATCTTCACAATATTCATTTATAAGTGCAGTCGGCATAAGCAATACGCTTCCGTCTTCATGAAACTGTTCAATATTAACGCCTGAAAGAGCTGCCTTTGTGATCGTTTCTATGTAAACCTGTCTGAAAATTCCGGCATCAGGAAGACGTGGACCCCAATCCCATCCGAACATACAATGTGCCTTTCTCAAATGAGGAAAACCTTTCATGCACTCATGTGAACCACCCGCAAAACATTCTTCATTCTTTTCCTTTATATATTTAACAGGCGAAAAAATGTGAATTTCCAAATGGTTTTTACCGGCTCTTCCGAGTCTCTTCAACGAAAACTCGTATTTTCTGTGCATATTAGCCGTTGTTCCTGCCAATTTACCATTTATATAAACCTCACTTAAAGTGTCAATTCCCTCAAATACCAAAAGACATTCGTCCTTAGAAATTTCTTCCTCTGTAAGCTCAAATTCCGTATCATATATAAAATCATTATTCATGAGCTTCAACGCTTTCAGTTCATTATCCCTGTAATAAGGGTCCGGCATAAGTTCATTGTCAAGGAGTGCTCCGTAGACCGTTCCCGGAACACTCGCTTTTATCTTTCCCTTCACATTAAATACATTATCCCCAACTATCTCAAGAGACCATTTTTCATCAAGGAATCTTCTGTTCTTCATATATTTTTCTCCATTCATTAATTTCAGTATTTATCCATTAACTTCATTCATACCATTTCCATAGCTGTGTAAGCAAAAAATGCAGCCATGGCAACCAGCACGAGTACAAGCAATACTCTTGCAATATACTTTCCCACACCCGTTACTTCTGACGAGAATGCAAGTACAATTGTTGCCACAAGCCATATCGGCATTGTAAACGGTATAAGCATTAATACAAAATATATTATCCATCCGAAAGCTTTTTCAATTCCCGACATTTTCTTCCCTGGCTGTCCATCCGTTGTCTGACGTACTTTCTTTGGAATTGGTATGCTTCCAAACGCTGGATTTCCTTCAAAAACTTCTTCATCTTCCTCGTTTATAATGACTTTGTCTCTGTCTTTAGCGTCAAAATCCGGTTTTATTTCCCTGAGCGCATATCCGCAGTAAAAACAGAAATTGCTGTAATCACTGTTTTCACGTCCGCAATTAATACACTTCATTTAATTCTCCTTTTCAAATCAACTGTAATTTAGCAGCAACTTCCGGTTACGAAGTCTTATCGATGTAGTTACAATCGTCTGTTGCGGTCAATTAACGGATGACCGACACAAACCCGGTTATACGATTTCTGCCATATACGTTTAACATATCACCTCATACTTTAAAATGCAACTTTATCGGACAAATTAATACATTTCCGGCTTTTTTGCTTCAATTATTCGATTCTTGTTTTAAAGACAAATCATCACACATCCCGTGATTTCTATCTGTTTTACGCATCCGGCACTTGACTTTTACCACCATTAATGTATATTGTGGTCAGAATCATCAGGTGCTATATTTTTACTGATGAAATTATATCATTCTCATTTCGGAGGGTATATGAAAGAAAACAAAAACATGTCAAAAAGTCTGAACATAATTATTGTCGGATGCGGTAAAGTAGGCACTACACTTACCGAACAGCTTGACAAAGAAGGACATGACATCACCATAATAGACAAGGATGCCGAAAAAATAACCTCTATTACCAATCTGCATGATGTAATGGGAATTGTAGGCAATGGTGCAAGTTACAGTGTACAAAGCGAAGCAGGAATTAAAAATGCAGACCTTTTAATAGCCGTTACCGGTTCTGACGAACTTAACCTGCTCTGCTGCACGGTAGCTAAACAGGTTGCCGACTGCTCTGCAATTGCAAGAGTACGTACCCCGGATTACATATCCGAAACAGCTTACCTGCGGGACAGACTCGGTCTTGCAATGGTATTAAATCCTGAATATGAAATGGCGCGGGAGGCTGCAAGAATACTTTATCTGCCGTCAACTCTTGAAGTTGGTTCTTTCGCACACGGTCAGGCTGAACTTATCAAATTTAAGGTTCCAAAAGACAACATGATGGACGGAATCAGCCTTGCCGATCTAAATAAAAAAACAAAAACAAGTATGCTTATCTGTGCCCTTGAACGAAACGGCGAAGTGTCCATTCCTACAGGTAACACAGTTCTTAAAAGCGGCGATATTGTTTCCTGTGTATGTTCCAGAAAAAAAGTCCGTACATTTCTTTCAGAAATCGGCTTTAAAACAAAGCAGGTAAAAGATACAATGATTATCGGCGGTGGCCGAACATCTTATTATCTTGCCGCACAGCTTATCAACATGGGTGTATCCGTTAAGATTATTGAGCAAAACCGTTCACGCTGTGAAGAACTCAGTCTGCTTCTTCCTAAAGCAGTTATCATCAACGGAGACGGCACAAACGAAGATCTTCTTAAAGAAGAAGGTATTGAAACAGTACAATCATTCGTTGCACTTACCGGAATTGATGAAGAAAACATACTTCTCACAATGTATGCGGGAAAGATTTCAGACGCAAAAGTTATTACCAAAATAAACAGAATACGTTTTAAGGAACTTATTTCATCACTTGACCTTGGAAGCGTTATTTATCCTAAATATATAACTTCCGAAGCCATAATCGCTTATGTCCGTGCAAAAAGTGATTCCCTCGGAAGAAGCAGTATAGAGACTCTCTATCACATGTACGACAACCGTGTAGAAGCAATCGAATTTAATGTTGATGAAAATTCTCCGGTTACTGATTCACCGATCATGGAACTTGATTTAAAAAAAGAAGTTCTTATTTCATTTATAAACAGAAACGGACAAATCATAATTCCATCAGGTTCAGACCGCATAATGAGCGGCGACACCGTCATGATTGTAACAACCAATACCGGTTTTAATGATATATCTGACATTCTTGCCAGACCAGTAAAAAAATAACAGGAGGTTCAGGCCTTGAATATTTCAATGATCAGATACATAATCGGCTGTCTGCTGAAAACAGAGTCATTTCTTATGCTGATTCCTACAGCCGCTGCCGTTTATTACCATGAAACAAATGGACTATACTTTTTTTTCATCGCCGGTTTATGCCTTGCCTTAGGATTTCTCCTTTGTTTAAAGAAACCTTCCGACACAACCTTCTATCTTAAGGATGGCTGTGTTGCAACCGCACTCGGCTGGATAATCCTCAGTCTTTTCGGTTCTCTTCCATTTCTTATTTCAGGACAGATTCCATCATTTACCGATGCTCTTTTTGAAACGGTTTCAGGCTTTACGACTACCGGTGCCAGCATCCTTTCCGATGTTGAAGCTCTTGATAGGTGTATGAACCTTTGGCGATGTTTTACCCATTGGATCGGAGGTATGGGTGTTCTCGTCTTTATTCTTGCAATCATCCCGATGGGCGGCGGCGGAAGCATGAACCTTATGCGTGCGGAAAGTCCCGGTCCGGCAGTCGGCAAGCTTGTTCCCAAAATAATGTCCACTGCGAGAATTCTATATGTAATTTATTTCATAATGACTCTCATCGAGATTGTTCTTCTGATGTTAAGCCATATGCCGGTTTATGACTCCATATGTATGTCATTCGGTACAGCCGGCACCGGTGGTTTCGGAATTCTTAACAACAGTGCCGCGTCTTATACTACACTGCAGCAATGGATATTAACCATTTTCATGATACTTTTCGGCATAAACTTTAATTTCTACTACTTCCTTGTTTTTAAAGAAGTTAAAGCTGCATTTTCTATAGAAGAGGTCAAATATTACTTAGGTATCATTTTAGCTGCCATCATTTTTATTGCAATAAACATAGCTGATACTGTAGGGAGTATCTTTAATGCAGTAACAGATTCAGCCTTCCAGGTTGCTTCAATTATTACAACCACCGGGTTTTCAACCACTGATTTTAATCAATGGTCATCATCATGTAAAACTATTCTGGTTATACTCATGTTTGTCGGTGCATGTGCCGGCAGTACCGGAGGCGGTATTAAAGTGTCACGATTTATGATATTGCTCAAAACAGTCCGTAAGGAAATAACAACCTATGTTCATCCAAAAAGTGTCAGAAAACTGAAAATGGAAGGCAAACCGATAGAGCACGAAACCATTCGCTCGGTAAATGTTTACTTTATAACATTTACAATTTTATTTTTCTTTTCAGTATTTCTTGTATCTCTTGAGGGATATGATTTTGAAACAAACTTCACGGCAGTTGCCGCTACAATCAATAACATCGGTCCGGGTCTTGCAAAAGTCGGTCCAACCGAAAACTTCGGTTTTTTCAGTGATTTTTCAAAGCTTGTAATGATTTTTGACATGCTTGCAGGTCGTCTTGAACTTTTTCCCCTCCTGATTCTCTTTAATCCGGGACTCTGGAAGGAAAGCATCATACAAAATTACAGAAAGAAAAAAGCCGAAAAAATCTGATTCTTCCTTAAACAAATAAAACCGGGGCACATTAATAAAAACGTGTGCTCCGGTTAATTTTGCTTATACATACTTCTACCGCTTTACTATCCTGTGTTTTTGAGGACTTACCGTTATTTCACTGACATTCAATCCGTCCCTGCAGCAAAGAACATGCATAACCTCTTCTGCAATATCTTCAGGAAACAGTGATGAATCTTCTTCTCCGGACGCCTTAAATGAAGCATTTCTGTAAAGTTCTGTATCCGTCATATCAGGTTTAATTGTCGTAACCTTTATACCATACTTTCTCGCCTCATCAAAAAGACTCTTTCCAAATCCTGCCAGTCCGGCCTTTGTGGCACCATATGCACAGCCGTGTGTATTTATTCTGTCGGCAGTTACTGATGAAATGTTTATGATTCTTCCATTTCCTGCCGTTTTCATTTGCTTCAGCAGAAGTCCGGTAATTATCATTGGTACTTCTAAATTTACACTTACCATTTCATGTATCATTTCAGGTGAAAGTGTTTCATGCGTTCCGTAATAGGCGCATCCGGCATTGTTCACCAGTATATCAATATCTCCATCTTTCAAAATACCCTTAATAACTCTGACAATTTCCGATATGTCCGTTAAATCAATTTCTATCTTTCTAAGCCTATGGTCAGCATCCGTAAATTTTCTCCCCATACCATATACCACAGCCCCCTCTTCCAGCATTCTTTCGGCAAGACACTTTCCTATGCCGGAAGATGCTCCGGTTACTATTGCTCTTTTTCCGCTTAAAAGACCTTCTTTTTCCACCTGAATATTACTCCTGTTAACACATTTATTTTTTTACTTTAGGTTTCTTCTTTTTATACACCACCGGCAACAAAGCCTGATTTTTATTGTCGTATGAGTTTATAAGGAAAAAATTCTTTCTCTTTCTACATACTCTCCCAGTTTCCTCATCATAAAATCAATCATTTCCTTAACCCTGTTCTGTTCAAATGTACATATTCCATTTTTAATTTCAAAAGGATATGTTGTTATGGCATTATATCTCGCTTTCTGCATGGTCTTTATATACTCCTTGCTTATACGGAAACTTCCTACGCTTACATCTTCAATGTTTTTCATCAGCGGCTCCGAAAAAATGTCATCTGCCATATCTCCGTATACCTTTTCAAAATTTTCCACAGGAAATACCGGATCAAAACATACTCTTGTCCTTACCCCTTCTGCCAATGACCTGTAAACAGCTTTTTTTCTTGCCTCGTACCCTGATGCTCCATGCTCATATGCGTCTGCAATCACAGCCGGCGATATGGTATACGCCATAATTACATTTGACGGAATATTTTTTTCATAAATTCCCGTTGAGGCGCATTTGGTTCTGACTTCTACAAGCACATTCTTGTTTCTGCGGGCATATTCCATCCAATCATCCAGAATACCTGTCATTCCGTTAAAAGCATTCATATCCGTATCATATGAGATACTCAGACTTATCTTTTTATCTTTTGACAGCCTGTCAGTTTCTGCGAAATAATCTTCTCCATTCACAAATACCACTATATTTCCTGTCGGATACATGCCCTGAAGATAACAATACTCACAGTCATAAATACAGTTTTTTATCTGTGATGTATAGTAAAATTCATCATATCCAAAATTCTGACAGGTAGGTGCTCCCTCAAAAATAAGCCGCCCCTCATTAACCGCAAGAATAAGTGCCGGAGCCGACTTCTGTCTCCCGAAATTTTGTCCTCTCCGGTTAAAAATATCCTTATAATGTCCAATCACTATTTTTTTGCTTTTGGGAAAATGGTCAAGAATTTCCTTTGTCTTAGAATATTGCAGAGCTTTTTCCTCTACATATATGTGTTCAAATGCCATTTTTAATTTCCTCTCTGAAATCAGCAAGAAGTTTTTTCCCGTTCTTCCTCACAACCGGTGCCTTCATATCCTGTCTTTCCAAAAATCTTTCGGTAAAAACGTCTGCATCACCATACTTTAACTGTCTGTATGAAAGAAGTCTTTCTATCTCGACTTTCATCGAAGCACTTGCATCAAAAACCGATTCCAGTTTATTGCATACCGGAGCAATCTTTCTTTTTACCACAGTATAGGTATCTTCGTTCTCCGCTGCATTCCGGAGACATTCTATCAGTTTAAGTGCATTTTTCTTCGCATCATCACCAATAACTATATCAGCCGTTTCCTTTGTTCCCGAATCACTTACATATTTGAAAAAAATCATCCTGTCCTGATAAAAATATTTTTCTGCAACCTGATAAAGTGCGGCCGCTTCCATATCACATACAAAATCTTCTGCCGAGACCGATATGTCGTCCACATTTTCAATAAATACCGGAGACGTATATACAAGGGTTTCTTCACATTCCGTTTCCAAAATCAAATCAGGATAAAAACTTCTTCCCGTAGATGCTTCCATCAGCTTGTTGCCAACATAAAATCTCCCTTTGCAGCCCTGCTTTCCGGCAGCAGATCCTATATTTATAAAACCATCCTCATTTTCCGGCGGATATTCTGTAAGAACAGCTGAAAGTGCGGCCGCCGAAATAACACTGCCGTAGCCTGTAATCACAAGATATAAACCATCTGATGAATAAACCGTTACCCCTTTTTTCTTTCTGCAGACCTTCATATCATACTCTTTTATAAAAGGTTCAGCTTCCTGATATATTGCACAGGCGATATAAACCATGTCATTCCTCCTGATACAGCCAGGTTACCGTCGCTTATCACTCTTTGCGGCAGGTACCTTTTTTCCCATTTTGGTTAAAATCTTCACTATGTTAAAACAGACGGAGTTTATGGCTCCGTCTGTAAAACTCATATTTCAAAATCAATTCTGACTTTTAAACTTTTCACCTTACATTTTTTCGAGAAGGCTTTTGTAAAACTCAACATAGTCCTCTCTTCCATTGCTGATGAATTCAATCGCATCACGAGGATGCTGGTTCAGTGTTCCTGTAAGAAGATAAGATAAATCATATCCCCATGTACATTCCTTCTTCATGTCATTCATGAAGTTTTGTGCAAATTGAATTACCGGATACACATTATATTTTGGATTTCTGAGGAATGAAAGCAGAAGTTCCATGTTGCAGTTTCCTGCTCCTCTGCCCATACCGCACATAGTCGCATCCGCATAACTTGCTCCGAGTGTAAGTGCTTCCATTGTATTTGCAAAAGCAAGCTGCTGATTATTATGAGCATGAATTCCGATATATTTACCATATTTCTCTGCTACTTCAAGATACATTTCTGAAAGCTCTCTGGTATTAAGCGGATAAAAAGAACCATAACTGTCAACAATATATATTCCGTCAACCGGGCTCTGTCCAAGAATCTCAAGTGCCTGTTTAATCTGTGATTCTGATACCGTTGAAACTGCCATGATGTTGCACGTGGTTTCATAACCTTTTCTATGTGCATCCTCAATCATTTCAATTGCCGCAGGAATCTGATGTATGTAGCATGCAACTCTTACCATATCCACCGGACTTTCATCCTTTGGATGAATATCATTCTTATAATCACATCTGCCGACGTCAGCCATAACCGCAATCTTAAGATCCGTATTATTATCCCCTACTATCTTACGGATTTCTTCATCATCACAGAATTTCCATGGTCCAAAATCATCAACATTAAAAAGCTCCTTTGATGCCTTGTATCCAAATTCCATGTAATCCACACCTGACTTAATATTAGCCAGATATAAGCTTCGTACAAATTCCTCTGTAAATCTAAAGCTGTTTACAAGTCCTCCATCTCTTAAAGTTGCATCCAGAACCTTTATATCAGGTCTGAAAGTCATCAAATCGCCTTTGATTTTCATAATTCTGTCCTCTTTTCTGAGCGATATTTTTTCAGGCATCCGATTCGGTCTGTCTTACTAAACAACCAGCCTTCGCCCATTAGCTGACCGCCTGCTTTTAGTTGAGGTTTATCCCTAAACTTAAATTGAGTTTAAGTGTATCACAATTTTCTACATATTCCAAGAAAAAATCTGATTTAATTGCATTCAGGTTTTAACAAAAAAAAGCCGAATGCATTGCACTCGGACAAAAAAATAAGCACGAGACGGGATTCGAACCCGCGACCCTCGCCTTGGCAAGGCGATACTCCACCACTGAGCCACTCGTGCATGAATAAAATATCTAGTTTTGTCTTGCATCAGTGCTTTCGTCTGACGCAAGACATACTATACACCATTGCCATTTAAATGTCAACAATAAATTTAAATTTTTTTGATTTTTTCTTTTTTATGCTTTTCGGCACATTCCTCAGCGAATCTTTTTAGAGCATATCTGTTATTTGGTGTTATATCCTCCGGAAGTTCAGCAGGTTTAAAGAATCGGTGTTCAATACATTCTTCTTCCTGAGAAACAATTTCTCCGCTGTATTTCCTGCAAAGAAAAACTATTTCAGCAGCATATATTTCATCTCCATTCGGATAAATATAATGTACCTCCTCACCGGAAACATGCGTAAAGTAAACCAGTTCCTCTGCAACAAACCCCGTTTCCTCTTTAAGTTCCCTTTCTGCACACTGTTCAAAACTTTCACCAAGTTCCATTGAACCGCCGGGATATGCCCACATTCCGTTATCCTTCCTCTTTTGAAGAAGAATCTCACCTTTTTCATTAATCAGTATAACGCCTGCACACGCCATGATAATAGGCGCCTTGGAAACATACTTTCTCAAATCCAATATATATCCCATAACTGTACAGTCCTACAATTCCATAATCTGCTGAATGTTAGTTTCGTGTGCCACGGTTTCACCATCCTGCATACTGCTTCTGTATGGTGATGCAGGAATTCCGTTTTTACCGTATAGCGTTACTTTTTCAGGATAGTTTGTCCAGAGATATCTGAGATACTTGGGATTTTTCACATTTCCGGATACAACACTCACACTGTTTCCGTTTACTGACGCTTCAGCAGGATAATATACCCTGTCCTCACCGGCAAGTTCAAAACCTTCTGCTTTTTCACCTTTTACAACAAGTCCGCCTCCAAGATTCTTAAAGCTCACATCAGCCCTGTTATCCTCAAAAACCACCTTTCCTATTGCAGGTCCTTCTGCCTCATCGTCAGTCATTAATCCATAAACCTTGTTCATTGCCTGCCTGTAAAGTCTTTCTGCAACAGGTTCTTTATCCTTAGGATGAATTTCATTAAATTCACCGCATTCAATAACAACCGCCATTCCCGTATTTTCCACAGTTTCATTTACCTGACTCTGCGCCTCTCTTATCAGACACCAGTGTTTATAATCCGGGTCTGCCGCATACCTGTGGCCAGGAAGCTGAACAAAAAGAAACGGAAGTTCATCATCATCCCAATCAGCTCTCCACTGCTTTATCATTCTTGTAAAGAGCTTGTAATATACTGCCGGTTTGTGATCATCCGACTCTCCCTGATAGAATAAAAATCCCCTGAGAGTATATGGAGAAACCCTGTCAAGCATACATTTATAAAGTCCGGCAGGTCTGAACGGATTTATGCAGTTTATAGGACCAGGCCATTTATTCGGACCTATTTTCTCCTGAAGTTCATCCCATCCGATATCCGGCGTTACTGCATAAACTTCTCCGGCCTTTTTCTCCCATTCTGCCGTATAGGCTTCATATTCCCTGTATTCCTTTATCTGTTCTTCTTCTGTTTTCCCCGCTATTTTTTCATAATATTCGGTAAGGTATGTATTAGTATCCTCGTCTTCCCCGATTGCTTCTTCACTCATCCATGCACTGGCACTTGTTCCTCCCCAGTTGCATCCGATAACTCCAACAGTAACACCGAGTGATTCAGAGAGCCGTTTGGCAAAAAGATATCCTACTCCTGACCAACATTTTGCGGATTCGGAATCGAACTCCTTCCAACACATCTTTGACTCATTTTCAAAAAACGTATCATCCATGTATCCGTTCTTCTGAGTATAATAAAATCTGACATCCGGGTCATCACCGGTTAAATGCTCGTGCCCGCCTTTAATATTCTGAAGTTCAAATTCCATATTGGACTGACCTCCCGCCAGCCACACTTCTCCGATTGCCACATTTTCAAAAACCCGGCATTCATCTCCGCATTCCACTGATACTAAGCAGCTTTTATTTTCATGCATTGCAGGGAGTAAAGCTCTCCATTTTCCGTTTTCAGCACTTGTTACGACACTGTTTTCTTTAAGACTTCCATTTTCAGGATACTTTATACTCACCTTTACTTCACTGCCGTCACTTGCCTCACCAAACACCGATACCGGCTTATTTCTCTGTATAACCATATTGCTGCTGAAAACTGCTGCTACTTTAAAATCTGACATAATTTTTTGTACCTGCCTTCCGACTTATCTTTTATCCTACATATCGCTTTTATTACTCTTCACCTGTTGTTTCATCCGCATTTTCAGCGTTCTTACGTTCTGATATATCTTCAATTGAAAAAACGGCTATTTCAAAAATCCCTTCAACTTCCGTTGCTTTACATCCTGCATCTATGATATCTCCGGATTTTACAAAAAGTATTTCCTCATTGTCTGCTACGGACACTTTATATAAATTTCCGTTGCTGCCGGTTATATAGACATAAGTATTTCCGGATATTGTAATCAGTCTGATTTCCTGAACCTTAATTTCCTCATTAATTTCATCTTCCGATGGTTCTTCCGGTTCAATAATTTCGGTATCAGCCGGAATTTCTCCGTTTCTTATCAATATCCTCTTGTAATCCGCTATTGCCTCTGCCTGAGTCTCTCCAACTCCCACATAACCATAGTTTTCAACATTTACAAGTGCATATCTCTTAACAAGACCGCCATCATCCTTTAATACCATTATATATGAAGCCTGTCCCGATATATTAACAAGCGAAGGGAATGAAGCTACATATCCTTTTTCCTGAACTTCACCTTCAGCCGCAGCCATTGCAGAATGTTCTTCTGCACCTACAACCGGATAATACTTGTATTCACCTGTTCTTGCATTTGTCAGTATAAATCCGATATTACTTTCATCAGCAAGAACGCTTGTTACACCGGTATAATACCACACATCATCATCAAGCATTACATAACCAAAGTCATCTGTCGTCTGTCTGCATCCTTTTTGTCCTATTACCGAGTTCAAAAAACCGTTTTCGTAAATACCCTTCCAATTGTACTTTTCACATGCAAGATCTCCATCAAATACAATATCTACCCATGTAGGCACGTCTTCAAGCTTATAAAGTTCACTGCTTCCGTCACATGGATTAAATATTATGACTTCATTCACGTCCTTTGCCCCGAAAAGTCCTGCTTTTGCCGTATAACACGAAACAATGTAATAAGGATTTCCTTCTTCATCTATTTCAAAATAAGAGTCTCCGAATATCTTTGTAGGATATGAAAACCTGAGTTTTCTGTTAAGATCATCCCATAAATATCCGCTCTCAACATATTTTAATGGAGTATCAAACTCCACATACTTTGCACTGTTCTTAAGCGGATCAACCATTACATATCCCGGAATACCGTTTTTTCTGTTGTTAAACCACTTAAAGAATCCATTGTATTCAAGGTTTGCAACTTTTTTAGGTAAATCGTTGTAATTTATCTGTGTGTATTCATATGCAATTTCATACTGTGATACTACCTCCGATAGGTTACCAAGTGCCCTGTTTCCGATTATTTTAGCTGATTCGGTATCCATAAGCGCAATGTTGGTAATCTCATTTGTTTCCGGCATATCCGTTGCAAAATCCGATTCCTGTACTTCAATTATTCCTGCATAGGTTTTTGCACGGAATATTGATGTTCCTGCCAGTCCACCGACAAAAATTGTCAAAACTGACAATACAATCACACCTACTGCAAACTTTTCAATTGAAAATCTTCCTTTTCTGAACATTTTTATAAACGGATTTTCTTCTATGCCATATACCTCATACGTTGATAATGCCGTTATAAAAGAATCAATTCCCAGAAAAACCAACATAAATGCAATAGTCCACATCCAAAATATTCCCGAGTGAATATTTATCGGAGGAAGAAAAAAATAATAAAGCACTACCGCCAATATAAGCGTAACTATAAAACTTATAATGCATACGGCTGCTCTGCTTCTCTCTTTAATCCTTTTTGCCATTTTTTCCTCTTTTCTCTTATTAATCAATTATAGTCTTATAATCCATACAGTAATAAATACCGTATAAATTGCCTTTACTATACATCAAATCATCTCATTATACAAGAAAATAGTACCTAGCCGAGTTCATTCAAACCATCTCCGTTCAGATTTTAAACCCGCCCTGAACATAAGCGTTTAAAATCCTTACCAATCAGTAGGAAGTGGATTTTCCCATAAAACAAAAATGAGTGCAGCATTATACTCAAAGCTACACTCATTTTATAGTTTTAATCCGCTGTACCGGGATTATTTTTATTCTGCATTGTCCTTAATGAACTTAACGAGTTCGTCAACCTGTGTAAATGCAAGACCAACAACAGTATCTGCTGCACCATAGTAGATTGCGATTCTTCCTGTTTCTGCATCACAAAGTGTTGCACATGGGAAGCATACGTTTGGAACGTCACCTACACATTCATACTCTGTTTCAGGATGTAAGATATATGGACGGCAACGATACTTAACCTTCCAAGGCTCTTCCTTGTCAAGGATACATGCACCGATTGAGTAAATCATGCAGTTACATGTCTGAGCAACACCGTGGAAGATCATAAGCCATCCTTCATCAATTTCGATTGGAATAGGACCTGCTCCAACCTTTGTCCAAGCCCATTCCTTAGGCTCAAGAACATGATGATGCTCACCCCAGTGAATCATATCAGGTGACTGGCTGATGAATACATCACCGAATGGTGTGTGACCGTTATCAGATGGTCTTGAGAACATAACAAACTTTCCGTTAATCTTCTTAGGGAACATTACACCATTTCTGTTGTATGGAAGGAATGCATCAGGAAGTCTGTAGAAAGTCTTGAAATCATATGAATATGCAACACCGATTGTAGGTCCCTTCCACTTTTCGAACTGTGCACACCAAGTCACATAGTATCTGTCTTCAATCCAGCATACTCTTGGATCATATCCGTTTGCAGTACCAACGCACTCACCTGTTTCTTCATTGTAAAGCTTTAAGATTTCAGGTTCGATTTCCCAATTGATTGCATCCTTACTCTTTCCAAGGAAAAGATGACTTGCCATACACTTATCATCACTTCTGAATACACCTACGAATTCTCCGTCTTTTGCAACTACAGCACTGTTAAATACTGAGTTTGCACTTGGGATGGCATGTCTGCCGATAATAGGATTGGCACTGTAACGCCAAACAACATCTGTACATCCCTCAGGTCTGTCTTCCCAAGGAATATTTGGTAAATTTTCGCCAATAATCATTGTTACCCGCTCCTTATCATTTTTTATTTTATTATGTCTGCTTTTTTTGCAGACCGGTTTTCTTATGTGATTTTAATATAGCATTTGTATATGAGTTTTGCTATAATAACCTCATACAAAAATAGTATAATTCTATTTTCCCCTAACATTTCAAGGGTTTTATGTCTACTAATTTGTCATCTTATTCCAAGGAGTAAATTTATGAGCCGCTTATTTGAATATATAGACACCCTAAACTCACCGTATGAAGCCTTCACCCAAACAAGCGAGGGATTCCCGGTACGTCCTCACTGGCATTATTATATGGAAATCATAATAATGATAGAAGGTCATATATGTGTCGAAAGTGAAAAAAACACAAGTATATTGGGTCCCGGAGATATCTTTGTTTTCTGTCCAAAGATGATTCATTCAATGACATCCTGCAATGGAGAAGATTTTCTTTACGGTGTTCTTAAATTCGACATCGGACGAATTTCAATCCAGGGAAGTTCTACTCCAAGCATGAGGCTTCTTTTTGAAAGTGCACGCCTCTCTGAAAATGTTTCACTGCATTTTAAAAGTGAAGACCTTCCGGGTACGAGAATGCTCGATTTGTTTAATTCCTGTGAAGAGGAATTGGCCAAACGTAATTACGGATATGATATGGTTCTTCATTCAAACATATGTGAATTTCTTATCCGGCTTATAAGGGTGATGCGTGAACGCGGATTCAATACCGACTCAGCAATCTTAAACATTGCCCACAATACCACAGTTGATACCATCACAGAATATATTGATGCACATTCATCAGAAAAACTCAGCATAAACACTTTGGCAGAGCTTTGCAACATGAGTTATTCCTATTTTGCTAAAAGCTTCAGACAGATTTACGGACGTACCTGTACCGATTACATTGAGTTCATAAGAATATCAAAGGCCGAAGACCTTTTATTATACACGGACTTCGACCTCACATACATAAGCCTTGAAACCGGCTTCTCAGATTGTTCTCATTTAATTAAAACATTTAAAAAGTGGAAGGGCATAACTCCTAAACAATACAGGATGAGGAGAAAAGTCACCCGATAATTTCCGTCCACTCACATATACGGTCAAGAGTATAATCATTGAGAATCACCTCATAAACATTCTCTTTTCCGTAAACCTCAAGGAATTTTTCGATTTCATCGCTGCTGTTTCCGTAATCATACTCAGCAAGATAATTTCCTATATAAGTATCAAAGATTTCATCCGTTACAGCAAAGCCTTCTTTTCGTGCTATTTCCGAAAGAACAAGTTCCTGCTTAACGGATGTTTCTGCATAAAGCTTAACATCCTTACAAAACGCTTCATAACTATCGTAGCCAAAATAATCAGTCGCAAGTTTTTCTATCGTTTTATATTCATCATAGAGCATTGCCAGCCGCTGATAATAGGCAATAAATTCTTCATACCTGTCATTTATCATGCTTCTTACCCTGTAAAATTTCGTTTCTTCTACAAGCTGCTCAAGAACTGCCTGCTTTTCCCTTTCATTTTGGCTGACAGAAATTTCCAATCCTCCGAGTGCAGAATTTGCGCCGGTTGCCGTATCTGCACAGCTTACCTTCATATTCTTGTAATCACCGGTTTTCACTACCGGATCTGCATTAATATACCACAGTAAAAAAATGCCAAGGCAGGCGATTAAAACGCCTGCCGTCAGCAATACTGCTATAGTAATATTTTTCTTTGTCTTTTCCATTATGGCAAAATATCTTTCCGTATATTACTCTTTATTCCCCGGATTCAGTATCTTCTGCTGCGTATTTATCATATATCTTGTCAAAGATAAATTGATCGGTTACATATTCCTTAAATGAATTCTCCCCATAATATCCGTCATAAAGTTCCTGATATTCCTCTACCGTAGTATCCGTTCCGGATATAATTTCCTCAGCAAAAGAATTAAAATCCTGATCACTTAATTTTATCTTCTCCTGTTCACCGATTTCGGTAAGAAGAAGATGAAGCTTTACTTCCTGCTCCGACTGGGTTTTCAAAGCTTCTCTCAATGCTTCCTCGGACTCATATCCGTTGTTTGTAGCAAACGTTGCAAGCGTTGCACTGTTTTCTTTACACATTGTTTCGAGTCCGGAAACATAATTGTTATAATATTTATCTGTTTCTTCCGTCAAATCCTCAAATTCTGTATTGTTGAGAAGATACTCTGAATATGCACTTCTCATAATTGTTTCAGTATTATTCTGGCTGTCAAGATAACTCTTGATATTTTCCATACACTCATCCTTGGAAGAAAATCCGAGCGTTGTATAACCGTTTTCCACGGTTACATCTTCTGACTTGTTTTTATAATTCAGTGTAACCGTAAATACAGCCGGCTTTCCCGCCAGATCCGGATTATTCTTATATTCTTCAGGAAATGTCACATTAATATCGAATGTTTCCCCAATCTTATGACCGATAAGCTGTTCTTCAAATGTATCAATAAATGTATTGCTTCCAATTTCAAGATCGGTAGTTCCCTCGCCGCCATCAAAAGCTTCACCGTCCATGTAACCCTTGAATGTGACATTAATAACCTCACCGTCTTCTACAACCATACCCTCAGAATTTTCAATCTTTGATAATGCCTTTGCTCCGAGAAGCTGCTGATAAGTTACAAGATATTCATAGTATGCCTGTGCATCGCCTTCAGTTGCTGACGGAGTTTTTTCATATGAGTAATTCTTGTAATCCGCAAGCTTCTTAATCTTATTGTTTCCGCCAAAGACTCCCATCCCGTCACACACGAGATATACCACTCCTGCAACAATTGCAGCTATACATATAACCGCAAGAACTATAAGCGGCTTGTTTTTCTTCTTTACCTCCAAAACTTCATTCTGTCCGTCAGTTTCCTCTTCAGAAACATTCAGCTGTTCAATAACATCTTCAATTTTTTCTTCCTTCATTTAAAATCCTCGTTTCAATTTTTTCCCCTTTTACTTCTCCCATCCCGGACGGAATCCTGCTTTTTGATTTTCCCAAACCGGAATCCTACATATATTTTAAGACAGTGGTTCGTTAGTTCCCCGACCTCCGAGAAGAGTTCCCGGTATACTTCTCACCCTGCTCTTAAAAGCTCTTTTGTTGTCATACATCAGTCTGTCGGCTTTAATGATAAACTCATCAACAAGCGAATGTTCATCAGGTTTATTAATTGAAAGTCCGATACTTGCATGAATCTTATATGGTTTTCCCGAATCCCTGTTGTAATTATTCAGGTAATTTCTTATGCTGTTAACGTAACGGTTTCCGCTTTCTTCAGCATTCTCTGCAATCCCGGCCACAACGAATTCATCACCGCCGAATCTTGAACAGATTTCATACTTTCTTGCATTAACAAGCATTGTATTTCCAAAAACTTTAAGTGCATTATCTCCTTCCGAATGACCATAGTTGTCATTTATGACCTTCAAATCATCCATATCAATGCTTGCAACGTACATTCCCCATCCGTTATTTATACACGTTTTCATCATCTCCGGTATCGCAGTATAAAATCCCCTTCGGTTTAGAAGTTTGGTAAGCGGATCCCGTATATACATCTCCGCCATCTTTTCATTTACTTCCTCCAACCTTTTATTTGCCATGCTCAGAGATTTTTGGTTTCTGAAAATCTCAAGTGTATTTCCGACTGCATAATTAAATATCACCAGCTTATCAAAAAATACATCTGTATCCTGTATTTCATGAACCGCATATCCGAAACAGTTTCCTGCTGAGTGAACCGGCAATACTATAAGCGGGCTGTCATAAGCAAGAAAAGTTTCAATGTTCGGAACCAGCTCACGTTTATTAAATACCGTTCCTACTTCTATTTCCGTGCCTTTTCTCTTTACCAGAACACGCATTTTTTCGTCGTCATCGTCTTCCTGTCTATGAGCGCCATAACTGAATTCCTTTATTGATTTATCAACAGCTATTATTCCGTTTGATACCATATAACTGTGCATTATTGTCGCAACCTGTATTATACTGTCCTTAGTTCCGACAAGTGTCTGCATTTCATACATTATTGACTGATAGGAAACATACTCCTTATTGGAATAATATAAGCCAAAAATAACATCCGGCGAAACATAATAATTCTTTTTTTCACATCCGCATGACCCACCGATTTTGAAAGAATACGGAATCTTACAATCCTTTTCAGACTGTATGCCGTCCAGGCAATCTTCGACAAGCTCAAAAATTTTCTTTCCCGCCGTTTCATAATCCAATTCACATGTCGTTAGTTCCGGGTCATTCCATTTTGACCTTGGAATTCCGTCAAACCCGGTTACAATAACATCCTCAGGCACTTTAAGTCCCCTTATTTTAAGCTGTTTGCATGTTTCAATTGCCATTGCATCATTTGCACATATAATTGCTTCCGGAATGTCTTTTTTAAGCAGTTCATCAACCGCTTCTTTTATCGGTCCTTCCCAAAAATATCCATAGACAAATCTTTCTTTTTCAAAAGGGATCCTGTTTTCTTTTAATACTTTCTTATAAACCTCTTCCCTTTCTTCAGAAAACTCATTATTAGGTTGTCCCGATATATAATCCACTCTTCTGCATCCGTGTTCTTCCACAACATGCCTTACAAGTTTCTCAAATGCACCGGCACAATCCATTCTGATATTTACTGCCCCTTCAAGGTATCTGTCAATCGAAATTATCGCTACGTTATCTCTTTTAGCCGCTCTCACTATCATATCCAGACTTTTTTGTTCCTGTATCGTTTCCGAAAAACAGATAACGGCATCAAACCCCTCAAAACAGATGTTTTTAAATATCGAGCTTTCACCTGTATATGACGTTTCACCTTCCTTTATGAGCGACGAGGTGCCGAACACAACCATAGCACACCTTTTTTCTTTTAAAACACTATAAAGTGTTCTTATCCATTTAGTATTCGAACCGTCACTTACATTTGCTATGCATACGGCAATCCGCTTATTCTCCAGTGTTTTCATATCTCCCCCAAGGTATTTTCCACATTACAGCATCTTAATCTTTCTGAGTATCACCATCGTAATTGCACAGACCAAAACTATTACCCCACAGATTATTTCAAAACCATACGCCGTTGCCGATAAAGGCATCCATTCCTGAGCAACATTCATTCCATATACACCGGAAATAATGTTAGGCACAGACATTACTATCGTTATGGCTGCAAGATATTTCATAACCCTGTTAAGACGGTTATCCATGATCGATGACATCAGCTCTCTCGTACCATTAAGTATGTCTCTGTATATTCCCGTCATTTCAATAGCCTGCTTGTTTTCTACTATTACATCCTCCAAAATTTCTTTATCCTCAGGATACTGTTTTATTTTCCCGTATCTGGTAAGCCTTTCAATAATTGCTCCGTTTGCCCTTAACGAGGTTGCAAAGTATACAAGCGTTGATTCAAGCTCATGTAAAGCAATAAGGTCCTTATCTTCCGTTGCATCACTGGTTCTTTCTTCAATTTCCGTTCGTCTTTTATCAATAACACGGAGGTTATTCTGATATACCATACAGGTTTTGTTCAATATCTGATATACAAACCTCATCTGTTTTTTCGTTGAGAACTCTTTAACATTGTTCTTTACGAAGAAATCAAGGACCGGAGTATCCTGTGCACATACGGTAATTATTACATTCTCTCTTATTATCATTCCCAGAGGAATTGTCGTATAGTTGTCCTGATCATGTCTTTTTTCGATTGCCGGAATATCGACAACTATAAAAGTATAATCATTACTTACATCAACTCGTGAACTTTCCTCATCATCCATTGCAGCTCTTACATCGGCAACATCAATGTCAAAAGTGTTTGCCAGATAAACACTTTCTTCATAAGAGGGGGCAACGGCCTTAATCCATCCGCCTTCTTCAAAAAACTGCTTTTCATGAAGCTTACCATTTTCAGTACGATAATATTTTATCACAGCCACACCTCCGTTTAGTACTTCTTACATCTGAACAGCCGTATTATGTTCATAATCCGTATCTGACGGAGTAACCTCTCCGTTTCATATATTAAACATCTCCGACTATCTTTTTAAGTTTATATCTTTTGTTTTTTTGTGTCAATCTTATATAAAAAATAAACACAAATAATGCACATATAACGCCATCTTTTCACAATAACCGCACAATATTATCCGGCTGTTCATGCTCATCTTAGTGTTTTCAACAGATTCTGGGAAGTCCCTCACCCCTTAGTTTTGAAAGACCGACTTTTCCGCCGATTTCCGTATTAAGTATAAGGTTTCCATCACCTTCGGTTACATAGCCTATTATTCGTGCATCCCTGCCGTAAGCACATCTTCTTATAATTTCAAGGACTTTTTCAGCTTCATTTCCGTCTGCTATTACTACGGCTTTTCCTTCATTTCCCATATACCAGCATTCAAGCCCCATAAGACCTGCAAAACTCTTAACAGACGGATTTACCGGGATTTTTTCCTCAAATATATTGATTTCCATACCGGAAACCTCTGCCATTTCTTTAAGAACTGTTGCCAGACCGCCTCTTGTAACGTCCCTCATTGCATGAACCGATTCTTTGTTTTGCCTCAACGCAGCCGCGATTTCCGTAAGGGGAGCCACATCAGATGCAATATCATTTTCCACTGACAGTCGTTCAGATAGAATTGCGGCATGATGATCTCCCATTGTACCTGTAACAATTACGGCATCGCCGGGCTTAATATTAATGGCAGACCAGTCAGCTTCCATGAATCCCACTCCTGATGTATTTATAAAAACGCCGCCATTGCCTTCAACAACTTTAGTGTCTCCGGCAGCAATGACTACACCTGATTCTTCTGCTGTTTCTGCCATGCTTTCGGCTATTTTCCTGAGAATATCCGTATCCATTCCCTCTTCTATTATAAAACCGCATGTAATATACTTTGGTTTCGCCCCTCTAACCGCAAGATCGTTAACCGTTCCGCATATTGCAAGTCTTCCGATATCTCCTCCTCGAAACATGATAGGATCAACCACAAAACTATCGGTTGTTACGGCAAGTTTCTCAGCTCCAGCCACTACCGTGGAATCCTCCATCTGTGAAAGAAGCTCATTTCCATAACTTCTGCTGAATATCTCATCCACAAGCTTTGATGTCATTTCACCACCGCTTCCGTGTGCCATTATTATTTTCATTTTTTCCTCCGGATTTTAAGGTTTTCTCAGACAGAACTCTGACTTTACATCTGCCCGCTTCTTTTACCTGGTCTGGTTATAGTAGGCACAACAGGCTCCTTCTTCCGAAACCATACATGCGCCCTGAGGATTAATCGGTGAACATATCTTTCCGAACAGCGGACAATCCACAGGTTTTATTCTCCCCATCAGTACCTGTCCGCATCTGCACGCGGTATTCTTCACCGTATCCGTCTCATAATCATCTTTACCGGCATTCAGAAACTCATATTCTTCTTTTAATACCAGTCCCGATTCCTTTACACTTCCCATCCCACGCCAATAGGCATCTTTTTTCTTAAAGAAACGCCGTACCAGCCTTTCTGCCTCTTCGTTCCCGCTTTCGTTCACGGCATTTTGATAACAGTTATACACCTTGCCGCATCCCCGTTTTTTTATCGCCATACACAATGCCGCTGCCAGTTCCTCCGGTTTAAATCCCGCCACCACAAAAGGTATATTGTACTCTGACGCTGCATTTTCAAAGATATGGCTTCCTGTAACCGCACAAACATGTCCCGGGGCAAGAAAAGCATCTATTTCCGCATTTTCCCTGCATAAAGCGTCAACTATAGGCGGCATCATTTTAACGGACGTAAGCAGCTTCACGTTTTTTATTTCCGCGTCAATAATATCATTTACAAGCAGGGCATATGCCGGAACCGTTGTTTCAAATCCTACAGCCGCAAAAATAAAACACTTGTCCGGTTCTTTTTCTGCCATCGGAATAATATCAAGAGGAGAATAAACCATTCTTACATCCGCTCCTTCTCCTTTTGCCTGCGAAAGCGATTTTTTACTTCCCGGTACTCTTAACATATCCCCAAAAGATACTATTACATTTTGTCTGTTTTCCGACAGGCTGACAAGCTTATCTATATATGCCGCCGAAGTTACGCAGACCGGACACCCCGGACCTGATATCAGCTTTATTTTCGGAGAAATAAGTGTTCTTAAACCGCTCTTTGAAAGTGCAGACGTATGACTTCCGCAAATTTCCATAATTGTCATTTTTTCTCCGTCATACTCCGACAAAAACCTTACAAGTTCTTTTATTTCGGCCTTCACTGCTTTCCTCCGTTCATAAGTTCAGCCAGTTCTTTCATCTCAAGTGCATCCCTGTCACTTAACTTTTGTATTATGCATCCTGCATGTACAAGGACATAATCACCCTCCTTGATATCAACAACTCCGCTTCTTGCCCTTATTATGTTTCCGTCAAAATCTATTTCCGCATATTTTTCCTCTGTTTTTATAACCCTTCCGGGCATCGCAACACACATATATGTTACCTCCGTCCATCATCTTTTTTCAATTCGAACACCGGCATCACGATTTACATTTTATATTATCTTTTCAAGATATTTTGATGCCAGATACAACTGTCCTGCCGCAATTCCGTCATCTCCCGGTGGGATTTCCCGGTTAAAGAAACATCTGTATCCGTCTTCCTCAAGCATATTCACGCATCTTTCAAGCAAAATCCGGTTTGCAAAACATCCGCCTCCGAATAATACACTGCATACACCCGGTTCTGCTGTTTTTCTCGTTATACATGCAACCCATTCCGAAATCCCATAAATGAATCCCCTTGCAAGCTTACTTTTGGGAACTCCCTCAAGTCTGGCTCTTACAATATCTTTAAGAAGTTCCACTGCATCTGCCGTAATAAAACCGTCTTCATCTTCATACAGCTTTAAATGAAGCTCATAAACCTCCTCCGTCTGTGCTGCTGCATACTCAAGTTCACACGCACATTGACCTTCGTATTTATTTTCTCCGCAGATTCCGATTGCAAAAGCTGCCGCATCAAACAGTCTCCCCATTGAAGATGAATAGACAACGCCAAAGTTGTTTTCAACTGCCTTAGATACAATTCTGCCATCACTTTCTCCAAAGTCAAGCCCGTCATCTCCCGACGATTCTCTGTTATTAAGTTCATAAAGTGCCGAAAAGTCCTCTTTTTCTCCTGCCATATATGATGCAAAACAGATGCCCGCCTTTTTAGATGCACTGTCTCCTCCGGCAAGTTTTATTTCCTTTAAATGAGAAATCCTCTTTGCCGACTCAGGTCTTCCGAAAAACACTTCGCTTCCCCACATACTGCCATTTTCACCGAGTCCCGTCCCATCAAAACAAAACATTATTACGTCTTCCTTTATGCAAAACTCAGCTGCTACAGCGGCTCCATGTGCTCTGTGATGATAAATTTCCACTCCGTCACGTCCTGATTTTTCTGATGAAACGTATAACGGATGTGCATCATATGCTTTAAAGCCTTCTCTAAATGAAAACGCTTTCTTCATATATGCCATTCCCCTGTCATATTCATTTTTTACTCTTTCGTGTGACAAATCTCCGAAAGACTGACTGAGGAATATCCTTTTTTCATCCAAAAAGGCAAATACCCCTTTCATGTCGGCCCCAAAAGCCACACCGTTTCCGGAAATTTCCGTTTCAATCGGAAGCGGTACAACCCCCCGTCCCCTTCTCAAGGTCTGTTTCCTGTCGCACACAATCGCCATAATTGAATCATCAACCGGAGTAAGTATTTTTCTGTTATTGTATAAAACTCCGATTTTTGAAAATCCGAGCATTTCATCATCATCTATTATAATCGGTTCTCCCGATAGATTGGCGCTTGTCATTACCAACGTCTCAAATTCAGCGGCAAGCATGTACTGCAAACCGTTTGAAGGAAGCATGATTCCTGCATAAGGACTTCCTGTCATAACTTCCTCACAAAGTCCCGGTTCTTTTGCCCTTACAAGAACTATCGGCCGTGATGTATCTTCAAGAAGAGCCTTTTCATCGTCACTGATCACACCATACTTTTCAGCTGTTTTTACATCTTTCACCATAATGGCAAACGGCTTTTTCTCTCTGTTCTTTATTTTTCTTACTTCTGCAACCGCCGCTTTTATTTTAGCATCAGCAGCTATATGATATCCGCCTATATCTTTTACGGCAATCGCTCTGCCGCTTTTTAAATAATTTACCGCTTCCTTATATGCCTGCTTTCCATAACTTACATTCCCTTTTTCATCCCTGAAAATAAGCTCCGGGCCACAGTCAGGACAGGAATTTGTCTGTGCATACATACGCCTGTCACTCATTTTTTCATATTCTTCACGACAGCTTTTACACATATCAAATTCTGCCATTGTTGTGTTTGCCCTGTCATATGGGGTTTTATACATAATTGTATATCTCGGTCCGCATGAAGCACAACTTATAAACGGATAACGGTATCTTCTGTTTCCCTTATCCCTCAGTTCATTTATACAGTTTTTACATATACTGATATCTGCCGGAAGAACCGGTACAATACTTTCGTCATTACTTTCCGTAATGACAAAACCGTCAAACTCACGATAAGGCTTTTCCTCTGCTGTAACACTTTCGGGACATGCTCCCTCCGGAAATGAAACATAAAGGCGGTGGATTATATCCTCCACCGCCTTTTCAGAAACAGTCATTTCTATTTTCACTATTCCTCCGGAATTTCTAACAGTACCGCATATGCCCATTTCAGAAAACATCTTTGCGATATATGGACGATAGCCTATTCCCTGTACCAGACCGGAAACGGTAAATTCATAGGTTTTCATTTTCTGCTCCCGTTTTACATTTTGCTTATTTTAAGCTCTATGCACTTTTTAGGACAATTCTTCTCACAAAGCCCGCATCCTATACACTTAGTCTTATCAAATTCCCATGTTTTTTCTGCTCTGTCAACCTTAATTGCCTGAACCGGACACTTCTTATCACATAAAGTACAATATACACAGACATCCTTGTCATAAACAGGATATTTCTTTTCTACTTCTTTATGGAACACCGTAACTTTCTTTTCATATTCAGGCGGTGTATATCCCGGAACTATTTTCAGGCACTTCTTTACGCATTTTTCAACACAAAATCCGCACTGAACGCAGTCAAAATTGTTAATTTCCCAATTTCCGCTTCGCTTATCAACCTCTATGGCTCTCGGAGGGCAGAACTTTGAACAAAGAGAACATAATGTACATTTGTCAAAATCAATTTCAATATGTCCTCTTGTTCTCTCCTTGTATTCAGCCGGCTTTTCAGGATAAGAGGTTGTAACCGGCTTTGAAAACAGGTTATTAAGGACATTTCCTGCAAATTTTAATGGTTTAGCCATATTCTCCTCCTATCTTTCCGTACAGCTTATACAAGGGTCTATTGAGAGAATGTAAAGAGGTACATCCGCAAGCTGTGCACCCTTTAATATTTCAACCATAGGTACAATGTTTGCAAAGGTAGGAGTTCTTAATCTCACTCTGTCAAGGAACTTAGTTCCGTTACCCTTTATATAATAAACACCCTCGCCTCTTGGTTGTTCAAGTCGTATGAATGCCTCACCGGACGGATTACCTTTCACGACAATCCCAACCTCTCCCTTAGGCATTCGGTCTATACACTGCTTAATAAGATTTATTGCAACAAAGATTTCATCTATACGCACCTTGGTTCTTGCATAGCAGTCACCATCAGTTTCAACACACATATTGAATTCAAGGTCCTTATACGCATCGTATCCGGTTTCCCTTAAATCCATGTGAACTCCTGAACCTCTCATAAAAGGTCCGAGTGCTCCCATTTCAAGAGCCATATCCTTTGAGAGAATACCGACACCCCTTAAGCGTCTGTTTACCGTAACATCCTTAAGGAAAGTATCTGCAACAACCCTTATTTCTTTTTCCATGTCCGCAAATCTTCTTCTGAACGCAAGAAGCATGTCATCCGGTACATCTTTTAAAAGTCCTCCAACCTTGTTTACTGAGAAAATACATCTTCCGCCGGTAGATTCCTCAAACATATCAAGTACCTTTTCCCTTATTCTCCAACACTGGTAGAAAAGTGATTCAAAACCAAAGGCATCTGCATAAAGTCCGAGCCAAAGTAAATGTGAATGTACTCTTGACATTTCAGCCCACATGGTACGAAGATACTTTGCCCTGTCAGGAATCTGTACGTTCATTGTTTTCTCAACAGCTTCACAATATCCCATTCCATGCATAAAACTACAGATACCGCAAGTACGCTCTACTATATATACAAGTTCATTATAATCCTTTTTATTTACAAGGGATTCCAGTCCTCTGTGTACAAAACCTATTGACGGAACCGCCTCAACAACCTTTTCATCCTCCAACACAAGATCGAGATGAACCGGTTCCGGAAGAACCGGGTGCTGTGGTCCGAATGGAACTACGCTTTTTTTACTCATTAATTCTTCCTCCGTTATTTCTCGAAATCAGATACATAAGGGGTATCTGCCGCAATTTTATACAATTTATGTCTGAAACCGTCTTCCGAAACATTTATCTTTACTCCAAAAAGCTCAATGGCTTCATTTTCATAAGGAGTAGCATACGGATAAACCTCACCAACACTTGGCACAACCGTTTTTTTGTCTGCCGTTACCTTAAAATACTCAACATTATAATTTCCGCTGTCAAAACAATACGTCAGCTCATATAATTCATCCGTATATGTTGCAAACATCTGGAGAAGTCTTCTTCCTTCTCTTCTTTTTTCCTTAACCTTTTCAATAAGTTCTTCAGGTTTTACAGCAATATATGTTTCCGTGGGTTCATAATACTTAGGCATTTTCTACCTCCTCATCCGGCTGTTTTCCGCTTTCAATCATACATTTTTCTTTAAGTTTTTCTTTTGCTTTCAGAATCCCGTCAATTATTGACTGAGGTCTTGCCGCACAACCCGGAACATACACATCTACCGGTATTATATTATCAACACCGCCAATTATATTGTAACATTCCTTAAAAACCCCGCCGGTGCAGGCACATGCTCCGACTGCAACAACAACTTTAGGAGACGGCATCTGTTCATAAATCTGCTTTATTACCATTTGATTGAGAGTATTTACACCTCCCGTAACCAGAAATATATCTGCATGCATTGGATCTCCGGTATTAATCACTCCGAAACGTTCTATATCATAAACCGGTGTAAGAGATGCAAGTACTTCCATATCACATCCGTTGCAGCTTGAACCATCATAATGTATAACCCATGGGGATTTTGATATATCCTTCATTATTACCTCCTGTCCGCCGGCGAATCAACCGCCGTTTATCGTTTTCTATTTAAAGATTTCGAGAAGAATTATATTAACTCCTCCAAATAATATCGTAACAGTCCAGGATGCGATAAGCATCTGTTTCCATTTAAGCCTTGCGCTGGTATTGTCGATGAGTACTTCAAGAAATACCGTTGCCGCACAGCAAAGTATCGCTGCCGGAATACTTAGCGGATTTGAATTAACAAAGAAAAGACCGACTACTGCAAGCAGAAACACTTCCTCATACCATTCTGCAAGTTCGACCATTCCGAGGTTAGGACCTGACATCTCTGTAGTAATTCCTTTAACTATTTCCTGATGTGCATGATGTGAAGTGCTTATATCAAAAGGTGACTTTCTGAGTTTTATCGTAAGTATAAACATAAACCCGATAAAACATCCCGGCAGCTTAACTATTGCCGAAACATCTGAATTTACTATTGATGCGACATCAAAACTTCCCGTTGCAAGATAAAATCCCACTGCTGTCAGGAGAACCATTGGTTCATATGACATCATCTGAATCATTTCACGGTTTGCACCCATGGTACTGTATGGTGAGTGTGTACAGCTTCCTGCCGCCACAAAAAACATTGCTGCCGTTGTAAGGGTAAAGAATACGAGAAGAAGATCCCATCCTGCAAAGAAAAGAGCTCCCGTAAATATTACAAAGAAAAGATAACTTCCGATAATGAAACTCTGTTCTTTGTTTACAACAACCGCTTCTTTTGAAAAAAGTTTTCTGACATCATAAAAGGACTGAAAAACTGATGGTCCCTTTCTCCCCTGCATACGGGCCGACAGCTTTCTTTCAATGCCTGCCAGAAGACCGCCTGCAAGCGGAGCCAGAAGTATGTATGCAACTGCAAAAATTATTCTGTAAATCATCTGCATTTCCTCCCTATAAAACTGCCGGCAATATTACCGCAGCAAGTGCGGCAATGACGATAATTGCTCCAATCATACATGCTGGTTTAAGAAGCTTTGCTTCTCCGAACATTTCTTCCATATACCAGTTTGAAATTTCCATATGTCTTTCGTCTCCGTAAGAACTGTGGAATGCGTGTCCGTTCTGTCTGTTTACGCCGGACACATATGATTTTACAACCTTTATCTTTTTATCTTTTGAAATAAAGTAAAGAACAACCGGAACCACAAATATGCAGAACACGAGAATGACCATAAGTATAAGATTTCCTGCGGAAAGAAATTCCTGCGGATGACCGCTGACATTTTCCACAAAAGGGGTTACATAATATTCAGATACCAATGAAAATGTAAGGCAGAGTGCAATAACTGCAAATGCATGTACAAACATCGAAAAATACTGGTCTTTTTCGGTAACATCCCTGCATGGTTCGCAATCAGCATTTGCCGAAACCAGCTTGCATAACCACTTTGTCCAATATAGCAGTGTCGTGGAACTTCCAAAAGCTATTACAATTACAAGAAATACATTTGTAAGACCTGCATCAACAAATGCTTTAAGTGCCGCCCACTTAAATACGAGCATTCCAAATGGTGCAAGATACATTCCGATAATTCCGAGTATCATTATAAAAGCAAGTTTTCTGAGACGTACAATCAGTCCTGACATACTTTCAATATCTCTGCTGTGTGACGAGTTTTCAATCGCACCTATGCACTGGAAAAGCATGGATTTTGTAACTGCATGAAATATCATAAGGAAAATCCCTGCCCAAACGGCTCCCGGTGTTCCTACTCCCGCACATGTTACTATAAGACCAAGATTTGATACTGTTGAGTATGCAAGAACTTTCTTTCCATCACTCTGGGAAATTGCAAGCATTGATGCCATAAGAAAAGTAAATGCTCCGATAACGGAAATCATAAGACCTGAAACATGACCCTCAAATGCAGGTGACAGTCTTAAAAGTAGATAACATCCTGCCTTAACCATTGTTGCACTGTGAAGAAGTGCAGAACTTGGCGTAGGAGCGACCATAGCTCCGAGAAGCCATGTGGTAAATGGAAACTGTGCAGATTTTGCAAGTGCTGCAAACGCAAGACACATAACCGGTATCACAGCCATTTTTTCAGTTGATAACGCAACGTCCGAAAGACTGAGTGTTTCAAGTTTCAATGATGAAACAAGTATTGCAATCGAAAATCCAAATCCTCCGAGAAGATTCATCCACAGTGCTCTGAAAGAATTGTTTACTGCCTCTTCCGTTTTGGTATATCCAATAAGAAGGAAAGAACATATTGAAGTAATTTCCCAGAAAAAGAACATCCAGACAAGGTTGTCGGAAAGAACAAGTCCGAACATCGCTCCGAGAAACACAAAAAGCAGTGCCGTAAAATATTCGGTTCTATTCACCACTTCCTTGTGATGAACATGATATCCTTTCATGTAACCAACTGCATATATTACGATAAGTCCGCCGACTACACCGATAATCATGCACATAAGAACCGAAAGTCTGTCAATTTGTACATGTGCCACAGCTTCATGCTCCGGACCTGCAAGTTCAATCCACATGGTAATGCCTGTAGGTATAATTGAAAGCAGCATTATCCAGTACTTTTTGTATTTTATGGTTAATATGATAACCAAGAGCATCAATATGATTTCACCCGCAAGCATAACCATATCTGCCGCATGAGTATCAACATATTTATAAACCGCTGCCTCACCGCATGTAAAATAACTGATTACGAAAAAAGCCAGCATACATTCAATGACTGCTACAAATGCGTAACATGCATACTGTCCGGCTCTGTTGTTTTTCAGCAGGTATACTGCTATCGCCGCAAAAAACGGGAAGCAGATAAGAAAAGGAATTATGTTCATTTGAATCCTCCGTTTTCATCTGTATTCTAGAGCAGGCCATTAGACCTTAATATATAAACCCATACCGTAAGAGTGATGGAAGACAACAGGGTGGTCGTCATAACGATTGCTGATGTTAAAACATGATCATTGTCCATATTCTTTGCCATTATGTAACACGCAACCGTTGTAGGTGAACCTGACATTGTAAGAACTGCAATAAGCTGCGGTCCGTTAAATCCCATGACAATCGCTGCAGGAACAAAAATACATGGAAGTATTATCAGCTTTATCAAAGTTGCCGCAAGTGCAGGCTTTAATTTTATCAGTGCCTTTTTCCAATCAAAAGTTGCACCGATCACAAGAAGTGCCATTGGCGTTCCCGTAGTTCCCAGACTTTTTATCACCTTAAGTGGAATAACGGGTATTTTTATCTTCAAAAGGGCGATTATCATTCCGATTACAATTGACAGAATAAGCGGATTTGTAATTATACCCTTTAAAACATTTATTATTTTCTTTCTCACCGGTTCGGTCGTGTCACGGTTTTTTGCACCGAGAGTCAGAAACAAAACAGAAAATATGTTATACAGCGGAACACTTGCCATTATCATGATTGCAGTCATTCCGGAATCTCCAAATATGTTTTCCGCAAAAGCCACTCCCAGAACTGCCGCCGAACCTCTTGCCGATGACATTGCAAAAGCACCTAACATATCCCTGTTTTTCATGAAAATCAGACATAATACCCAGATTCCCATAAACATGACAATGGTGCCAAACATACAGAAGAGAAAAAAACGGATTGAAAATGACGAATCAATATCAGTTTCCGCAACATCCAGCATCAGCATACATGGCAGTCCGACCTTAAAAACAAACTTGTCCGCTACCCCTGTGAATTCTTCAGTGAACATACCTATCCTCATAAACAGGTATCCTGCCACTATAACCAGGAATACCGGAAGTGTTGCTTCCAGGCTGAATATAAAATTTTCCATATAAAAATCTATCCTTGAAAAAATATTTGAATTTATGATACATTCATGCTATCCTACTGATTATAATACACAAACGAAAAAAAATCATTAATAAAATATTATCAGTAGAAAGTTTAATTCAAATTTACTGCTGTAACGGAGGTCAAAATGAACATACGCAGCTCCGCAGAGGACTATCTTGAAACAATTCTGATGATACAGAAAAGAAAAAACCGTGTACGCTCAATTGACATTGCAACGGAACTTGATTTTGCAAAACCAAGTGTCAGCGTCGCAATGAAGAACCTTGAGCAGGGCGGATACATTACAAGGGATATTGACGGTTACATCAGCCTTACTGATTCCGGATATGAAATTGCAAACAAAATCTACGAACGACACCTTATAATTTCTGAATTTCTCAAATCACTCGGTGTTGATGAAAAAACCGCGCTTGAAGATGCATGCAAGATGGAGCACTGTTTCAGCGAACAGAGTTTTTCCGCTTTAAAAAAATTTATTCAAGACGAAAACCGTTAGCCGTCAGATAAGCTATCTGTTTTCCCTTACTGTCGAGAACCTCAACCTCATAGAGGCTTGTTCTTCTGCCGTTTTTTATACATCTTGCTTCGGCAGTTATATAGTCATCCTGTGTATTTCCGACAAAGTTTACATTAAGTCCGGATGCCACTGATTTTTCTCCATTCTGATTTGAAGCAACTGCAAAAGCAAAATCTGCTGCGGTAAATATTGCACCGCCCATAATCCCACCCCAGGCATTTCGATGTTCCGGGGTGATTTTGAGTCCGACCTTACCATAATGCTCATCTGCATCCAAAATTTCACAACCTATGCCGACTGCAAACCTGTCTCCCTTAAAAAACTCTTTCAAACGATTTATTTCTTCCGCACTCAGCATAAATTCCTCCTTATAAATCCAAAACCATTTTTAGTATCTATGATTCAATCCTATTGTTGACAACCCACTTGTAAACCGCCACTCCGATAATTATCACATATCCGATATAACTGTAAACATCTGCAAGCTGTTCAAGGAAAACAAAACCCAGTACTGCAGCAAAAATAACCTGCGAATAATCAAATACTGATATTTCCTTTGCAGGTGCCTTTTGGTAAGCCGCCGTTATGCTGTACTGACCGCCCGTAGCGGAAGCTCCGGCAAGCATGAGCATTACAAACTGGTAAAAATTTATAGGTTCATATCCGACTATTATAAACGGAACCGTAACCAGCGTGGAAAAACACGAGAAAAAGAAAACTATCATGCTTCCTTTTTCTCCTCTTGCACCGAGTTTTCTTACAAACGTATATGCAAGCCCCGCCATCATTCCACCTATAAATCCGACAAAAGCCGGAAAACAGGCAATATCAAACGATGGTTTCACCACAAATAATGCGCCGATAAAAGCGACCGATATTATTATCCAGTCTCGTACCTTAGGCTTTTCTTTTAAAATCCATATTGAAAAAACCATGGAAAAGAAAGGCGAAAGTTTATTCAGCATCGATGCATCCGAAATATTAAGCATATCTATTGCATAAAAATTGCAGAAAATGCCTATTGTTCCACCGATTGCACGAAATAACAGATACTTAAGATTGCCTTCGCCGATTTTAAAATCACCGTCCCCGAACTTTATGGCACAGAACGAAACCGCAATCGCTACCAAATTTCTGAAAAAAGATTTTTCATAAAAAGGCAAATCTCCTGCAAGCCTCACAAACAAATTCATCAGTGCAAAGAAAAATGCCGCTGAAATTATACAAAGAATACCTTGTTTTTTATTGTTCATCCTGCTCTACCTGATTTCTGATTTTTTCCAAAAGATATACTCTGTTGAAAGGGAATGAATAATAGTAACCATCTGCAAACTCTTCAGTCATCTTCATAGCTTTTACAGCAATTTCAACACCAATTTTCTCTCCATCTTCTTTGGAGCAGTTTTCCGGAAAACGATCTATTATTTCATCTGAAATATCAACGCCCGAAATCTCATTCTTCATAAACAGGGCATTTCTTCTGCTTATAAGCGGCATAATACCACAAAGAATCCTTGCTCCCGTTTCTTCTTTTATGTATCTTATTCTTTCCGCATCTTCTTTAGAAAATACAGGCTGTGTCATGAAAAATTCTGCACCTTTTTCAAGTTTTTTTCTTACTCTGCCTGTTTCCACTTCCAGATTCTTTCTGTTCTGATTAATTGCTCCGCCATAAGTAAGCGGATTTTCATTGAGTAATTCCTCGTTTATATCGCCGGCAATCGACATAAGTCCTACCGAATCAAAATTGAACACACCTTTAACCCTGCCCCTTTCCGTAACCGGAACCGGATCTCCCGTGACAATCAGAAAGTTATAAATGTCATTTATGTATGCTCCCATAAACATTGCCCTCATGGCAATAGAGTTCTTATCCCTGCATGCAATGTGAGGCATTACGCACATTCCCGTTCTGTCTGCGATTTTTTTCGCCATAAGAACCGCATCCACCCTGGTTCTTCCCGATGGTGAATCCGGAAAAGTAAGACAGTCAACTCCGAGTTTTTTTAACGACATTGCAGAACTGATGATTGCTTCGTCATCTGCATTTACCGGCGGAACAAGCTCAACTGCAATGAGCTTTTCCCCGTTTTTCCTGCCATTGAAAAATGCATGACTGCTTCTTACCGTACGTTTTTTTTCCAACTCACTGCTCTTTTTTTCAACACAGACGGCTTTCCCCGGATTCATGCCGTACAGACACCTTATGTGATTTGGTGTCGTTCCGCAGCATCCTCCTATTATATTTATTCCAAATCCGACAAGTTCAGATGCTTTTTCCGCAAAATATTCCGCATTATCCTCATAAAAAACCCTGTTTCTTACAAGTTTAGGATAACCTGCATTCGGAAACGCCAATATCACTTTATCCTCAGGAAGTTTAATCTTTTCAAGCATTGACAGCATATGTGCAGGACCTATATTACAGTTAAGCCCCACCCCATCCGCTTCCTTTACCTGCTGTGTTTCTCTTAAAAGAGCTGCCAGACTTCTTCCCGATGACGAAATTCCGTACTGATTAACCGAAAAACTCACTGCTATAAAAACGTCTTTATGTTTCTCTTTGATAAGTTTTACGGCCTGTCTTATTTCATCAAAATCCGGAAATGTTTCAAAAAGAATCATTTCCGCACCGGAAGTAATAAGCGTTTCCGCAAACTCCACATATTCAACCGTATTGTCTATACCTCTTTCAAACGGTGCAGGGCCTATATCTCCTGCAATAATAACATTTTTACCGCTTTCCTCAACGGCCTTTGCTGCAAGTAAAACACCTTTGCGTCTGACCTCTTCAACGGACAGATTGCTATCAAGATTTTCTCTGTATGCAGCAAAAGTATTCGTTCTGATTAGTACTGCTCCTGCGTCAATGTAGGATTTATGTATATTTTTTACCCTGTCAGGGTATGCCTCATTTGCATTTTCAGGCAATTCATCCGTATGATATTCAGATGCATATAAAGTCCCGAATGCTCCATCCGCAACAACATGACTTTTTCCCAAACTGTCAATTTTAACCATCAGCCTAATTCCTTTGTACGTTTATAAGCGTCATTTACCGCATCCATAAGAGCACTTCTGAATCCGTCCTTTTCAAGTGCATGAACACCTGCAATCGTAGAACCTCCCGGAGAACAGACTTCATCTTTGAGCTGTCCCGGATGCTTTCCTGTTTCAAGCACCATTTTTGCAGAACCAAGAAGGGTCTTTGCCGCATAAGCAAGTGCTTTCTGTCTTGGAATCCCACATTCCACCGCCCCGTCTGCCAATGCCTCTATGCACATATAGACATACGCCGGTCCACAGCCACTTACCGCCGTTGCGGCATCCATAAGCTTCTCCGAAAGTTCATCAACCATTCCTGCACCCGAAAGAGCATCAGATACCTCCCTTTTTTCTGCTTCAGAAACATCATCAGTGGCACACATAAGAATCACTCCTTCACCTACTGCTGCAGGTGTATTCGGCATGATTCTTATCACCGGATAATCTGCTCCGGCAAAATTTCTTATCTTTTCAAGTTTAATTCCTGCTGCCATGGTTATCAAAATAAAACGTTCTTTTCTTTCAGCAAGAATTCCCGAAATTCCGCAAAGACATTCTTCCATCATCTGGGGTTTAACACCAAGGAAGATGTATTTTGCATTTTCGGCAATTTCTTCATTCGTAGTTACTTTTGCCCCCGAGTTTCCCGCTGTCACAACGGCTTTTTCCACGGTACGATTGCTTAATCCCGTCTCTGACGCATATCCGGATTCGATAACCTTTCTTGCCAGGGTAGCTCCCATATTACCTGTTCCGATAAATCCAAATTTCATTTCTGCCTCCAAAACAACCTAATACAATTAATTATATCTCTTTCCGGCATAAAATCTTGTTCCCGCCGGCTTCCCGTCCATTATGTCATAAAGTACCTCCGGATTCTCTCCGTTTGCGATTACCATATCGATTCCCAGTTTCATGACTCTTCCCGCCGCATTCAGCTTCGTCATCATTCCTCCTGTTCCCAGACTGCTTCCGGCACCTCCTGCCAATGCTTTTATTTCATCGCTCATTTCGTAAACATCATGAATAAGTTCCGCATCATCATACTTATGAGGATCTTTTGTATATAAACCGTCTATATCCGATAAAAGGATCAAAAGATCAGCCTCACAATTTGCCGCAACAATTGCCGCAAGGGTATCGTTATCTCCTATTCCCATTTCTGCAACAGATACTGTATCATTTTCATTTATTATTGGGAGCACTCCCAGCTCCAGCAATCTGAATATTGTATTGTGAAAGTTCACTCTTCTGTCTTCATGTTCAACATCTTCTGCCGTGAGAAGTATCTGACCGACTGTATGCCTGTATTCGGAAAACAGTTTGTCATATGTATACATCAATTCACACTGACCGACTGCCGCAGCCGCCTGCTTTGTCGGTATATCCTTCGGTCTGTTTACAAGCATGAGTTTTCCTGCTCCCATTCCAATGGCTCCTGATGAAACCAAAACCACCTCATTATTTGCATTCTTTATGTCACTTAAAACCTTACAAAGCTTTTCTACACGCCTTATATTAATTCTTCCTGTTTCATGAGCCAGTGTTGACGTACCGACTTTTACAACTATACGCATATTTATCTTCCTACTCCTTCAAGTTTTTACGGTCGGATATCTGCTTCTTTAATTCAGGCCGCACCCATGCACAGTATAACACAGACACAAAAAAAACGATACATAAATATGTACCGTTTTTTTGTTAATACCTTAAAAAGCATCCGATCAATTCATTATATTGTATATCTTAAAAGGAGCACTGCTGTTGCAACCAGAAGTGTAAGAACCGTTGCCGGTGCCGCAACCTTGCAGTATTTTCCCCATCCGACAGGATGTCCTTCTTTTGCAATTATTGATGTTCCCACAACATTTGCAGACGCACCTATAGGTGTTCCGTTTCCACCTATATCGGTACCGATTGCAAGTGTCCATGCAAGAACCGCAAGAAGTGCAGGATCTCCAACTGAAAGTTCCTTTATAACCGGAACCATGGTTGCCGCAAATGGTATGTTATCAATAAATGCTGACGCAACTGCTGAAATCCAAAGAATGATTACTATCATCGCCTTTACATTTCCGCCGCTTATCTTCTTAATAAAATCGGCAATTACCTGAAGAACACCGGTCTGTTCAAGTCCGCCGACAACCACAAAGAGTCCGATAAAGAAAAGAATCGTGTTCCAGTCAAGTCTCTTAATAATGTCGGTTGTCTTCTTCGTTCCCTCAATTGCTAACGAAGCAATGAGCGAAAGAACCATTGCTATAACACCTATGGTTGCTACCGAAAGACCTGTCTGTGCATGTGTCACAAGTAATACAACACAAATTGCAAAAATAATACAGCTGATTATAAAATATGTTTTATTCTGAATTGCTTCCTTTGGATTAGGATATGTAATTCCTTCCGGTCTTGCTGCTTCACTCTCCTTAAGCTGCTTTCTGAACATAAAGTAAAAATAAAAGATAAGGATAATTCCCGCTATAAGTGCCACCAAACCCGTATTTGTAAGGAAATCGAAGAATGTATATCCAAGACCTGTTCCGATAATGATATTAGGCGGATCGCCGGACATCGTTGACGAACCTCCGACATTGCTCATAAAGATTTCTGCCAATACTACCGGTACAGGGTCAAATTTCAAAATTCTTGCCAGTTCAACCGTTACTGCCGCAAGGAAAAGAATTACCGTAATACTGTCAATAAACATCGAGAGTACTGCCGACATAACCATAAAAGATATAAATAAAGGTACTACACGATAATTTACAAGCTGTGCAAGCTTAAGACAAAGCCATCTGAAGAAACCTGCATTTCCCATTCCTTCAACCATGAGCATCATGCCCGTAATAAAGATAATTGTTGCCCAGTTGATTCCTGTTGAGGATTCTTCCGCATTATGTCCCGGAATCCAAAACGCTTTTGTAAAAATACTCTTGTAATTAAGAGTTTCCACGATAGCATCCGAGCTTTGCATTATAAGTCCGAATACGACCACAAGTACAAGCACTGCACCTATACATGCCGGAACAAATCTGTCCATCTTACCGACTATAATTACAATAAACATCAGTAAGAAAATAACCAATGCTGCAATAGTAGCTGCCGTTTCCATGATTACCTCCAAATTTTATAAAACATTAAGATTTTTACACAATCCACACATTTTAGCCCATATCTCGATAAATTGCAACAATAATATCCGATTTATTTACTTTTACGTCTTTTTTCTACAAAATAAAGTACACAGACTGTTTTACGTCAGACTGCCAATACCCATTTTCCGACTGACCGCTGCCTCATGGCAGTATTCATAAAAAATTAATCAACGGGCATAAAATCCGGAGTCACTGACTCTTTCGCCTGCTTTATAAAGGTGAGAGTAGTCTCCCATTGACCTCACTCTGAAAATAGCCGCATCTGCATCTCTTTCTTCCGTTTCTATTTCAAATACGGTTGATGGAGCCGCAAAAAAACCGTGAAGCATAAGTGAAGGAGCAATTCCTGTAAGATAACCTATCATTATGAGTGAAACCGCCATATGACAGAAAATTACTATCGCATCATCCGTATGTTTAACCACCCTGTAAAAGTTTCCGTCCCTCTTATAACCGTGTTCCAAAAGCAGCCCGTCCAGTCCGTTTTTTACCATTTCATACTGTTCGGCAACATTTGTCCCCTGATATATCGGTGCTTCCGTCCATCTGTCTTTGTCATACATTTCAGGATATTTTGTCCAGTCTGCAGGGAGCAGATCCCAACAGTTTCTGATATGACCATCTCTCGGATCACTGCACTTTCCGCTGAATTCTCTGACCCATGGCAACACCTCAGGCTCAATACCTGTTCCCTTTAGTGCCGTTGCTGCCGTATCTCTTGCACGTCCAAGAGGAGAAACGTAAAATTTTCTTACATTTTTAAGGTTCTGTATCCTTTCTGCCAAAAATTCTGCTTCCTTCCACCCTTTTTTGGTCAATGAATCAATTGAGTAATCCGGTTCTGCATGTCTTACAAGTATAATTTTCATAAAATATCCTCCGTAAACTAATCTGATTTTTATAATATGCCACAAAAAATCAAAAATCAATACCGCATATTTACCATGTTCTTTTTTCTTGACTAATCCGTTTAATTGTGAAATTATGTACATATACTGATACTCAGAAATTCCGATTTTCTGATTCAGACATTGTAAATTTCCGGTCACCTGCCGATTCGTTTTTAAACCGGCTTAAATATGACCGTTTCATTATAACCCTAAAATTTTTCAGGAGGAAAAAATGAGTCTGGAAGCTTACAAAGCAGCTCTTAAACTTGGAGAGAAGGAATATACGACAAGACTTTCCAAAAAACTTGATCCCTATCTTCCGATACTTGATGACATAACTGAAAACGTAAAAACCGTGAGCCGTGTTAAACTTGGTCTTGTTACAATACCCATGGATCAGATTGCCGGGACGGTAAATGCAAATCGATCCAATGCATTTGCATCCAACTTCATGCCTCTGCTTCAGATTGGCAGTGAATTTGCCTCTAAATGGAGTGTTCTTCATGACAGTCTTGAAGAAGATGGTTTAAGAGACCCTGTAATTGCATTCGAATACATGAATAAATTCTATATCAGAGAGGGAAACAAGCGTGTTTCCGTGTCAAAATACATGGGGGCGGTAGAAATAGAGGGAACGGTCACACGTATAGTTCCTGCAAAGGACAATTCCCCGGAAGTCAGCCTTTACTACGAATTCCTCGATTTCTATGAAATAACCGGAATAAACTATATCTACTTTTCAAAATCCGGTTCTTTTAAAAAATTCATCAAACTGATTATCGGTGAAAACGGAAAATGGACTGAAGATGACGAACTTGACGTTCGTTCACTATTTACAAAATTCAAAAAAGAATACACTTTAAAATACGAAGACAAACTTCCTCTGCCTGTCAGTGATGCTTTTCTCGTGTATGTGACCCTTCTTGGATTTGATACAATAAAAAACAACAGCCTCTCGGAAGTAAAGGATGATATTTCCAAGATAAGAAGTGAAATCATTCGTGATGCACAGCCGGAACCCACGGCAATTTCAACTCACCCTACTGCCGCAAGAAAAAGCGTGCTTTCAATGCCTTTAACCATTTTGAAAGCAACCAAAAAGCTGAAAATCGCCTTTGTTCATCTCGGAAACATGGAAAACTCAGCATGGGTTTATGCCCACGAACTCGGAAGACGACACCTGGAAGACGAAGCTTTCCCTAACGAGATAATAACTGAATCCTTTTTTGATATAAGCATGAATAAGGCTGAAGAGACGCTCGAAACCCTCTGTCATAATGACTATGACATCATTTTCGTAACTTCACCGCAGCATAATGCCGCATGTGCCAAAGTTGCCGTTCTTCATCCCGAAGTCAAAATCCTCAACTGCTCTCTGAACGTGTCAACAAAACATGTACGGACTTATTATCTCAGAACATATGAATCAAAATATCTGCTCGGTCTGATTGCAGGTGCAATGACCGAAAATAACCGCATCGCATATATTGCAGATTATCCTGTTTACGGAAGCATTGCCTCCATAAATGCTTTTGCCATCGGTGCAAAAACCGTTAACCCTAAAGCTGAAATCTATCTTTCATGGACATCGGAAAAAGGCTCTGACCCTGATAAAGACATAAAGAATTTTGATTGTGACCTGGTAAGTGACCTTGACTGGTCTTCTCCTAAACATCTGACAAGAAAATTCGGACTTTATCTCTATAAGGACGGCACACCTTTAAATCTCGCTGCTCCTCTCTGGAATTGGGGTAAGCTTTACGAATCTATTGTCAAAAGTGTTAAAAGGGGATCCTGGAAAATCGAAGAAGCTAATAATGTTACACGTTCAATCGGTTATTGGTGGGGCATTTCCAGCGGAGCCGTTGATCTCGTATATTCTGCAAAAGTCCCTCACCTTACAATGGATTTGGTCAACTACCTGAAAAACAGAATCAAGGCTTCAGATTTCACCCCGTTTGCAAATGAACTTACATTCCAGAACGGAAAAACCATAGATGCCGGTCACGGATTAAATATACAGTCACTCATAGACATGGATGAACTTGTGGAAAATGTTCACGGTTATATTCCGGGAATACATGATGTTAAAGATGATACCGTTTCTCTTGCTAAAGTACAAGGCGTTGCTGTATCACCGGAAGAAATATAATCTCTGCATATAAAAACCTCTTTAACGGCAAAACCGGTAAAGAGGTTTTAGTTTTATTTTTTTATCGGTTTAACCTGTTCTATCGTTCCATCAGGTCTCTCTATCGTCATGCCGTCAAGCTGGGCTCTCAGATTTTTTTTAAAGCTATCAGCATATTCACGTCTGAGCCTTATCTGTTCCGCTTTTTCATCCGGGGTAAGCCCCTCATTCTGCGATTTACGATATAACTCATTTATTCTTACTATTCTTTCATCCATATTCATATTTTTTCCTCCAAACCAATCTTTTCACCAATACCTTCATTAACGGAATCAGTATTTTATTTTCATGTACAGCTCAAACTCATTACATGGCACAGGCTTTGAAAAATAATATCCCTGTGCCTGATCACATTCAATCTCTGCCAGTGCATCAAGCTGTTCTTTTGTCTCCACACCCTCCGCTGTTACCGAAAGTCCGAGTGCCAGTGCCATTTCTATTATAAGCTTTAATATCCTTCGGCCGGATTCGGTGAAAATCTGCTGAACCAGTTTCATGTCCAGTTTAAGTATATCAACGGATAACTCACTAAACATGTTTAACGAGGAATATCCGGTTCCGAAATCATCCATTTCTACTTTGAAACCTTTTTCCCTGAATTTCTTCACTGTTTCAATCATTCCCACCGGATTCTCCGTATATGCGGATTCCGTTATTTCAAGATGGAGCAGCTCATGAGGAATTCCGTATTTATCTGCTACGTCAAGAATATATTCATCAAGCCCCCTGACGCAGAAATCAATTCTTGAAATATTTACCGACACCGGAATGTCCCTCATTCCGCTCTTTCTCCAGCCTGCCATCATTTCACATGTTTTATTCCAGACATATTTATCAAGAATCGTTATAAATCCATTTTTTTCAAACAACGGAATAAACTGTCCCGGTGACATAAAGCCATACTCCGGATGTTCCCATCTCACAAGTGCTTCCGCCCCTTCAAGCTTCCCGGTTTTTATATTATGCTTTGGTTGGAACCATACTTTAAACTGTCCTTCTTCCAATGCTTTTTCACATGTGTTCTGGATTTTCTCCTCCATAAGCATTCTGAGTCTTGTCGAATCATCATATCTTGCTATAATCTGCCTGTACTTGCCGCTTATTTCACCAACAGCGGTCCTTGCCCTGTCACACATTACCTGAACCGGAACGGACTTATCAACATTCTCATATATACCGAACTTCATTACTACTCCGGGAACTATTTCTGCAAGAAGTTTCTGATAACCTTTGCTGTTCACCGCAAACTCAATAAATTTTGTTATATTGCCACCATGAGGTATAAGAATTCCAAAAAGGTCCGTACTCATTCTTCCATAAACAATCCGTCTCCTCTTCATGAACTCACCAAGTTGTTCAGCAACAAATTTGACAACTTCGTTACCTTTCTGCATACCGAATCTTTCAACTATCATCTTGTAATTTTCAATGTGACAGCAGACAAAATCAAACTCTGTATTTTCATTTGAAAGTATAACCTGTCCGGCCACATGGTAGAAATACTGGTATGAATATATTCCGGTAAGTGGATCTCTTTTTAGGGCATCAACCATCGTTGAATTTTCCTTAAGCCTTAATATGGTTGAAATCCTTGAAAGGACAATTTCCTTGTTATACGGTTTCACAATAAAATCACTTGCACCGCTTCTCAAACACTCTATTTCCTCGTCAGAACGTGTTGCTCCGGTTCCTACAATTACGGGAATTGCCTTTAAAAACGGATCATTCTGCAATAACTTCAACAAACTGTATCCGTCCATAACCGGCATAATAAGATCCAAAAGAATTAAATCTGTCTCATCTCCATGCTTTTGCAGATATGTATATGCTTCCTGACCATTTTCCGCAACTGCGACAGAATAATCTTCCTGCAGCATACTTGTAAGAATCATTCGGTTTATCTTTTCATCATCAACGATAAGAACATTTCTTTTTACCTTAAATCCGGTTATTGCCGAATTAATTCTTCTTTCAGCCTCTATCTGTTTTTTATATTCGCTGTCAATGTTTTCAAAAAACATTACCGCAACCTGATTCTCCCTGCCATACTCAATACTGGTATTAACTGTCAGTGAAACCCAGACCGCCTCACCTTTTATAAACATTCTGTATGGATAATTAAATTTCTCTTCACCGTTCGACATACGGTTTCTGACTGATCTGATATCCGTAAATGCGAGAAATCCGGCCCTGTCATTTTCATGTACATACTCACTGCATATCTTTCCTATCCATTCGGTATATGACAAATCTGATGATGAAATGAGGTGCATTCCAAGGTTATTTCCAGCAATTGCACTTACCCTGTTATCCGTAAGGTTTACTTTTACAATACAATAGTAGGATTTGTTAAGTATGTGAAGCACATCTTCCAAATCAATATTCTTACGTCTGTATGTAAGCAATGCATTGTGAATTTTTTTTGATACAATTTCCTCGTCAATCGGACGGACACAATAGTCTATTACTCCCAGCTCATAAGCTCTGGAAAGAGAATCTCTGGATAAATCCGATGTTAATACCACAACCGGCACATCTTCGATCCATTTTCTTTCGTTCATAATTTCCAAAAATCCAAACCCGTCCATAACAGGCATAACAATATCCAAAAGAATTATATCAATTTCTTTTCTGTGTTTCTCGTAAATCTTCAATGCCTCAATACCATTGGATGCTTCGTAAAAATTATAAACATCCTTAAACATTTCTTTCAGCATTTCCTTATTCATTAACGAATCATCAACAACCAGTATTGTCAGATTTTTTCCGGACATACAACCTCTCTTCCAATCAGTTTTCTGATTTTATTTAATCCGCAAACAGCTGCCCCGATAAGTACACTTCAATTTCCGAAACTTCATTCTTATCTGCAGCAGCCAAAAGTATCATTCCTGCTCATTAGGATACGAATGCGGGAGCCATATTACATCTGGTACAATCTTACAATTTCCTTAACTATTTCCCTTATCTGTAGTCCTTCACAATTAAGAACCACATCCGCATATTTTTCATATAAAGGCTTTCTTTCTTCATAAAGATCACGAAGAGACATTCCCGACCTGATTGCTACACCTCTCTCTGAAAGGTCTCCGAGCCTTGACTCTATCTCTTCATAAGGAAGTTTCAAATAAAAAATCCTTCCAATTTCCTGAAGATGGGCCATTGCATTTTCCCCGTATACAACACTCCCTCCGGTTGCAATAACAGATTTCCGTGAATTAATCAGAGAATTTACTCTGTCCTCAATTTTTTGAAATCCTTCCAGACCCTGCCCCGAAATAATTTCATGAAGAAGTTTTCCTTCTTCTTCCTGTATAAGCAGATCTGAATCCAGAAAACCATAACCGAGACTTTTTGCCAGGACAACGCCCACAGTGCTTTTTCCTGCCCCAGGCATACCTATAAGAACCACATTTTCCTTTTTCTGCATATTCTAATCCTCTGCCGCCATCATGTCTGCAAGTAATAATAAAGCTGTCTCTGATTCCTCGTTAAGTGCCGACTTAATCGAAACAACATCAGAAATAATTTCAACGTCCTTAAGCTCTTCCAAATGCTTCCGCATAACCTTAGCCGCCTGTGGTGCCCATGTTCCGTTTTCAACCAGACCAACCCTGCGGTTTCTGTATGTTTTTGCTTTAAGATGGCTTAAAAAGTCCTCCATTGCCGGGAATAAACCGCCGTCATAAGTCGGTGCACAGAGAACCATTCTATCATATCTGAATGCATCTTCAACTGCCTCTGCCATGTCATCCCGCGTAAGATCATTGAATGCTGTTTTTATGCCTTTTGCTTTAAGCATTTCTTCAAGCTTTTTGGCAGCTTTTAAAGTATTTCCGTGGATTGATGCACATGCTATAAAGACCCCCTTATCTTCAGGCTCATAACTGCTCCATATACTGTATTTGTTCAGGTAAAATTCAAGATTTTCCGTCAGAACCGGTCCGTGCAGCGGACAGATTCCTTTGATTTCCAGACTTCCAACCTTCTTTAAAAGTGACTGAACCTGTGCTCCGTATTTTCCGACAATATTAAAATAGTATCTCCTCGCCTCACATGCCCAGCTTTCACTTTCATCATCTGAACCGAATCTTCCAAAGCCGTCTGCAGAGAACAACACACCGTCTGCCGAATCATAACAGACCATTACTTCCGGCCAATGAATCATCGGAGCCATCATAAATGTAAGTTCGCTGCTTCCTGTTAAAATCCGGTCTCCTTCCTTTACGATAACTGCCTGTGAAATAAAATCCCTGCCCGTGAACTGTTTAAGAAATTTAAAAGTCTGAGCATTTCCCACCAGTTTTATATCTGGATACTTTTTAATCAAAGCTTCAATACTTCCGGAATGGTCCGGTTCCATGTGGGATATCACAAGATACTCAGGCTTTCTCTCTCCTAATATTTCCGACAGATTCTTAAGCCACTCTGACTCAGCCCTTGCATCAACAGTGTCAGTTATAACCGGTTTTTCATCCAGAATAAGATATGAATTATATGTTATCCCTTCCGGTACAAAATACTGACCTTCAAATAAGTCAAGTTCTCTGTCATATACTCCTATATTATAAATTCTGTCAGTAATTTTTCTTCTCATTATGTTCCTCTTTTCCGAGCATTTTCATAACCTGCGATTGTTTACGCTCTTAAAAATTTATCATCATCTGATATTCTGCCGCTCTAATATATGTGTCAAATTATATAAAAAGGATACTGTTACAATCTTTGTGTATCCTCATACCTAACATACCGGCAGTTTATAAGATACTGTTTTTATTATACTTAAAACGCACTGCTCATACAAGTAATTTACCATTTTTTTCGTTTCCTCTGACCCTCATATTAATAAATTACGTCAGTATTTTATTGATTCAAAACGTATAAAAAAATTTTTTCTCCATATAATTCAAATAAATCATTCATTTCCCCTGCCAAAACTTTAAAATACAATAAATGTCTGGTTATGAAATGTCTGTATCTGAAATTGTACAAGCTTGGAGGTTTTATGCCATCTTTTAAAAAACATCTGCTCGTTTGCTTAATCATAACTGCCATTGCCGGCACACTTGCTCACTTTGTTTATGACTTGAGCGGTCAAAATTTCTATGTAGGTCTCTTTTTTCCGATTAATGAGTCCGTATGGGAACATATGAAACTCGTTTTCTTTCCAATGCTTATAATCTCATGTGTGATTCATTTTCGTTTTTCCAATGAGTACCCTGATTTAAATTTTTCACTGCCGGTATCTGCTCTTTCAGGCACATGGCTGATTCCCGTTCTATATTATTTCTACAGCGGAGTTTTAGGATTTTCAGTTATGCCGGTTGATATTGCCATTTTTTATATATCCGTCATTACAGCTTTTATTATAATGTACCGACTTAGCAAAAAACATTTTCCAAACTCTCTTACCACCCTGCTTTATGGTCTGGTAATTCTCATGATTGCAATGTTTATGCTCTATACCTATAAACCTCCGAAACTGGGAATATTTAAAGAACCCGAACAGCATGAAAAAAATATCTCCCTCTCATATTCCGAAGATTTTACGCCCCATTCCCTTTAATAGTGGCAGCTGAGAACCGCGCCACTCTAAGAATCTCAGAGCGATTCTTGCTCCGCACAATTATGACTCTGCCTCAACGTTTAATAGTGGCGGCTGAGAACCGCGCCCTACTGCACAAAAAAAGGATGTTTACCCGTGTTTTTTACCACGTACAAACATCCTTTTTTAGTTCTATTTGATTTTTATAAGGCTGCGACCTTGTTAAGTTCATCCTGAATTAAACAAATGTTTACAATCGAAAGTCCAAATAATACAAGTATAAGGAAAAGAAAAGCTGTGTTTTTATCACCCGGCATACCCCTTCTGTTCTTAATTTCATTAATTTTCTCACCGGCCTTGTAATACCAGTAAATCCAGTAAATTCCGCATGTTACAAAACCAAGAAGTATAACGGTGATACCACCCGCCTCTGAAATTCTGCCGCTCGCATAATTAAGTTCATCAATCATCTTAATCATCCAGTAAATCTGGTAAATTCCGCACGTTACAATTGAAAGAATAATACAAAGTACAATGTTTCTTTTAGGAATAGGAACTTTATATCCGCCATCGTTTCCATTGTCAGAACCATTGTAATAATTTCGGTTCCCATTGTTCATTCCACCACCAAATGCCTGATTTTCTGTTCCCATATTTCTTTCATTCTGCGGACGTCCGCATGACGTACAAAAATTAGCTCCGTCCTCTATTCTGCTTCCACAATGAATACAAAACATAACCCTACCTCATTTCTTCAATAATGATTTCTCATTATAACATAAGCATACCTATTGACACAATATGATTTTCGACAAATAATACCTGCGATTACTCCCCTGTATAACGGTTTAAAACTCTTTCAAGCTTTCTTTTAAGTATATCAAAAAATATAAAAATAATAATCGCATTTCCTACTGCATGACCGATTGCAAATGCAAATCCTGATATATAAACCGCAAGAACCGTTTCGAAAGTCACATAATCTCCTAAATAACATATGGTCAGAAAATCCGTTATAAAACTGAATATGTATGCCGAAACAAATCCGTATGCAGTCATTATAACAAGCCGTATGTACGGATTAGCTTTTACAAGTATATGACCGAAAATTCCGCCAATCAGCCCGCAGACACCCCATGCCGTCATCTGAAAGATTGTCCAAGGTCCCTGACCAAGAAACATATTTGAGATGATCGCACACATTGCTCCCGCCACATAGCCTTTTCGACATCCGAAAACGTACCCGAAAATAATTACCAGTGCCGTTACAGGCTGAACCTGCGGAATCACCGCAAAAATCACTCTGCCGAGACTCGCCGCCGTACATATTACAACCATTGGCAGAATCTCAGCAGCCGTCGGTTTGCTTCTTTCAAACATCAAAAAAAATATAGCGTTTATAGCGAACATCACGAGACTGTTTATCAAAAGAAGACTGTTCATCCTTCCATCCTTCCTCTAACCGTCGTGTAGAATCTGTTCCCTTTAAAAAGAGATTCCGGTTTATCTCCAACTACGATTTTTCCATCAAACATCATCAGACATTCATCTGCATAATCTTCCGTAAACTCAAGGTCATGGCTTACAAAAACTATCGTTTTACCGCTGTCCGCCAAGCTCCTCATAAGTTCTCCCAGCGCTGACTTTTCCGAACCGTCAAGCCCTTTTACCGGTTCATCCATAATAATTCCGTCGGATTTCACAAGCAAAAGTTTTGCTATTGCGGCAATCTGCTGCTGACCTCCTGATAAATCCAACGGATTTTTTTCGTACCATTCCGGAATATTTCTGAATAAATCAAATGCACCGCACAGTTTTTCAATATCATCTTTATCTGCTGTCAGTTCATAATCATCCAGAAGAACGTCCCTAAAAAAACAATACGCCGGATTCTGAGGAAGATATCCGAAATCAATTTCTTTTTTAATTTTTCCTCTGTACGGTTTTCTATAGCCTGATATCAACGATACCAACGTAGATTTTCCTGCTCCGTTTCCTCCGATTATTCCATATATTTTTCCCTTTTCCAAAGTTAACGAGAGGTCCTTTATCACATCCTCAGATTTTTTTTCATATCTGAACCATGCTTTTTTTACCTCAACTGCATTTCCTGTTCTGTTCTTTTCCTTTTTTTCCTCCAGAATCTGCTCTGATTTTACAGAACCTCCCGAACAGCAAATACCTTTTATCCCATAAAGCTCCCTTATTGTGTATGGAAAACTTTCATAATAAAGTTTCTCGCTGATTGCATACTTAATTGTTTCCGGAATTGATGCTGCAAAAGGTCTTTTTTCTTCAATAAGCATCTGTACAAGCTCATCTTTTGTTCCGTCCAGCCTGATTTTTCCATTTTCCATGTAAAGCACACCATCAGAAACTCCCAGCATTGCATCCAGATTATGATCTGCCGCAAGAATTGATATTCCAAGCTCATCTTTAAGCTTTACCAAAAGTCTGACAAAATCATAAGTGCTTACGGGATCAAGCTGTGAAGTCGGCTCATCCAACAAAAGAATCTCCGGTTCCGTCATCAAAACGGAGGCAAGAGCAACAAGCTGTTTTTGTCCGCCCGAAAGTGACTGACAACTTTTATCCAAAATATCCTCAATTCCCAGATAAGCAGTTGTTTCCGCAAGAAGACGTCCGATTTTACCCGGATTCATGCCAATATTTTCCGCACCGAAGACAATTTCATCAAGAACCCTGTCACAAACAAGAGCTGCCTCCGTATTTTGCGAAAGGTAACCTGCTGTCAGCTTTCCTCCAGGATAATTAATATCACCGGTTAATTTTCCTGCCGGACATATTTCTTTTTTGAACATTCTGAGAAGTGTTGACTTTCCGCATCCGCATGGTCCGCAGATAAGTTTAAATTCTCCCTTTTTCAAATTGAAACTGATGTCTTCGAGGTTAAAACCGCCGTCTCGGTATGTGAACTCTAAATTTTTGACTGATAAAACTTCCATTGTACCTCCCTGAACAAACTATATACGACCGGAACAAGAAATAGTATAAATGATGCCAAAGAAAACAGTTTTTCGGATACCATACATATGATCAAAAGGAATACAGATACAAATACAATCAAAATATCACTAAAAGTTTTTTTGTATTGTATGTAAGAGCTTTTCTTTCCGCTGCCATATCCCCTTGCCTCCATGGAACGTGCCGTATCTGATGACTCCTCCAGCATACATCCCAAAAGAACAGAAAGAATTATACCTGCATAACGTATTCTTCCGACTTTTATGTCCATCTTAAAACCTTTAAAAACCTGATCAATTTTCTCAATTCTTGTCCTGAATCTTTCTGTATACCCCAAAACCATGGTTATGATCAAAGCAGTTACACGAAAGTGCCGTCCAAGCAAAAATGTGATTTTTCTTCCATCAACAATCTCTGAGACTGTTCTGAACCACTTTATCAAAACCACTGCCAGACATCCTGAATAGAATCCGTATACCATTGCTTCCCATGTAATGGGAACATCATTAACATAAATCAGCGGAGTTTCACCCGAATGATAAAACAAGCTGTTAAACACAGCAAAAAAAGCCATCATCATAAAACTTCCGGCAAGCCCCTTCAACGCTGTTCTTATGCCCTTATAATATATATCAGCCAAAACGAGTGCCGATAAAATAATCAACAGCCCGTGTTGCTCCGTAATACATATTAGTATCAGTTCAGTTGCCAAAAACAACAGTTCAGCCACCGGATTCACTTCAGTAAAAAAATTCTTCATATTCAATCAGTCCATAATATTTTTCACATAGTACCATTCACAATAATCACCTTCACTCAGATAGTAATCACTGCTTCCTACATTCGGAGCGTTTCCGTTTACTTTATATTTCCATCCGCTTTCCTTACCACATTCAAAAGCTTTTAAGCCTCCGATTGATGAAATGTATGCGGAATTTTCTCCTGATTCATTTACATATTTAATGTTTTTTGCTTCACATACCGCCTTTAACACCTGATACACACTGCTGCCGTCTTTTACTTTAATATTACCGCTAAACCATATTCCGTCCTCCGGAATTTCTGCTTCAGTTTTAAGTGCATCATCTCCTAAAACTTTTTCACAGCCAATTTTAAATGCAACAGAAATATATTCATCTTTTTTTTCATTTTCACCCGGTGTTGCCGCAGGTGTTTTTGTAGGAATCTTTGTCGGTATTTTCGTCGGTAATTCGGTTGGTGATATGGTCGGTGATACGGTCGTAATACCGGTCTCAGGTTTCTCCATCAATACCGGTGTTGCCGTAGGAATATGCGTGATTTCCGAATCTGTTTTGCCTGACTCGTCTTCCGGCTGCTCCGTTGTTGTCGGTGCTTCTTCTGCATTCTCACCATCTTCTCCTTCTTCATTATCAGGTTCTGAAGGCGTGATTTTTGAATCATTTTCCGATGGTGCGACTGTTTCTTCCGATTCTTCCGTACTGCCTGTTTCTTCTATTATCACCACCGGCGGCTCTTTGCTGTCTGCTATTCTTTTGTCATGCTCCGCTACTGTTTCTATGTTAAACCTGCTGAGGCATAAAGCAATTACCGCAATAATCACAATGGAAAAAATAACTTTCCTATGTTTCATAAAAAACTTCTTTATTTTTTTCATATTTCCCTCACGGATACAATAAATCCGTTCCACTATTAAATTACCGGTTAACACTCAACCGATAAATTTCGGATTATTGCCTTATCTCGGAATTTCCGGGTAAGGCAATAATCCCGATTGGCAGCTTAAAATTCGTTTAGTTCTCTTTTGTCTGCTTTGATGCAAACATATACATTCCCACTACAGATACTGCTGCAATAACAAAATATACAATGCCGTCATCACCTGTTTCAGGTGTCTTGTCCATATTATCCGTATTGCTTTCCTGACCGGCATTTCCTTCCTGATTATTATCTGCCTCAGGTGTTGATTCCGGAGTTTCCGTTGGGTTTGGTGTTGGTTCCGGAGTTTCCGTTGGGTTTGGTGTTGGTTCCGGCTCTTCTTCCTTCATATTCTTTATTGCAAATATATCTTTTCCAGCCTGAGAATTTGAATAAGCTACAAGTCCTGAGAGGGCATCCACCGTTGCAAAAAGGTTATCTTTTCCGGAGTATGTGTAAACTCCTTTCGTGTTTTCAGACTTAAACTGACCAAGTGCATTGTAATAATTTTCCGCATCGCTGCTTTCAAAAGCTGCCGCAAATTTAAGTGCAAGTGCCGTCGAATCCGGATTTGCACTTCCCCAGCTTACAATTGCACCGCTTGCATCTGCCGTACTCTTTGTCCACACGAGTGCAGCATCAATCTTTTCCTTAATATCATTGTCAGTATATAATCCTGCAAGTGCCGTCAGAACCTGTCCGTTATTATCAGCACTTATGCCCCAGTAATTATAACCCACTCCGGAATTACTGTTTTCATATCCTGCAAGAACGTCAGTTTTAATTTTATCAACCGCATCGTCCCAATCATACTCTGTAAGTCTTGTTACTGCAGCTACCATCTGATAGCTATAAGGATTAATACCCGTTTCATTTAAAAATGTAGTGTTAAGTTTTTCAAGCAGGTTTACATCCTGATAATCGGTAACATCTGCCTGTCTTTCCTGAAGATAAAGTATTGCTATTGCAAGACCATAAGAATGGGTACCTTTACCTGTTCCCATAAATTTATCTTCATCATAATCTGCCACACTTGAAGCAAGTGCCGTGTCAAGTGCTTCTGCAACATCTTCGTTAAGATAACCTGCCTTAAGGCAATATACCGCACGAAGATAGTCATTGTAGCCGAAAGTTGCCGTACCGGCTTCTACTTTGTCCGCCTGTCCCCTGATAACCACGTCTGAAACATACTCAGCTGTTGCCTTAAGTTCGTCATCAAGTTCTCCCATTTCTCCTGCAAATGCAAGTGACACTGTCGCAACAAGCATCAAACAGGTAACCATTAAGGTTTTTAAAAATTTGTTCATAGATCCTCCTTACTGATCCGTCGGCAAACTCCGGAATTACCTTTTACGATTTTTTTATAACAGCTAATTAAATCTCCCCGCTCTAAAAACTTCCCGGCAATTTCTGCTTCGGGAAAGTTTTGCTTCCCGTAAGGCGAAAAAAAATAGACCCTCAAACGAGAGCCCTGCTTAAAAAGACACAACTAAAAAGCCTTCAGAAGATGTCATTATCACCTCTTCCGGGCCTAATCTTATGTACCTTTTCCGTATACAAAAATCAGTATAAAGGTTAACAATTATCCTGTCGTAAAGGGCTCATATACAACAGAACAGCACATAAAAGTGCTATACAGGCGGGGCATTCTGACTTATAGCGATAAACTAAATACAGTAATAGACCTTGCTCAGGATTCCAACCTGATTTCCCCCGAATATCCCTGCATATGATTATTTAACGGAGTTTACCAAATAATCATAAATTGTATTTGCAGATATCATTATACACAAAACCCACGCAAAATAAAGTATTTTCTGCGTGGGTTTAATTTCGTATTTATTTTATTATCGCACACACTAATACCACGCATACCAGCACGGTAAGCAGTATCAGCAGGTTTCTCACTCTTTTTTTGTGTTTTTCAGGTATTGTTGACATATCTACATCAATATTGTCTTCAATATCAAAGTCATCTTCTCCGACGACCCTCGTTCCGCACATGGGACAATAAATGAATCCGTCCTGTACATCTCTGCCGCATTTTGAACATTTCATATTCCATACCTCCGGTAATTACGGAAAGACCTCCGTTTTAAATTTTGATATATTAATCTGTTTTAAACTGTGAATAATACAGATTTGCATAAAAACCATCTGCCACAATAAGATCTTCGTGATTTCCCGTTTCAATAATATGACCATCTTTCATAACAATGATCAAATCCGAATTCTGTATTGTTGACAATCTGTGTGCTACAACAAAACTTGTTCTTCCCTCCATAAGTTTCATAAACGCACTCTGGATTTTCTGCTCTGTTCTGATATCAATAGAAGAAGTTGCCTCATCTAAAATCAGCATCGGCGGCAGGCTCAACATAAGTCTTGCTATGCAGAGAAGCTGCTTTTGTCCCTGACTGAGAGAACCTCCTCCCTCTGCTATAAACGTATCATATCCATTTTCAAGTCTTGTTATAAAACCATGTGCATGTGCTGCTTTTGCAGCTTCAATGATTTCGTCCATTGTTGCATCAGGTCTTGCCATTGCAATATTTTCTTTTATTGTTCCGGAAGCAAGCCATGTATCCTGCAATACCATACCATAACAGCCTCTCAAATCCTGACGATTCATGTCGTATATATCTGTACCGTCAATTTTTATTCTTCCGCTATCGGCGTCATAAAATCTCATAAGAAGATTTATCAAGGTAGTTTTTCCGCATCCGGTAGGTCCTACAATTGCCACCTTCATACCAGGGGTTACATTAAGATTGAAATTTTCAATTAAAGGTTTTTCCTTTACATAGGAAAAACTTAAATTTTCAATTTCTACGCTTCCCTTTACTTTTTTAAGCTTAACTGACCCTTCCCTATCAGGTGTTTCTTCTTCCTCTTCGAGTATATCAAAAATTCTGGAGACACATGCAAGTGCCCCGGTAAGTTCCGTAACAACTCCGCTTATTTCATTAAAAGGTTTCGCATACTGACTTGCGTAACTGAGAGCTATACTGAGTCCTCCTATCGTAAGGCTGCCTCTTCCTCCTATAATTGATGATGCTCCAGCAAGTGCGGCCCCTGCGTACACAATAGCATTTATAAATCTCGTCGAAGGGTTTACAAGTGATGAATAAAATGTTGCATCAAGAGAACATTCCCTCAAGCGATCATTTATTTCATTAAACTCTTCAATCGATGCTCCCTCTCTGCAATACGCCTTAACAAGTTTTTCATTTCCTATTATTTCGTCTATATATGCCGTCTGTTCTGCCCTGGTTGTACTTTGAAGTATAAACAGCCTGTGCGTTTTCTTTGCTATAAAAGCAGCAACAAAAAGCGAAACCGGCGTAATCAGAACAACAATAAGGGCTATAAACCCGCTTATTCTGATAAGAAAAAGAAGTGTTCCCACAATTGTAATGATTCCGGTAAAAAGCTGTGTAAATCCCAGTAAAAGACCGTCCGCAAATGTATCTGCATCCGCTATGATTCTGTTTACAATGTTTCCGGTCTGAGTACCGTCAAAATATTTCATCGGCAGTCTTGAGAGTTTATCGATTGCATCCTGTCTGATGTCTCTTACCGTATTAAAACTTATTCTGTTGTTTATGAGATTCATGACCCAATTTGAAAGAGCCGAAATACATATAAACACAGCAACCCAAATCATCCTGTTGATTATCTCTTCAAAGTTTACTGTTCCCGGTCCTGTAATATAATCGATTGCCTCTCCGATAAGTACCGGAGCATAAAGTGCCGATGCCGTAGATACAAAAGCAAGCAGTACTGACAAAACCATACGGAATCTGTATTTCTTTAAGTAAACAAGAACCTTTTTTAAAGTTCCGACATTGTTCTTCTGCTTTATCTTCATACCTCATTCACCTGCTTTCCACCGTTTTTCCGGTTGATGCCTGTGTTATATATTTCTCTGTAAATTGCATTTACTTTAAGAAGTTCATCGTGTGTTCCGATTCCGGATACCTTTCCGTCATCCAAAACAACAATTACATCTGCATACTGTACTGATGATGCTCTCTGACTCACAATAAAAGTAGTAGGTTTATAGTCCAGATTCTTTATTGCCTTTCTGAGTGCCGCATCCGTAGCGTAATCCAATGCTGATGCAGAATCATCAAGTATAAGTATATCAGGCTTTTTCACCAATGCTCTTGCAATACTTACTCTCTGTTTCTGACCTCCTGAAAGATTATTTCCGCCCTGCTCCACAATTCTTTCAAGTCCCTCGTTAATATCACCTTCCTCGGAACCTGCAAGGAAACCATATGCCTGTGCATCGTAAAGTGCATCCTTCATATCTTCCACACTTCCTTCAGGATTTGCAAATTTCAGATTACTTCTTATGTCTCCCTTAAAAAGAACCGCTTTCTGCATTACAATTCCGATTCTCTCTCTGAGTTCTTCTTCTTTTATTTCCCTTACATCATTTCCAAAAACCTTAACCGAGCCGCCTGTTACGTCATAAAAACGCGGGATAAGGTGAACAAGCGTTGATTTTCCGGAACCCGTTCCGCCGATTATTCCGACCGTCTGTCCCGGATAAACTTTAAGATTAACATCAGAAACGGCTTCCGATGTACCCTCATGATATGCAATTGAAGCATGATCAAACCATACAGCCGGGATTTCATCATCTTTATCAAGGCAAAGACTGAGTTTTCCGTCTTCCATTCCCGGTTTTATATCAAGAATGTCTGCCACCCTGTTCGCACTTGCCAACGCCTTCGTTATTGTAACTATAAGGTTTGCAAGCTTAATAAGTTCAACAAGAATCTGTGACATATAGTTGTAAAGCGCAACTGTCACACCGACTGAAATATACCCGTTATTTACCCTTACTCCGCATACATAAATAAGCACTATTATTCCGGCATTTATAATTACTTGTGTAAGTGGGTTTGTAAGGGCTGAAACCCTTGCTGCCGCAAACGAAAGATTTCTCAATTCCCCATTCGCTTTTGCAAACTTTTCCTTTTCCTTTTCTTCATTACGGAAAGCTCTTATTACCCTTACACCATTAACATTCTCCCTTGTAAGACTAAGTACGTTATCAAGCTTTTTCTGAACTTTTCTGTATCCGGGAATCGTTACCGCTATAACCGAAAAAACAACTATCGAAAGTGCAGGTATTACTGCAACAAATACCATTGCTGCCGATACATCTCTCGTAAACGCCATAATCATTGCACCAAAAACTATAAACGGTGAACGTAATAGAAGTCTGAGTGCCATATTGACACCGTTCTGAAGTGTATTTATATCACTTGTCAGTCTTGTAATTAAGGTATCCGTTCCCAGTCTGTCAATATCCTTGAATGACAGCGTCTGAATATGAGCAAAAACAGCACTTCTGACATTTGAAGCAAAATATACTGAAGCCTTTGCCGAAAAATACTGTGCAATTACGGATGCCGCAAGTCCCACTGCCGCAAGCCCTGCAAGTACAAAACACATACGCACACAATATCCGCCGTCTCCGTTTCCTATACCATTATCAATAAGCTTCGCCACAACAAGCGGAACGATAAGTTCCAGCAGTGCCTCAAAAAGTTTAAGAAGAGGGCCCATGAAACATGCTAGATGAAGCCCATTAAAATATTTCAACAATCGTTTCAATTAACAATTCCTCCACACCTTTATAAAAATTTATCTGCCTATCGTAAACGTTGATAACATCTTGTCTACTTCCCGCTGGTGAGCCTTGTCACTGAGTGTGGATATGACAAAATTATATCCCTGATAATCAATGTAATACATATATGCATATCCGCCCTCTTCCGTTTCATATGCAACATATATTGCCGGATAATCTTCACTTCCTACCGTTGTATTCATAAATGCCAGGTTTGTTCCATCTGTCTGATTGACAATTGCAAGCGTTTCATTAAGGTCCTGATTAGGATCGTACTTTCCCACATAAACGTAACAGTCGCACTCTGCCGAATCAAGTTCTTTTATCTGATACATGTCTATACTTTTCTGACTCGTTATAAACTCATACTTTCTGGTATTAAATGTCAGCTTGTAGTCAAACGTTCCTATAGCCGTTCTGTATCCGGAATTAACATACAGAATTGCCGTAAGTGTAATAACTGCACATAAAACCGCAAATAAAACTGCAATTTTAACTGCCTGTTTCACTGAAAAGTTTTTTACCTTTTTTTCTTTGTCTTTTTTATTCACGTTACCTCAAATCCATCGCAATTACGCGATATTTTAGTATTTACTTTTATTCACATTCCAAAAATTCCACTACCGCATAAATTTCGTTTTTATCATTCCTTAAACATATAATCTCCCCGTCCTGCAAAAAATATCTTTCAGGATAAAAAACCTCTCCGAGATGTGCCTGTTTCTTGTATTCTGCACGGACTTCCGTTATTGTACCTGTCCGTTTTCTGAAATCAGACGCAATTTTTATATACTGCGAATTATTTACATGATTAAGAGAATCCAGATTATGTCTGCCGATTGTAAGCGGAGTAAGTTTTTCTCCTCCATCCTCAGGGAGTTTTATTTTTCTCGGTTTGTAATTCATCGGAAGCTTTTCACTGACCTCATATGAGTTCTTCATCTGCTCATCAATTCCTGCCGGTTTCATCTCACTCAGATTCATAAGTATCCATATACAGTTTCCCCTTGCAAGAACCTCACCCGATTCCGTCCGCATTTCACAGTTTCTTGAACCCATAAAACCCCTGAATTCATAAGGAAATGTTGATATAATTATTTTTTCCGCATGTTTCGGATACCTCTTCACCTCAATCTGCCATGAAGCTATCATCCATGCCCTGTTTATACTTCTCATGACATCCGTTCCGTACCCGACATCCTCAGATTGGAAGGTTGCCGCATCCTGAAAATAATCAACAATTGCCGGAAGAGTCAAATACTCCCTGCCGTCGGTTTCACTGTATCTTACCCTGCTGTAAAAATTATACATTTCCCATGCCTCTTTCCCACGAATCATACTGATTCTTTTTTTCACGATGTTTTAGTACGGCATTTATAATAAATAAAACAACTGCCACCGCCAATGCAATCGCTCCAATGAGAAAAAGTCTTTCCGTTAAACTATCCATATATACTTTAAAAACATTGTACATACTGTATTTCCCATACTGACCTTCAAAATAGTCAACCAACATTTTTGCTCCAACTCCACAGAGCAATCCCTTAAGTCCTGCAAATAAAACGGCAAATCCGGAATAAATGCACACAAGTCTCGGTTTATGCTGATTGAGCAGGAATATAATAAAGATGAAAAACAGTGCCGCAATACCCAAAACAGCATTTAAAACAACTGTTATCATTACGCCGGTCATAAGTTTGGAAAATCTTATTACATCTGAACTTCCGCCGTAAATGTCCTCTTTTGAAAGTGAAATTTTTTCGACACCTGACTCATCAATTAGTTTTTCTATTTTTTTATACTCGGATTTAGTAAGCTCACGACCTCTGATTTCTTCGATCAGTTCTTCATTTTCCTCAATCAAACTTATTATGTCCTCTTTTTTTACGGAAATCTCGTCCCTTTCTCCGCAAACAACTTCCACATATTTATCAGCTGTACTAAGTATGTATTTTCCGATAGTCGTATCATCTATAATATCTGCAATATCTTCCTCTTTAAGTCTGTCCTTCTGTTCATCATCCATCTTATCATATACATACTCTGCCAGAGTTGTATCATTATCATAACCTTCTGATTTATCAAGCAGATAGCCGATTTGAATTTCCGAACACTTTATACCTCCGAACGCAGATTCAAAAAGTTTTTCCGGCATACAGGAAGTTATTGATGAACCGAGAATTATTGCCGTTACTATACCTGATACAATAAGGGTCAGTACAATGCTGAATAATGTACACACCACTATGGCTGCCGTACTTCTTTTTTTCCTGTTTCCATAGCCGTAACCGTAATCTGCACATGAGCCGTCCGCCTGCACATCGCCGGAGTAATCAGATTCCGCTGTTTCAGTTTCTGCTGTTTCAGTTTTTTCACCCGGAAAAACACCCGATCCGTCACACTGATTCATATTTTCAACAACTTCCGTTTTTATCTGTCTTCCGCACCCGGAGCAAAATCTTGCTCCGTCTGTAATTAATCTGCCGCATTTACTGCAAAACATTTTTACCTCCAAAGCCTGCCGGCACCTTTTACTTTTAAGATTAAACCCCAAATTGTACCTCTCCGCAAAAACCGGACTTTTCCGCCAAAGAAAAAAAAGAGGAACATGACATCCGCACATCCCTCCGTTCTTTTATTTTAGTATTCTGATGCCGGAACTAATTTGCTGCAAGCTTCTGCTGTGCAATCCAGGCTTCTTTTCTTGCTTCAATTCTGTCATTTTCGAAAAGTTCCCACTCATACTGCTTCTTCTCAAGATTTGAAAGAAGCATATTGTAATCAGCCATGAAAGAATCATACTCTTCCTTTACTGAATTGTATTCTGTTTCCTTTTCATTCATAACAGGAGTCATCTTTTTAAATTTTCTGCTGTTGATAAACTTATAAATCAAAGAAGCTGCAAATACTGCCGTTGCAGGAATAATAAAGAAATCCTGCATTGTATTACTAAGACCTGCATATACGAAAAATACAAACGCAATGAAAGCTACTATAAGAAAATAATTACCGCATGAACCCTGGTATGTATAATCAGCCTTGTATGAAACATAGTCTGACTTTGTAGTCAGGAATTTCTCTTCAATACTGTCTTTTTCATCCTTGAGTCCCTTAAGCTTCTCATTCATTATATCAATATCTGCCTGAGCCTGTTTAACCTTTTCCTTCATTTCTTCAGTTGTTTCATTTACTGTCTGCATATACCCCTCCAAAAACCAGTATACGGACCTTAGTCCTATTTTATTTCCTTTTTTTAGGATACAGAGAAAGTCTCAATATGTCAATATTTTGTTGCTTTTTTTTAAGGTTTTTTCAGTATTTTCCCATTAATCCGATTGAACCTTTAAGAGTGTCATGTTATACTGATTTTCGTATAAATTTATCAAAAATCGGGGGTTTAACCAGTAAAATGAGAAAAAAGCTAAAAAAATTTACGGCACTTATCTGTCTTACATCTATACTTTGTATATCTGTCTGCGGATGCGGGGATAAAAAAGCAGGTTCCGAAAGTCCTTCAACCGGCACTTCCGATACCGTGAACCAGACCTCAGTAAATCTTTATCCTGATGCGGTCAGGCGCGAAATCAAAGAAAACTACACCCAGGACATGTCTGTAATTGAACGTTCTCTTCTTAATACCGGAAATACGGAAAGAATGCAGAATTTCATGAACAAGGCTTCCGAAGAAGACCTTGTTACGGTTGCCTATATCGGAGGCTCAATCACTTATGGTTACACCGTAAAACCTACGGAATGTTATGCATACAAATTTAAAAACTGGGTTATGAACACATTCGGTACGGAAGTAAATTACGTTAATGCCGGAATCAGCGGAACTCCTTCCGTTCTCGGCAATCTCCGCGTCGAGCGTGACGTTCTTTCTGAAAATCCTGACCTTGTAATTATAGAATTTGCTGTTAATGACGGCTCATCAGATGAATACAAAAATTCATATGAAAGTCTTATTACCAAAATTCTTTCTTCAAATGAAAACACTGCAGTAATGCTTCTTTTCTGTATAACCGACACCGGACACACATGTCAGAGCTGGATGAGCGAAATCGGATATCATTACCAGCTTCCTATGGTCAGCGTGGTTAATTCCATGAACGAGGAAGTAAAAGCCGGAAACATAGCTTTTTCCGACTACTCAAAAGACGGTTCACATCCTACACCTGACGGTCATACATGGATTGCAGAATATCTTGAATATGCCTGCACAACAATTTATAACATGGATTTTGAAACCGACCATTATGAACTTCCGTCAAAACCATGCTTTGCAAATTATTATAAGGATATGACTCTTTATACCAAAGATAATTTAAATCTAACTGACAGCGGAAGCTGGACAGATGGTGACAGTGTACAGAGTTTCCCTGACGGCTGGACTTATGACAAATCAGGTGATAATTCACCGCTTACATTTACTGCGAATTTCAGATGCATGACAATTTTATATCATCAGCTCCCTCTTTCCGACACGTCGTACGGTTCTGTTGATGTGTATATTGACGGAGAACTCGTAAAAACAATCAATGCATGTGATAAAAACGGTTGGAACAATCCTACTTACGACATTACATACAGCTCAATGGAAAGTGCCTCCCATGTGGTAGAAATCAAAGCTTCCGAGGGTTCAGAAAAACTTGCATTTGAAATACTCGGAATTGCATATACAAAATAAAGAATTTATAATCCAAAGAGGGATAAGGGAGAAAAAAATGTTTTGTAAATATTGTGGAAGAACTCTTTTAAAAGGTGAAAAATGCAGCTGCAGCGGTTCCGTAAAAGCCTCCGGTGAATACGGATACAGAGAAGATGGCAGCTACAATTCCTCATACTCATCTTCCGAAGCAGGAGGATACGATTACAACAGCGGTTACTCTGACAGTTTTACCGATTCATATAACGGATACAACAACCAGCCAAACACCGGAAGAACTTATAATGCTTCCTCAAGAGCTTCAACTCCTGTTCTTATAATTTCCGTAATTGTCATCATGCTTATAGTAATCATAATCATAGGCTTTGTTTCAAGCATGATTTTAAAGGATTCAAGCAACATCGAATACAACTACGATGATAATGCGGTTTATGATGAAGACTACAAATGGGAAGATGATAAGTATTCCTCTTCATCCTCTACTGCATATACAACCGGCACGTTATCTGACACAACCTACGAAAATGAATGGGCAAATCTCGTAATTCCGATTCCGGCACGATATGAAGCATGCGACAGCAATACTCTTGCCGAATATTCCGGTGATATTGATGAATGTGTATTTCTTGCTTACAAGGGTTCTACAGGTGTTATTTCAGTTTACATATGCAATAAAGACTGGGCAAAAGAATATGCAACCGATACTATTTTGGAATCATATGTTGAATCTTACACAGAAAGCCTGATTGAAGGCGGCTGGGAATCTTCCGACATTTCCGATTATGAATTTGAAACTGTCAAAATCGGCGGCAATAATTATCTTACTGCAAACGTCGAAATCCAAAATTACGGCAATGTTGCATTTCTTCTTCACAGAATAGATGGCGGCTATGTATACATAACGATAGACGATCTTAACCGAAACCGTACAGACAAAATTATTGATTCGTTTGAGGGTTATAATCAGTGAAAGACAGCATATCAAAAGAAGCAATTTTAGGCAGTTTTAAGAATATCCCTCCTGATTTTTCAATCAGGATAATTGATTGTGTTGATTCAACAAACAGCTATCTTAAAAGACATTCTGATGAACTTACAAAAGGAAATCATCTTCTGATTGCTCTTTCTCAGACCTCCGGAAGAGGACGGATGGGACGCAGTTTTAAATCCCCTGAATCAGGGATTTACATGAGTTTACTCCTCCATCCCCAAATTCCTGCTTCAGAATCACTTCATTTGACTACTCTTGCTGCTGTTGCCGTTTCCGAAGCAATTGAAAATGTCTGTAAAATCAATGCTGATATAAAATGGGTCAATGATATTTATGTAAACCATAAAAAGGTATGCGGTATACTTACCGAGGCATCAATAAACAATAAGACCTTCAGTCTTAATTATGCTATTGTCGGTATAGGAATTAATGTTGAAGAACCTGACGGCGGATTTGATAGAGAGATTTCCTCAATTGCAGGTGCTCTCTATAAGACGAAAAAAGCCCCAAAGGATACATACAACCGGCTGATAGCATCAATTATCGAAAGATTTTTTTACTATTATTTAAATTCCGACAAAAAAAACTTTTTGTCAGAATATAAAAAACGTTCCTGCATAATCGGCAGGAAAATCTATATAATTGAAAATATATTTGAACCGAATAAACTTATCGGTGCAACTGCGCTTGACATTGACGAAGAATGTCACTTAATCGTCAGGCTGAACGACGGAACCATTAAAGAGCTGTCTTCCGGAGATGTAAGTATAAGAACCGAAGATATGCTGAAAAGCCAGTAATAAATAAAGGAGGTCAATATGTTTTGTAATTTTTGTGGCAGGGAACTCAGAGACGATGAAGGATGCTGCTGTTGTAAGGCTGTTGCCGTAAGAAACGGTGAACCCGGATTTGTTGTTACCCGCTCAATAATAAAAAAAGCTGACCCGCTTGCCTATAATCACAACCATGGCGGCGTTTCATATAAGCAGGATCAGCACGGAAAATACTCTTCTTACAACACTGCCAATAATTCCCGGACATACACTGGAAGCCAACAGGTAAACAATAACCGCTACGGCACAACAGGACAAAACAACAGGTCGGCAGGAAGTAAAAATAACCATCACAGCGGAGGCAGTAATCAAAACAATCAGCTTCCTAAGACATCAGCCAAAAACGTCATCATCTTTTTATTCATTATTATTTTTTACATCATAATAAGGCTCTGATTCTTGTAAACATATTTTTTTATTATAACCCTGTAATTTCCCTTCCTGGTAACGTGGCAGTCACCCTCATAGATAAACTTGCCGTAACCCCTGACCGAAACCCGATCCCCATCTTTAAGCATTACACCGCTCTTTATAGAAGTTTTCCCGTTTATATACACCATTGACTTTTCAAAAAGAGCACTGCTTTCATTTCTCGATATATTAAACAGCTTGGATATTATTCCGTCAGCTCTCAGACTATGGCAATGAATAACCACTTCTGCAAATTCCGGTCTTAATTCTTCCGGCAGTTCCTTAATCACCTCAGATGATACCGATGTCCTTTTTATTCGGTTCAGATTCTCACATATATATTCTGAAATTTTTTCAAGACACATTACATAAACGGCATCTTCTTTTATCGAAATATCACCAATCGTACTTCTTTCAATCCCAAGATTCATGACTGCTCCCAAAACATCTCTGTGGCTTAACTCATCCGCAAATTTTTTCATAAGCGGTTTTATCCTTATACAGCAGACCGGAAAATCCTCATCATACATCAGTTCATCCGGTGAACCAAAACGTATTACTCTCCGTTCCGCCTCTTCGCTTCCTCCAAACAGCTCATAACCACTGCATAAAAGCCCCGGAAGTATCGTAAAAAAAACATTCTGCTCAGCAAGTCCCAAAAAATCCGTAAATGTATATATTCCGTTATTAAATGATCTGGCTGCAAGCTCCTTTAATCTTCTGGCTAATTTTGTCTCCTCATCATTCATCCTTTATATCCTCTCTTAACCATATATACCGAGATCATGCCGTCTTCTGCCTATCATTATTTAATACTTATTTGCGAAACCTCCTCGATTCGGCTTAAACTGTTTCCATTATATATATTTTTCTGTAATTTAACAGTTTTTTATGGTAAAATTAGTAAATTAAAACTTTTACGGATGGTATAATCATGGGGAAATACATTCTTGCAATAGATCAGGGAACAACAAGTTCCAGATGTATTATTTTTGACAGACACGGAAACACCATCAGCAGTGCTTCCAAAGAATTTACTCAGTTTTTTCCTGCAAACGGATGGGTAGAACAGGATCCCAATGAAATCTGGTCATCTCAATTCGGCGTTATGATGGAAGCTTATGCTGCTTCCGGAATCAGTGTTTCGGAAATAGACTCAATCGGAATTACCAATCAAAGAGAAACAACGATTATATGGGACAGAGAAACAGGGGAACCTATATATAACGCCATAGTATGGCAATGCAGACGTACGGCTGAAATGGTTGAAGAACTGAAATCCGACGGTCTTACTGAACTCATTCGAAAAAAAACCGGTCTCATTCCGGATCCTTATTTCAGTGCAACAAAAATAAAATGGATTCTCGAAAATGTTGATGGTGCCGCACAACGTGCAAAAAACGGAGAGCTTCTGTTCGGAACAGTTGACACATGGCTTGTCTACAAACTTACACGGGGCAAAGTTCATGCCACAGATTATACCAATGCCTCGAGAACAATGCTTTTTAACATCAACACACTTAAATGGGACAATGAGCTGCTGAACCTGTTTGACATTCCCGAATGCATGATGCCTGCCGTTCATCCGTCAGGCTTTAAATTCGGATATACTGATGAATCATTCTTCGGGAAGAACATATGTATTGCAGGTATCGCCGGTGACCAGCAGGCTGCTCTTTTCGGTCAGTGCTGTTTTAATCCGGGCGAGGTAAAGAACACGTATGGCACAGGCTGTTTTCTCCTGATGAACACGGGGTCTGAACCTTTCTATTCTGCAAACGGACTCATTACCACAATTGCCGCATCTACAGATAATACACCTTCTTATGCTCTTGAAGGCAGTGTTTTTGTCGCAGGTGCCGCAATAAAATGGCTCCGTGACGAGATGAAACTGATTTCATCTGCAGAGGAAACCGAGGAAATTGCCCTGTCCGTTCCCGACAACAATGGTGTTTATGTTGTTCCTGCCTTTACCGGTCTCGGAGCTCCCTACTGGGATGCTTATGCAAGAGGAGCTGTATTCGGACTTACGAGAGGTTCTAACCGTGCCCATTTCATCCGTGCAGTTCTGGAATCGCTTGCATATCAGTCAATGGATGTATTAAAAGCAATGGAGGAAGACAGCGGCATAAAAATCACTTCCCTGCGTGTTGATGGCGGTGCAAGCCGCAACAACTTCCTTATGCAGTTCCAGTCTGACATTTTAGATGTTGACATAGTAAGACCATCCGTTACTGAAAGTACGGCTCTCGGAGCTGCTTATCTGGCAGGACTTACCACCGGATTTTACTCCGGAACGGATGAAATCCTTGAAAACCATACTTCACATCAGATATTCACTCCTAAAATCAATGATGAATATAGAACACGTCTTACGACAGGATGGAAGGATGCCATCTCAAGAGTTCTTATGTAAGCGTTTTCTGCAACACTTCATCCAAAACATTAATAACCTCGCCGATATCTCCGCATAACCTGCGAGTCGACAGGAAACACTAATCTGTATAATAAGAAAAGAGGCTGCCAGCGTATGAAACAAGAGTTTACATTTACGTCAAGTGATAAAATTTCGAAGATTCACGGAGTAAAATGGATTCCGGAAGGTGAAGTCAAGGCAATTATCCAAATATCACACGGTATGACAGAATTTATAGAAAGATATGAGGATTTTGCCCTCTATCTGAATTCACATGGTTTTCTGGTTGTCGGAAACGATCACATCGGTCATGGTAAATCTGCCGGAAATTCCGAAAATTTCGGATATTTCGGAGAATGTGACGGCGGCGGCATCATAGTAAATGATTTACACCGTATAACCGTAAAAATAAGGAATGAATATCCGACACTTCCTTTTTTCCTGCTTGGCCACAGCATGGGTTCTTTCATGGCAAGACGATATATAATCAATTACTCCGGTGATATAGACGGAGCCATAATTATGGGTACCGGAAATCAGTCTGCTCTAATGCTCGGATTCGGCCGGACTCTTACCGGTTTTCTCACTAACCTTAAAGGCTCCAGGTACAGAAGCTCCCTTGTCTCATTTTTATGTTTTTCCAACTATAACAGCCGTGTCCCTAAAAATACCGGAAACTGGCAGACCAGGGATATTGAAATACTTAACGGAATAAAAGATTTACCTGAAACCAACTTTACATTTACGGTTTCCGCTTTCAAACAAATGTTTGACACAATCGCTTATGTTGAAAACGAAGAAAACATTTCAAAAATCCGTAAAGATCTTCCTATTCTTGTCATATCCGGAACGGCTGATCCTGTCGGTGATTACGGAAAAGGTGTGAAAAAGTGCCATAGGGCATTTGCTTCCTGCGGAATAACAGACCTTACACTTAAACTCATTGACGGTGCAAGACATGAGATAATAAATGAAACTGACCGTACCGACACTTATAAATATATTAAAAACTGGCTGCTGTGTCATATGTCAGAAAATCTGTGTTAATCACAGCCGCAAAAAACACACAAGAGAGGAAAAACATGAAATACAGCCTTGCTCCAATGGAAGGTATTATCACGTCCACATTCAGAAGTGCATACTTTAATCACTTTAATGAGGCAGATGAATACTACACTCCTTTTTTGACAAGCCCTGGTCTTGGCAAAAAGGAACTTAATGAAATTCTCCCGGAAACCAATCCGGCAGGTCCGCTTATTCCTCAAATACTGACCAACAACTCCGAAACATTTATTTCCATATGTGACACTTTGAAAAAATATGATTATGATACGGTAAACCTTAATCTTGGATGTCCGTCAGGAACCGTCGTGTCGAAAAAACGAGGTGCCGGTTTTCTCCGATATCCGGAAGAACTTGAACGATTTCTTTCTGAAATTTTTGAAGGTAGCGATATGAATATATCCGTCAAAACCCGAATCGGTTTTGACGACTCTGAGGAATGGCCTGAAATTCTGAATATTTTCAACAGATTTCCGATAAAAGAGCTTATAATTCACCCTCGTACAAGGCAGGAATACTACAGCGAAACAATCCATCCTGAGGCATTTGCCTACGCTCTTGCCAACTCAGACATACCTATTTGCTACAACGGAGACATAACCGATTCCGAGTCAATGGAGAGACTCCTCCAGACATTTCCTTCAGTAGAACACGTTATGATAGGCAGGGGCGTACTAAAAAACCCAGGACTTATCGGTGAACTCAAAGGAAACGGCAGCTGCGACAGGTTGAAAATAAAGATGTTCCACGACGAGCTCTTTATCAAATACAAAGAAATCATGTCCGGCGAAAAGCCGGTTCTCTTCAAGATGAAGGAACTTTGGTCATATCTGGCAGTGAGTTTTCCCGAATACCCGGATTGCAGAAAAAAGATACATAAGACAAAAAATCTGAAAGAATATGTCGATATTACATCCTCAATTTTTGCTGATGTATGTACATAATGATTTTCATCTTTTTACCTATTACTCTTTCTGCTTACGCTATAAAAATATGCAAAGCACAAAAAGAAAGGATTTATCACTTTATGAATGATTTTCTTCCGATTTCCCGCTCTGAAATGAAAAAAAGAGGCTGGTCACAGGTTGATTTTGCCTACATAATCGGCGATGCCTATGTAGATCATTCCTCATTCGGTCCTGCAATAATCAGCCGCGTTCTCGAATCTCACGGCTATAAGGTAGGTATCATTTCCCAGCCTGACTGGAAAAACCCTGATTCAATAGACATTTTTGGAAAACCAAGACTTGGTTTCCTTATTTCCGGCGGAAATATGGACCCGATGGTTAATCATTATACCGTAAATAAAAAAAGAAGAAGTTCAGACGCCTATACTCCGGGGGGAGTTACCGGAAAACGACCTGACCACGCCACAGTTGTTTACAGCAATCTGATACGCCAAAAATACACCGGTGTTCCCATCATAATCGGAGGCATAGAAGCAAGTCTAAGACGGCTTGCACACTACGACTATTGGTCTGATTCTTTAAAACGCTCCATTCTCCTCGATTCTCAGGCTGATCTCATTTCATACGGAATGGGAGAACATTCCATCGTTGAGATTGCAGATGCACTTGACTCGGGCCTGGATGTTTCAGACATTACATTCATTAATGGCACGGTCTATAGGACAACACGAATTGAAGATGTCTGCGACTATCATCTTCTGCCATCATTTAATGAACTCAGATCTGATCCGATCAAATATGCAGAAAGTTTCGCAATACAGTATGATAATACGGATCCTTTCCGCGGAATGAGACTTGCTGAACCCTATGACAAAGGAATATACGTTATACAAAACCCTCCTGCAGCGCCTCTAACCACACAGGAAATGGACGATATTTACTCTCTTCCTTATATGAACGATGCCCATCCGTCTTATAAAAAAGACGGCGGCGTTCCGGCAATCGGTGAAATTAAATTTTCACTTACAAGTTGCCGAGGATGTTTCGGAGCATGTTCATTTTGTGCACTCACCTTCCACCAGGGACGCATTATTCAGTCAAGAAGTCATGAATCGCTTGTTGAAGAAGCGAAACACATGACAAAAGACAGTGCTTTTAAGGGATATATTCATGATGTCGGCGGTCCTACTGCAAACTTCCGCAAACCTGCATGTGCTAAACAACTAAAATCAGGAGCCTGCAAAGGAAAACAATGTCTCTTTCCATCCCCTTGTAAAAATATGATTGCCGATCATAGTGATTATGTCTCCCTTTTAAGAAAACTCAGGGAAATACCTAAGGTAAAGAAGGTCTTTGTCCGCTCCGGCATACGTTTTGATTATGTCCTTGCCGATAAAGATGACACTTTTTTAAAGGAACTTCTAAAATATCACGTAAGCGGTCAGCTGCGTGTTGCACCGGAACATGTTTCTGACAATGTTCTGAAGCTAATGGGTAAACCGGGTAACGATGTGTATGAAAAATTTATTGCTAAATGCAATCGAATTAATACTAAAATCGGCAAAGAACAGTATGTAGTACCATATCTTATGTCATCACATCCAGGCTCAACCTTAAAAGATGCCATAAAACTTGCCGAGTATATTCGTGACATAGGTTATATGCCTGAACAGGTTCAGGATTTTTATCCGACACCGTCAACAATATCCACCTGCATGTACTACACCGGAGTTGATCCGCGTACAATGAATCCTGTTTATGTAGCAAAATCATCTCACGAGAAGTCAATGCAGCGTGCTCTCATTCAATACAGAAAACCTGAGAATTATGAACTGGTAAAAGAGGCCCTTCTCCGTGAGCACAGAGAGGATCTTATCGGGTTTGGTCCGCTCTGTCTTATACCGCCAAGAAAGATTTCCCCTAAAAAGCCGGATACGTCCAATAAAATGCCTTACCGCAAAGATTCATCTAAAACCAGAAATAATTCCGGCAAACAGAAAAGCAAAAAAAATCAAAGAGTTAATTCATCGTCCAAACGTAACAATAAAAATGCTTTCTCTGAAAAACCGGGAAGAAAGCGATAAGTTTAATTAAAAACGCTTGCTAAGAAGCTTTCCATTTCTAAAAAATTTTAGATTTCATCTAAAAAACCGGGACCAATGTCCCGGTTTTTCTATTTCAGATTATAAATTTCAGTCTTTTACTCAAGCATTTTAAGAAATGCTTTTGTTCTCTCATTTTTAGGATTGTCTATTACTTCTTCAGGAGTTCCCTGCTCAACAATCACTCCGCCATCCATAAAAATTATTTTGTCTGCTACCTTCCTTGCAAAATCAATTTCATGTGTAACGATTACCATGGTCATCTTTTCTTCCGCAAGCTGCTTCATAATTTTCAAAATCCCGGCAGTAAGCTCCGGATCAAGTGCAGATGTAGGCTCATCAAAATAAAGAATTCTTGGATTCATCGCAAGTGCCCTTGCAATTGCCACTCTCTGCTGCTGACCGCCTGATAGTGTTGACGGATAACTATGTTCCTTATCTTCGAGCCCCACTTTTTTTAATATAACTCCTGCCTGTTCCATAACCTCTTTTTTTTCTCTTTTCTGAACGTGAAGAGGCGCATCCGTAATGTTTTTCATTACATTGTAATGAGGAAAAAGATTAAAATTCTGGAATACAAATCCAAAATTACTTTTTGCCTTTCTGATAACATCTTTACTTCCGTAAACCGTTTTGCCGTTCTTTTCTTCTGCAATCTTTTCACCGCATATATCAAGAGAACCTTTATCCATTGTTTCAAGCAGAGCGGCACACCTCAAAAAAGTAGACTTTCCGGAACCTGACGGACCAATAATACATGCCACTTCTCCTTCTTCAACCGAAAGAGATATGTCTTTTAAAACTTCTAATTCGCCAAAACTCTTACTTACATTATTTATTTCCAGTAATTTCATATCTGCCTCCGATTCTAATTATAATACTGCATTTTCTTTTCAATCTGCTCCATAACCATGGCAACAACGAAATTGAAAATGTAATAAAATACTCCCGCAATAAATAACGGCATTATCGTTGCCTCAGAAGCCGCAACCTGTTTTGCAATTGTAAACATTTCGGTATAAGAAATTGCAAACGCAAGTGAAGTATCCTTTACAAGCGTTATAACTTCATTAGTAACCGGTGGGATTACCCTTTTAACCATCTGTGGGAAAATAATCTTCCAATAAGTCTGCATTCTTGAGTAGCCAAGAACCGAAGCTGCTTCTCTCTGTCCTACAGGAATACTCTCAATTCCTGCTCTGTATATCTCTGCAAAATAAGCAGCATAGTTTAAGGTAAATCCTATTATTACGGCATAGAATCTGTAAGCCGAAGGCGTATTGATTTCAAATACAAAATACGGTCCATAGAAAATTACCAGAAGCTGGAGCATGAGCGGCGTTCCCCTCATGACTGATATATATATCTTTGCAATCCAGCGCGGAATTGCAAACTTTGACATTCTCACAGCATTTATAAGAAGTCCAAGAGGAAGTGAGAGAATAAGTGTAAGGAAGAAGATGGCAAGAGAAGCTGCAACACCTGATGAAAGCTGTTTTGCTATATCAGCAAATTTGTCCATAAAAGGTTCGTCCTTCTTCTGGGCTGCATCCTGAAGATAAGCTCCGTCAGTTCCTTCCTTACCGAAACATATTGTATCGGAAAGTTCCCATTTTTCAGCAATCTTATCTAAAGTTCCGTCCTTATACATTGACTCAAGAGTTGCCTGAACCTCATCTCTGAGTTCCGTATTTCCAAGTCGGAATCCAATTGCATACTGCTCTGATGACACCTGTTCATCAAGCATTCTGAAGTCATTTCCTCTTTGTTTTATCTGATAAGATGCAACACCGATATCCATACATACTGCATCCACAACTCCTGATTCGAGATCAAGGAATGCGCTGTTGTAATCACCAACCTGACGTAATTCCTTAAAAGAATTACACAATGCAATATTGCTTTCCTCGGCCTCATCACCCGTAAAAGCTGCAAGTGCAGACGAGTCACTTTGTACCACTACGGTTTTACCTTCCAAATCAGCAAGTTCAGTAATATCCGAATCATCTCTTACAATTACAACCTGTGAATTGTCTATGTAAGCTGTAGACCAGGTATACTGGCCCTCACGTCCGTTAACGGTAAATCCGTTCCATATACAGTCAATGGAACCTGATTTAAGTTCCATATCTTTTGCATCCCAGTCAATAGGCTGTTTTACAAGATTCCATCCGTTTCTGTCTGCTACTTCCTGTGCCAGGTCAAGGTCAAAACCGACGTATTCGCCTGTTTCGGTATCCTTATATCCATATGGCGGAAATTCCGCATCAAATCCAACGATAAAATCATCCTTTTCACCGCATCCGGTCAGCAAAATTGCAAACATCATAATTCCCAAAAGAACAAATGACATCTTCAATCTTCTTTTGTTGGTAAAATCCATAGTTACATTCCTTTCGTGCCATCAGGGCATTTGTATTTTTTGAGCACTACCGAGACTATACAGTGCTGTGCTCTTAAACTAATATCAGACATAATTTTCCGTTCCGCATTTACCGACCGTTCATGAAAAGAATAATCTCCTCACTGCTTATCGGACAGTTCTGTGTACACCATTTACAAAATCATGTACCCAAAACTGTTTTTGCAGTCAACAGAAATACTTACCTGATTCAATTAAATATACACAACTTAGAATGCATATTTATATAACTTTAAACAAAGTTCTTTTCCTGTATCCGTATAAAAAATGTTTGAGTAAATTATTCTTATTGCCATTGCATCAAGTTCTTCCTCATGAATGTTTACAAGAAAATCTGCTTCATAAAGAATTCTGCTGTAAATATCTTCTGTTTCCTCTAATGAATGGTGGAAAGCTATAAGATTCTTAACCTTTTCGATAAAATCTTCAGCATATCCCAAATCACTGAGCATTTTCTCTGCAAGCTTCGGACTCTCTATCTTAAGATATTTATCCTCACGGCTGTTATACTCCTGCTCACATACCTTCATTCCGACATCAAGAAGGATTGCGGTTGTTTCAAGAAGAAAGCACTCTTCCTCGGTCAGTTCCTCTCCATGTGCAATAAGTCTGGTATAGGAAAGCACCTTCATAAAGTGGTGTATCCTTGCAGGATCTCCTGCGAAATAATCCATCATATCAATTATTAAATCGTCATGTTCTCTCATTATTACCTCCTCCGGTATATATCCCGTCAATGTTAAACAATTACTCCGGATATCATCTTACTATCCTTTTTACTTCTTCAAGAATCTCCGCATATTGACGGAAAAATTCATCGATATTAGCTGCCGCAAATTCCAGGTCATCATTCTTTACGGCCTGCTCATACTTTGCCGCCGTTTCCCTAAAGGAATCTGCACCGATTGTACCCGAATTTCCTTTCAATGAATGAAAGACAATTCTCAGTTCACCGGATTTACCTTCCTCAAGGAGTTTCCTTATCTTACCAAAGTTTTCTTCGGCCTCATCCAGATACACCTTAAGAATCTCATTATACACCTCTTTGTTACCGCCGCAATAAAAATCTATGGCTTTTTGACAGTCAACAAGAGATTTTTTTTCTTTTACCTCCTTTTCCTTTTGTTTTTTATCCAACGAAATGCTTTTCTTTTCAGATTCATATTCTTTTATTAAATCATCAGGAAGAACATTAAACATTGCATTTTCCAGTCCGTCACCGATAATCGGCTTTGAAATATAATCAGCAAATCCCGCATCTCTTGCAGTTTTTCTCATCTGAGGAGAAGCATTTGCCGTCAGCAGAATAACCGGTGTATCACAATTCATTCCGAATTCATCACCTTTAATTATGGCAAGGGTTTTCATTCCGTCAGGCGGCGGCATCATGTGATCCATAAAAATCAGATCATATTTTTCTTTTCTGCATACATCAATACATTCACTTCCGCTGCTGCACGTTCGAATGTCAACCTTTGTTCTTTTAAGAAGATTTTCTGCAACCAAAAGATTCATCTTGTTGTCATCAACTATCAAAACCTTTGCCCCCGGAGCCGCAAGTCCGTCAGTATTTGCAAAACGGTTTTTCCTGCCGGATTCATCCTTTTTCAGGCTTTCCGTTTCTTCAGCTGTCGGTCTCTGATGGATTATTACTGCCGTAAACACCGAACCGACTCCCTGTTCGCTCTCTACGCTTATCCGTCCGCCCATTTTTTCCACAAGCTGCCTGGTTATGCTCAGTCCCAATCCGGTACCTTCTATCTCCCTGTTTTTTTCAAGGTCGATTCTTTTAAAGCTTTCAAAGACTTCCGTAAGCTTATCTTCGCTGATTCCGCTGCCGGTATCCGTCACCTTTATACACAGTTCATAACCTGCTTCAGTATCAGTTCCGCTTATTTGAAGCTTTACACTTCCCTTAGACGTATACTTAATCGCATTAGACAAAAGATTTGTAATGATTTCCTTTGTCTTAACCTCATCTCCCACAAGTGCATCAGGAATTTCATCGCTCACTGCGGTCTCCAGAATGAGTCCCTTTTTTGAAGCTCTCATCTTAAGCATAACCACACAATCACTTACCATTTTCCTAAAATAATAAGGAGCGGTTATTATTTCCATACTTCCGGATTCAATTGTTGAGAAATCCAAAACATCATTTACCAGTTCCAAAAGCATTTTTCCAGCTCTTTCAACATTTTCTGCATAATCTTCAATATCAGGGTCCTTGTTTTCCCTGAGTATCATCTGATTCATTCCTATTATCGTATTGATAGGTGTCCTGATCTCATGACTCATGTTTGCAAGAAACCGGCTTTTGGCCCTGTTTGCAGCATCTGCCTCCATCTTCGCATCCTTCAGTTCTTTTATTACAAAGAGCCTTGAAATCATCCATGTTGTCAAACCAATGATAAGACATACAAGAACTGCCATAAGGAATTTAAACCATGACCTCTCATAAAATCTGTAATCCTTATGGATTTCAAATACCTGTTCCTTAAGTATCCTTCCGCTTCCTTCATCTATAATCTGAATATGAAACCGGTAATTACCTGCCGGAAGATTTGTATATACCATGGAGATAATGTCACTTTGAAGCATTTCTTCTCCATTTTCCTCAAAGCCCTCAAGATACATATGAACTGTCGGATTCGTAAGCGAATAATTAAGTATCGCCGGTGTTATGACAAGTCTGTTGGTTTCTGCCGGAACATTATATATTCCATCTTTCATCTCCAAATTGGTTCCATCTGCCATCACAGAGGATACATACATATTAAAATTCCTGCCGACGCGTGAGTAGTTTTTAGTCGATACCTTCATTAAGGTATTTGAACAGCACAGATACATGTTGCCGTTTTGGTCAACATAATTCCATGAATTAGCCGAAAGCGTGGAATCAAGACCTCTTCTTTTATTTAACAGCTCACATCTGTACTCTCCATTAGAAATTAACAGTTTTTCATCCGTTATATATATTCCGTTGCTTCCCAAAACCCATGCCTTACCTCCGGCAGTAATATAGATGTCGTAGTTGTTGTTATGCGGAAAATTATCAAGAGCCCTTATCCCGTCAGCATCTTCATAGTAAATAAGATTGCTTGTAACGTAAAACCAACCCTTACTTCCTCTGATTATACGGAGAACAACCTGTGAGTCAAGTCCTTCTTCCTCACCAATTTTCTTTACCAGCTTTTTGTTTTTGATTACATATATACCGCCACCGTCACTGCCTGCCAGTATACTTCCGTCATCCCTTTCATTTACGGTAAGTATGGTCTGCACATCTATTCCTTCATTCACACCGACAACTGAGGTAACCTCATAGTTTTCTATAAAAACAAGCCCTTTTTCGCCTGATGCAACCAAACTACCATCACTGAGCTCCGTAACAAATCTGAATTTGTCGCCTACTCCTTCAACCGTTTTGCTTGAATAGGTGATTTCTTCACCGTTTTCCTTAATACACCTGAGTCCAAGCTCTCCATACGATGAAATCCACATATTATTGCTGCTGTCATACATTATCTGACGTACTCTTCTGCCCTCATAGGCTTCACTAAGCTGATTTTCCACAAATTCATAAGTTTTTCCGTCTATTACAAGAATTCCATCATCACATCCGAGATAAAGAAGTCCGTCTGCCTCACATACTGAATTAACAACATGATTCTGAAGTTTTGCCGCCTTAAGACAGTTACTGAATGGATTCTGTGAAAGCCTTGCTATTCCTATGGTATCTGAATAAAACCAAAAATTTCCCTGGTCATCAGAGAGTTCACCGGATATTGCAGACGAAAACCCATCAATCGAAACCTTCATGCAGCCGTCTTTTCTGCTGTAAAAGTTTATTCCACCGTCACCACATATAAAAAACCCGTTTAATGCAGGTTCTTCTTTTATTTCGGATATTGCCGAAACATCCGAAACTGCTGTCTGTATCAGCATACCTGTAACGGTATCCATTTCATAAATTTTACCTTCTGAACTTCCCACAAGAATTTTATCATCTGACGAATATTCGACTGCCGTAAATGATTCACCGGCATTTTCACATTCCTTAAGTGTTCTGAGGCTTTCACCCTCAAGTATAAAAAACACTCCCGAATTGGTTACGCCTGCCAGTCTGCCTCTGTTCAGGGATTTCATGTCGGTTACATTCAGAATACCCGTATCTTCGGCATAACTTCTGACATTTAAATCCGAATCAATTTCCACAATTCCCATAGAGGTTGATGCCAAAACGGTTCCGTTTTCCATCTCGCAGAAAGCTCTTATCATATTTGACGGAATTCCCTCTTCCGTTGACAATACAGTCACTTCTTTTTCATCACAATCATAAACAAAAATTCCGCAATCATTTGTTCCTATCCACAATCTGCCCAGATTATCTGAATATAATGCCCTTACCGAGTTGATTCTGTCATCAATAAAAAACCGTTCAAAACTTTTTCCGTCAAATCTCATGATTCCCGAATAACTTCCTGCCCAAAGATATCCGTCCGATGTCTGAATCAGAGCATTAATCTCCTCTGCATCCATACCGGATTCATTATTGAAGACCGTGGCATGATAATCTGACATAAACTCCCTGCTTGCCGACACATCATCTGAATTTGCTTTCAATTCTGCATCTGCTGCCATTGCCCGCTCAAAGAAGTCCTGTCCTGCAGCCTCATGCCCCATGTAAATGTACAATGCTGTCATTACACAGACTATGCACACTGATACCACTTTGTTAAACAGCTTTTTTCTTTTTATCCTTTTTATTATCATATTCCCCCCGGAACCCAACCGCTTTAATTCCTGTTCTATGCATCATCTGCAAAACTTTATCTTTTATTTTACCATTACAGCTTTTAGTGGTCAAGAAAAAGCCCCGGGAATACCGGGGCTGATACTTCATTCTTTTTCGCTTCATTTTCTGAATTATCCGACATTTTCTAGTTTCTCTTTATTATCTTGACCGGACTCTTCTTTATTATCCATATAATGTTAGATGCCGTAAACACTATTACAAATACAACAAAAATTGTTACAAGTTTTCTGCAATCCTCTATTTTTTCCGTAAAAATGTAGTGAAACCACTTATATCTCAAATCCAGCCATCTTCTAACTAAAAATTGAAAAAAACATATCCCAGAACCGAGAAAGTTATCAATTGCAGAGACATTTCCACCACATAAATCTTTATAATATCTCTTTTACTCGCTCCACATACCAGAAAAATTCCGGTTTCTTTCTCCCTCTTTTTGAGAATATAAGTATATATAGCTATCATGCTGTCAGCCGCCAACACTCCCAATATCGCAACTATAAGCATCATTGACTGAAAACTTTTTTCTCATCGTAATCGACCCTGTATCCCTCCGGCAAGCTGATAATATCAGTGGCAAACGTATCAAACATCAGTTCATTCATGTATTCGTACTCAGATGACAGAATCACCATGTTAAACCTGATATACACTCTGTAAATTTTCGAGTTATCCGGAATATATCTAAAAGGAACCCTCATCATTTTATCAGTAAAAAATATTTTTGCGCATTCATATCATATGAGTCTGAATCAAATATGCTCACCCCGACGACTTCATATTCCATACCATTTATATCAACCTTATCACCGGGGGTTTCAGCAATGTTTCTCGTTACCAAACATACTGGGTTTTCACCATTCTCATCCTCATCGCTTAGTCCTCTTCCCTCCAAAAATTCTTCCGGAACCATCTCTACATTTTCAAATTTTCCATCCTCAAGTCTAAAACTCGACATAAAGCACATATTTCTAATCATATCATCATAATCATAGTTTCCATCCTCATCCTCTACCGGAATAACCGTCATGATAGTACACTTCTCAATTTGACCGGAATACTTCTCAAGTAATTTAGGCAAAACCTCTTTAAGCTTTTCAATATTATTTTCATTTGTTTCATCTGTCATATTGAAACTCAAAGCATATGTCTGCCCCTCGTAACTAAGATCATCAATTCCTTGCTTACTATTTATGAAGACCCCATATGAAAACATTATGACTATAATTGATGCAACTTGAGCAAAGGAAATCAAGAAAGACATACGGTATATACATTCCACTCTCTTTATAGTACGAACTAATTATTAGAACCATTATTACCATTATTGCCGCCATCCCAAGTGAATCAATAATAATACGTTTCCATTTAATTAATGCATTGTTAAATCCCATGTATATCATATCATCCCCCATTAGACATAACTTATAAGAAAATACATATCTAAATTTATGTTGACTTCCGATTCGTTCTTAAGGTTTATTATAATAATATATACTACATGCATTTTCTTTCTGTCAATATCCATTTATATACTTTCAACAAATACCATTTGTCTTCTTTATTACTGCGCCACTACCAACATATTTTCAAATTTTCCCGAAATTCTGATTCATATTTTTTCTCCTTTTGTCATATCTATAATAAAAAACATGAATGAAAATGACCCTCGTCTTACACCCGATACTCTTCTCTATGCTGAACTTCCTGATGATTACATAAAAAAAAGTATTTTGGGTAGTTCATCCGAGGATGGTGTAATTGAAATAATTTTTCGGTATTCCGGAGAAATTTCCCCTCTCTCGGCTCTTCCTGAAACGAAAATCATTCTCCTTTCAGGCGGATATGCCATTGCATATACAGACCGCAGTGGTTTAGAAAAATTAATCAGTTTACCACAGGTTATTCTTGTGCAGCTTCCTGAATTATTTTTTATCGAGTGATATTGATACTTGTGGCATTTCCGGAATGAGGCTTTTAATTCACTGGAGGAAATCATTTCAAAAGTTATAATCGCAATTCCCGATTCCGGGATCAACCCTCAAAAAGACATATTTATAAATCCTGACGGTTCAAGTCGTATACTGTACCTTTGGGATCAGACAGCCGGAAATTCTGCCGAAGAAGGTGGTGCCGTTTTTATAAATGACTGTCAGGATGACGACGTCAAAAAAACAGCTCCGATAATGCCTCCATTCGGAATCCTGTACTCCGGTTCCTCTCTGCTCAACTGCAACACCCGATTCCCCATGCCAACAGACTCCTCCGGACATGGTTCGTCAGTGGCTGAAATTGCAATAAAAGAACTTGACGAAAATTCTAACGAACGCCAGGATACACCCCTTGTAATCATAAAATTATCGCCAGGAATCACTTCCGGTTTCGCCAAGACAACCTCTATTATGTATGCCATTGATTTTTGCGGACGGCTTTCTGCCGCTCTGAATATTCCTGTCATAGTAAACTTAAGTTACGGAAATAACAACGGGTGTCATGGAGGCATGTCTCTCCTTGAACAGTTTCTTCGTGACATGACCTCTCTCTACCGTATGAGCATTGTTGTTGCCGCCGGCAATGAGGGCCTTGCTCCGATTCATGCCACAGTCTCTCCCTCCGATTTTTCTTTAACAAATGAACTTTCATCCGGCAACACTTTTTCTGCCTGCTGTGAGCTGCTAATCGGTAGGAACGAAAAGAATCTTTCCCTGACCATATGCCTGAGTTTCCGAGATACCCCCGAAATACGTATCGTCTCCCCTGACGGAGAATCTGCCTCTATAATAGGTAACTATGATCTTCTTGGATTCAAATCCTGTATAATCGCCGTCTCAATAATTTCATCGACACCTGATTACATGGATACAAAAATACGATTGGTTTTCATTTCTGATTCATCGCCGGCAAGCGGAATATGGCGAATATGTTTTTCCTCTCCTGCCATTCCTTTTTCAGATATTAATCTTTGGCTTCCCGTATCCGAAGCCTTAAACGGTGATACCGGATTTTTGATTCCCTCCCGTCTTACAACACTTACAATTCCGTCAACTTCCGCTTCCGTAATTACTGTCGGAGCATTTAACGAAGCAACCAATATGCCTGCCGACTTTTCCGGCCGCGGATATAACACGGCAGGTCAGGTAAAACCTGATATAATTGCCCCCGGAGTAAATGTGACTTCTGCTGCTGATTCCACTTTCACATTGAGAAGCGGAACAAGCTTTGCCGCACCTTTCATTTCCGGAAGGGCTGCTGCAATGATTTCAAACGCCGGAACCGCAGACAGATTTTTATATGGAAACCGCCTTAAATCTGCATTAATCAGGGAAGCCGTCCCGATTCCCTCCCTTCCGCTTCCGAATCCCGCCTCCGGATGGGGATATATAACTAATTCATGATTTACTTTTTATCATTCGTTTGATATAATAAATCCAAATAGGCACCGGGAGGTTTCCGCCCTTTTTCATGGAGGTTCGGCATACAGGCACAAAAGCCCGTCACTGATAAATCTCCGGGCTTTTATTACACATTTTAGGAGGGTATTTATGAAGTTCGGTTCTTTTGACGATTCCAGACGTGAGTACGTCATTACTTCACCCAGAACCCCTTATCCTTGGATCAACTACCTTGGAACTCAGGGATTCTTTTCATTAATTTCCAATACTGCAGGCGGTTATTGCTTCTATAAAGATGCTCGTCTCCGCAGAATTACACGTTATCGTTATAACAATGTTCCTATTGATATGGGCGGACGTTACTTCTATATCAAGGAAAATGACACTGTATGGAACCCTGGCTGGTCACCTGTTAAGACAGAGCTCGATGCTTACGAGTGCCGTCATGGTATGGGTTACACCGTAATTACAGGTAAAAAGAATAATTTAAAGGCAGAAGTTACTTTCTTCGTACCACAGGATTATGACGGAGAAGTTCAGCAGGTTATACTTACAAACGAAAGCGATGCCGAAAAGACTTTCAAATTATTCTCATTTGCTGAGTGGTGTTTATGGGATGCACAGGATGACTGTACTAACTTCCAGAGAAACTTCTCAACAGGACGTGTTGAGGTAGTCGGCTCTACAATCTACCACAAAACAGAATACAGAGACAGACGTAACCACTACGCTTTCTACACCGTAAATGATGAAATCGACGGCTACGATACAGATCGTGACACATTCATCGGTCTTTACAACGGTTTTGAAAATCCACAGGCAGTAGCTGCAGGAAAAGCCGGAAATTCGTTTGCTGACGGATGGTCTCCAATTGCATCACACTATAAAGAAATCACACTTGCACCTGGCGAAAGCAAAACTCTCGTTTTTATCCTTGGTTATGTAGAAAATGATTTTGACAAGAAATTTGAAGCTGACGGTCAGACAATCAATAAGGAAAAGGCACTTGCAATGATCGACAAGTACAACACTCCTGAAAAGGTTGCTGACGGACTTGCAGAACTCAAAGCTGCATGGGATAAGCTTCTCGGAATTATAAATGTAGATACTCCTGACGACAGAGTTGACAGAATGGTTAACATCTGGAATCAGTATCAGTGTATGGTTACATTCAACCTTTCTCGTTCCGCTTCCTACTTTGAATCAGGTATCGGCCGTGGAATGGGATTCAGAGATTCCAACCAGGATATCCTCGGATTTGTTCACCAGATTCCTGATCGTGCAAGAGAAAGACTTATTGACCTTGCCGCTACACAGCTTGAAGACGGCGGATGCTATCATCAGTACCAGCCTCTTACAAAGAAAGGCAACTCCGATATCGGCGGTGATTTCTCTGACGATCCATTATGGATGATTCTTTCCGTAGCTGCATACATTAAAGAAACAGGCGACTGGACAATTCTTGACGAGAAAGTTCCTTATGACAATGATGAGTCAAAGGCTCAGACAATGCTCGATCACCTCACTGTTTCATTCTATCACATTGTAAACAACCTTGGACCTCACGGTCTTCCACTTGCAATGCGTGCTGACTGGAACGACTGTATCAACCTTTCATGTTTCTCTGACAAGCCGGGCGAAAGCTTCCAGACTTACACCAACCCTAAGTTCGCTGCTGAGGGCGGTTACTCAAAGGTAGCTGAATCTGTAATGGTTGCTACACTCTTTACATACACCGGTCCTTCATATGTAGGAATCTTAAAACACCTTGGAAAAGACGAC
>CAZNGY010000003.1:0-101739 GCA_964572955.1 uncultured Lachnoclostridium sp.
GATTCATGGTTTAACAAGACCTATTGTTGAAGGTGCAATTGCACGTTGCCGTGAAGCAAGAATGTTTATTATGGATACGTGTATGAAGCCTGCAATATCAGAACCAAGAAAAGAAGTAGGAAAATATGCTCCTAAGATTATTCAGATTCAGATTGATCCGGCTAAGATTGGCGAAGTTGTCGGTCAGAGAGGTAAAACAATCAATACCATTATCGAGCAGACAGGTGTTAAGATTGACATTACTGATGATGGTGCAGTTTCAATCTGCGGTGTTGACGCAGATTCAATGGAACTTGCAAAGAAATATATTGAAATAATTGCAACAGATTTTGAGGAAGGAATGGTTCTCGAAGGAAAAGTTGTAAGTATAAAAGAATTTGGTGCTTTTCTTGAATTTGCACCAGGAAAAGAAGCTATGGTTCATATTTCCAAGATATCAGACCATAGAATCAATCACGTTGAGGATGTTCTTACTTTAGGAGATGTTGTTAAGGCAGTATGTCTTGGCAAAGATAAGATGGGCAGAGTAAGCTTCTCTATCAAGGATGTTAAATAAATATTAAAATCCAACATATATAAAGGCATCATTTAATTTAACTTTACGGTTTTATAATGATGCCTTTTATTTACATATGGGAAATGGAGGAAAAATGAAGGAGTTAATGTATTTTCATGAGAATCCGGAGTATTTCCATGTTAATACTTTGGAAAATCATAACTATTTTATACCATTCAGAAAAGGAGAGGATGCATTTTCTATAAGAGAAGAATCTGGAGAATTTGAACTTCTGAATGGAATTTGGGATTTTAAATTTCATGAAAGTTTTTATGATATGGAAGATGAATTTCTGACAGATTCCAAGTACAGTTCAACGATAGAAGTTCCTTCATGTATTCAGTTAAAAGGATATGATAAGCCACAATATCTGAATGTTAAGTATCCTATTCCTATGAACCCACCGTACGTTCCTGATGATAATCCAGTGGCTGTATTTCACAGAAAATATGATAATCCGGCCGATGGTAATGAAAAAATACTTGTTTTTGAGGGTGTTGACAGTTGTTTTTATCTGATAATAAACGGACAACTTATAGGGTATTCGCAGGTGAGTCATGGAACATCGGAATTTAACATAACAGAAGCTCTTTACGAGGGAGAAAATGATATTACCGTTGTAGTATTAAAATGGTGTGACGGAAGCTATCTCGAAGATCAGGATAAATGGAGACTTACAGGTATAATAAGAGATGTTTACATGCTTTCAAGACCGAAACACAGGGTAAGTTCTTTTAATACCTCTGTTACATTTTCTGAGTCTTATGAGAAAGCAATGCTTCATATGGATTTAAAAACCAATACGGATACTGTTATAAAAGTTTTAGATTCAAATGGGACAGAGATTGCATCCGAGAAAACATCAGAATCCTCTTATCTTGATTTTACAATAGAAAACCCTGTATTGTGGAATGCAGAAACCCCTGTACTTTATAGGATACTGATAGAAACTGACGAAGAGGTAATCGGAGAGAAATTAGGTCTGAGAGAAGTAAAAACAGAGGATGGTATAATAAAAATTAATGGTCGTCCGGTTAAGTTCAAGGGGGTTAACAGACATGAATTTTACCCTGATACAGGCGCATGTGTAACAAGGGAGAGAATTATCAATGACCTTGTTATAATGAAAAAGTTCAATATAAATACTATAAGAACTTCTCATTATCCTGATGTTCCGTATTTTTACAATCTTTGTGATGAATATGGATTTTATGTTGTGGATGAAGCGGATATAGAAGCACATTCACAAATGGATATATATCAGAAATTAAATAACAAATCGAACATTCAAATGGTTTGTGATTCGCCTGTTTTCGAAAAGGCTGTAATAGACAGAATAAGCATGATGATAACAAGGGATTACAACAGATGCTCAGTGATTTTCTGGTCTCTTGGTAATGAAAGCGGTTATGGAAAAAATATGAAGAAGGCAGCAGAATATATTAAGCTTGCCGATTCATCCAGACTTATCCATTATGAAAGTACATGGTTAAATACAGACGGAAGCACAGAGGATGTATTGGATGTAAAATCATGTATGTATCCTCGTGTAACTGATTTGTATAAGAGTGATGTTAAAGATTCAGAAAAGCCTTATTTTATTTGTGAATATGCTCATGCGATGGGAAATGGTCCGGGAGATTTGGAGGATTATTGGAATTGCTTTTATGCAATAGACACAATCTCTGGGGGATGTGTATGGGAATTTGCTGATCACGGTATTAGTACTGGCGAAAATAATGTAAAACCTCAATACAGATATGGAGGGGAATTTGGAGAGAAGCATCATGACGGAAATTTTTGTATTGACGGTCTGCTTTATCCGGACAGAACTCCTCATGTGGGAATGTATGAACTTGGTAATGTATACAGACCTTTGAGGGTTTATGCAGAAGACATTGATAAAGGAATCTACGGTTTCTATAACACAATGGATTTTCTGAATTTTAAGGACGTATATAAACTTTATTTTGTCGTAAAGGATAATGGAACCATTATCAAGGAAGATGAAATAGATATTGATCTCGAACCACATATGTATGCAACGTTTCACATTCCTAAACTTACTGCGTTGACAGGTGATGATTTAAGGGTAAGATTTATTATAAAAACAAAAAAAGACTCTGCGCTTGTCCCTGCAAATCATGAAGCAGGATTTGACCAGATTATTCTTTCTGAAAGTTTAAGAAGATATAAAACAGTAAAGTCAAAGGGCAGAAAGGTTCTATCTTCAAAGGAAAATGAGAAAGATATAACAGTTTTTGCAGGCGAATGTGAATATGTTCTTTCGAAGAAAAACGGTATGCTTTCTTCAATGAGAAGAAATGCACACGAATACCTGGCAGATACAGCATCGATTAATATGTTCAGGGCGCTTACTGATAACGATATTAATATAAAAGAACACTGGTATGAATTTGGATTGGATAATCTTTTAGTAAAAATGAAAAAGGCAAAGGTCGTTGATAATGGGGAGAACATATCTGTCAGATTTAACTTCTCTATGTCAGGAATTAATGCTGTTAATGCAGCAGACTTAGAAGTTCAATACAAATTTGAACCATCCGGAAACTGCGATATGACAGTAAAGGCACTGATAAATGAGGAAATCTCATACCTGCCAAGGTTTGGAATCCGTTTTCCACTTGAAGATACCTATGAAAATATTGTTTATTATGGTTATGGACCGTTTGAGTCTTATATTGATAAACATCAGGCATCATATGTTGATCTGTTTAGAACAACTGCAACGGATAATTTTGAAAACTACATCAGACCACAGGAAAACTCTTCACATATGGGCTGTTATTTCGTAGAGGTATCGGATGAAAAGTATTCAATTAAGGTGACAGGTGATGAAGACTTCTCATTTTCATGTTCACATTTTAAACAGGAAAATCTCCTAAGAACTGAGAATGATTCTAAACTTGTACCGGATGCGGTCACGGAATTATCAATTGACAGCTTTATGAGCGGTGTCGGTTCGTCATCATGCGGTCCGGAATTAAAAGAAGAATACAGACTAGCGGACAAAGATATTAAATTTGGATTTCATATTGAACTTGGAAAGTTTTAATATATGAAACATCGGAGGAAATATGAGTAGATTGTATTATAAAAAGGAAGCCCTGTATGATTGGAATTTTTCTCTTCCTGTGGGGAATGGTATTCTAGGTGCAATGATATACGGAAATAAAGACTATGAAAAGCTGCAGCTTAATGAGGATAGTCTTTGGTATGGAGGCCCGCAGGAAAGAATTAATCAGGATGCAAAAATCAATTTGGAAAAGGTAAGAAATCTTATTTTTGATGGCAGAATACCAGAAGCAGAGGAATTGATTCTTCACTCATTTTCAGGGAATCCGCCTTCGCAGAGACCTTATTCCACATTAGGTGAAATGTATATTCAATATAAAAGTGCAAAAGGTGAATGGTCGGATTACAGCAGAGAACTTGATCTTGAAACTGCAATACACAGGGTACACAAAAAGAATGGAAGTGTAACATATAATGAAGAAATTTTTGCCAGTGCACCGGATAATGTAATAGTAATAAATATATCAACAGAAGAGGGGGTGCCTTTTGATGTTGATGTTGATGCAGGAAGACTTAGCTTTTATGATAAGAGTTTTCATGATAGTAGTATTACGTATTTTACCGGAGCATTGGTAGGAGATAATTATAGATTTGCAGCAGGTATTACAGCAACTTCAGACAGCGGGACAATTGAATATGTCGGACAATATGTTGTATGCAGAAACGTAAGAAATTTAAGGATATTCTTTACTGCAGCAACTACATACAGGGCTGAGGATCCATATGCATATGTAAGGGACAGGTTAACGGATGTATCTCTTAAGGAATATGATTTTATTCTGGAAAGACATATAACTGATTATCAGAGACTATTTGAAAAAAGCAGACTTGTTCTTGAATATGATAAGGAACTTGATTTAATTCCTACAGATGAAAGACTTCATGCTGTTTCAGAGGAAAATTCGGACAATGGTTTGATAATGACTTATTTTGATTATGGAAGATATCTTTTGATTTCTTCAAGCAGACAGGGGTCACTACCGGCTAATCTTCAAGGAATATGGAATCAGGACATGGATCCTGCATGGGGCTGTAAATTTACAATAAATATTAACACACAAATGAATTATTGGCCGGCAGAGATGTTTGGGTTGGGTGAATGTCATCTTCCTCTGTTTGAACTGATGAAAAAAATGCAGGCAGACGGACATAAAACAGCCGAAAGAATGTATGGATGCAGAGGTTTTTGCTGTCATCACAATACGGATCTCTGGGGAAATACAGCACCTCAGGATTTGTGGATTCCAGGCACTTACTGGGTGATGAGTGTTCCATGGCTGTGTACACATATAATGAGTCATTATGAATATACAAAGGATATTAATTTTTTGAAGGAAATGTATCCGCTGATTAAGGACTCGGTTTTGTTTTTTCATGATTTTCTTATTCAAAAAGATGGTAAGGCAGTTATATGTCCTTCGGTATCACCTGAGAATACATACATACTTCCGGATGGGACTAAAGGCAGTATTTGCTACAGTTCAACAATGGACAATGAAATTCTGCGAGATCATTTTTCTATGTTTCTTAATGCTTATGATATTGTGGGAGATGACGATACTGAATTTTATGAAAAAACAAAGTACCTTCTCGATAGAATACCGGAAATCAGAATAGGAAAACATGGTCAGATTATGGAATGGATAGAAGATTATGATGAGGCAGAACCGGGACACCGTCATATATCACAGTTGTACGGATTACATCCGTCACACCAAATTTCCGTAACAAAGACCGCAAAGCTTGCAGAAGCGGCTCAGAAAACGATTGAAAGAAGACTTTCATATGGTGGTGGACATACAGGTTGGTCCAGAGCCTGGATAATGAATATGTATGCAAGACTTTGGAATGGAGAAGAGGTGTATAAGAATCTTATTGCACTATTCAAAAATTCTACACTTGATAACCTGTTTGATAATCATCCTCCATTTCAAATTGACGGTAATTTTGGCTCAATAGCAGCTATTGGAGAGATGCTTCTTCAGACAGACGGAACAGAAATATATCTTCTTCCGGCACTTCCTGAGGCTATGGGAAACGGTAGCTTTATGGGTCTATATGCACCTGACGGAGGAGTATATTCATTGAGCTTTAAAAATGGAAAACTTAATGAGTTTTCAGTAGAGGCACTTAACGAAACATATCATGCGGTAGTTAATTATCTTGATAAAAGATTTAAGCTTGATATGGTAAAGGGCGAAATCGCACATTTTGAGATATATTAATCGAAAATGTATTTGATAACGTCTTTTATACCGCCAATCTGATTTATCAGGCCGGAGCTTACACATTCTTCACCGGACAACATTGTACCGATGTCTTGTGTAAGCTCATTTTTATTGTATAAATACTGATTAAGGTCTTTATAAGATATGTTGCTGTGACTGCATATGAAATCATTAATTCTGTTCTGGAGGGATTTGATGAAGTCAAAACTTTGAGAACCCTCGATTGTTGTTCCATGTATTCTTATAGGGTGAATAAGCATGAGACCTGATTTTGAAACAAAACTTTTGTGGGCAGAAACAGCAATTGGAATTGCTATTGAATGGCAGGTTCCTATAATAAAAGTATATGTTTTTTTTGACATTCCGGCAATAAATTCAGCTATTGCAAGGCCGCAATCAACGTCACCACCTGTTGAATGGATAATAATTATCAAGGAATCTATTTCATCAGAAAACTCAATATATGAGAGTATAGGAAATAGGTTATCGTAGGATGTTTTTTTTACAGATACAGAGATTCTATCATGTCCCTCTATTTCGCCTATTATCTGCATTACAGCAATTTTTTTTCTTTGTTTTGTAAATATCATGGTGTGAGTTGATTCGTCAAAATAATCCATAAATACCCCTCCGTATGGTTGATTATGCTTAACTTTCTTCCTCAAATTAATCTCTTTAGAGTATGTTTTACATATATTAAAAATCCTATTCATGATTTTAAAAATAACGAAGTTGACATGAAAAGGGTAATAGTGTAGAATAACAATAAATTAAAAATATATCAAAAAAATAGGAGAAGTGTTATGAAAAAATTAAAAAACTTATGTTTAGTTCTATGTTATTAGTAGGTTTATTTTTGGAATCATTTGCCTTTGCACAAGGTAAAAAATGTAAAATAATTACAATTCCGGCATCTAAGAATGGATGGAATTATTCATACGATTCCACAAGAACATGTAATTATTCGTATGTTGAAACAAAATGTGTTGCGATAGACAGTAATAAATCAACATTAGCAACAGCTATATATAATGTTAATATGTCAAAAATTTCAGATGAATACATATTAGTTGCAAAGACAAACAGCAGTGATTTTACGAAAGTTAAGATTAGAGAGGGTTATTTGGCCACAAAGAATCTTTATGTTGGCTTTAGAGGTACCTCAAATGCTTTATCTAGTTATGAGGCGTGGGTAGTATATGATACGAAATAGAATAAGATATTCTGCAATAGATATCAACGAAAAGGAAAAGTGATGTTCTTATGGATAGAAGGAAAAACCAAATAGAGTTATGTTTGATATTACTAATTATATGCGGACTGGGAGTGTTCGGGCTTATAAAAAAGCAAACCTATGTAAATATGGTTAATTCATCTGATAAATCCAAAATTGAACAGTTGTATGTCGGAGTGGCGAGTGATGAGCTTATTGATATGTGTTATGATGGCATTATGACGGAACTTCAGCAAACTGAAATAATTGCAAAGGTTAAAGTACTTTCAGAACCGATTTTTGCCTCACGATATTACTATTACGATGTTGTTTTTACGGATGTTTACAAAGGAAATGAGATTGAGAAAGGTGAGAAAGCTTCGCTGACAAAAGGATCATGGATAACATTTCTTGATAATAAGAAGTCAGACGGAAATGTCGGATACTCATTAAATTTAGGATTTAGAAATTTTTTAGAACAAGATGAGGAATATTGGGTTTTTATAGAGAAAAAGGCTGATACATTAGACGAAAGTAATTTGTGTTTGTTGTCTGATTTTGTAATTTCTCCGGTTTTTTCATATACAGAAAGTGAAAGTAGTCCTCATAAATCTGAATTCAATGATAGTAGTTTTGTACGATATGGGGATGTAAAAAACGAGGAGTTTTTTTGTGAGACTGAGTATGGTATAAAAAAACTCAGTGAAATGAAGAAAATCCTGACAGAAACGTATAATTGATATGATAGTTTGCAGAAATTTTAAATGAAATATAGATTAAAATGCTGTACATACATAAAAAAGAAGAGGGAAGGGTTATGAATGAATTTAAGGCTCAGTTTAAAATGTTAAAAAACTCTTTGGGAGCAAAATTTGTATTTTGTTTCTTTTTTGCAGTAATAGCCGTTCATTATGTAAATAACGTTTTAAAATATCAAGGATACGATGTGACAAATATGTATCAGTCAATGATGCTGAGATTGCTATCAAGTGAAAATCCTAATTCGGAGGCAGAGTTCTTTTTACAGATGCTTCCTTTTTTAGTGGTTTTGCCGGGGGGATTTTCTATATTAGATGATGTAAACAATATGACGTATGTATATTATATTCAAAGAACTACTAAAACAAGGTACATTTTCAGTAAAGCATTAGCAGTTTTTATGGTGACTTTTCTTGTTTTCGAAATACCTCAGTTGATTGAAATAATTATGAATATTATTGCATTTCCTTTTGATGCAACTGCTTCACCGACAAACCAGCTTTTCTTTGAAGAGTCATATGTGAACATGGTCAGAGGTTATCCTTTTTTTAAACTTATGATAAAGATGCCTTACATATATGCAATTCTTTCTACACTCAAATTATCAGTGTTTGCAGGTATAATGGGAGTGTTTACACTGGCAGTATCATCTTTGGGAATAAAAATTAAAGTTTTTTTGTTTCTGCCCTGTTATGTGTTATTATATTTTATTGCATATATTCGACTTTTCGTAAATCTGCCATTCGGAACAAACTATTTTAATTATCTTTATTTGTATATTGAAAAGTTTAGTTATAATGTAAACTACTATGCTTTTATAATGTTTCAGACAGTTATTGTTTTTATATCCATTATATTACTTTATATATATACAAAAAGAGAACAGTATTAGGAGAATCGTGAAATGACTTTAAAATTGAATAATGTAACAAAAATCATAAAAAGGAACAAACTTCTGAATGGAATTTCGCTAGAGTTAGAAAGTGGAAATGTGTATGGTTTTGTTGGGAGAAACGGTTCAGGTAAAACAATGCTTTTTAGGGCAATTAGCGGAATGATACAGCTTGATGAAGGTTTTGTTGAAATTGACGGTAAAATATTGCATAAAGATTTTGATGTTTTACCGGGATTGGGAATGTTGTTGGAAAACGCAGACATGTTCCCTAATAAAACAGGTCTTGATAATTTGTTGTATTTATCAATGATAAGAAAACAAATTGGCGAAAAAGAAGCCAGGGATGCAATGATAAGGGTTGGTTTAAATCCTGATGACACAAAGAGTTACAGAAAGTATTCTCTGGGAATGAAGCAAAAACTCCGTATAGCTCAGGCAATTATGGAGAAAAACGATGTATTGATTTTTGATGAGCCGACAAACGGATTAGATAGAGAGGCTGTTGAAAAATTTAAGATTATAGTTGAAGAAGAAAAGAAAAATGGAGCAATAATACTTCTTGCAAGTCATAATAAGGAAGAAATAGAATTGCTTTCAGATAAGATTTATATATTGGATGCAGGTCAGATTATAGAGTGATTTATTACATTGAAACATGGTTTATAATACTGACTTACAATGATTACGGGAATGAGGGAATATATGAAAAGGAACTATCTTATAAGTATCTTATGTATGGTAATTCTTTTATTACTTAATGTTATTTCTTATATAGGTGACGGAAATGTTAATATGATTGATTATATAGTATATATGACATTCGGTTATCCGGAGATAAACACTGCTTCGTTAATGTATATTTTGACTTTCATGCTTCCATTTGTTATTTTTCAAATATTTAATGGAATAAATATATATATGAACCTTTCGGAGGGCAGTATTTACACTTTTTACCGATATTCCTCAAGAAGAAAATGGCTTATAAAGCAGATAATGATTCAATTTTTTTTATGTATATTATTTTCCGCTTTATATATTTTTACGGGTATGATACTGGTTGGTATGATATTAAAAACAGCAATAAACCATGAGGCATTAATCTTAGGAGTATGGGCTGTTTTGAATATTGGTTTTTGGCTGACTGCATGTACTTTATTGATAAATTTTCTTTCTTTTGTCAGGAATAGTGCATTTGGTATTGTAGCAGTGGAAGGAATACAGACGATGTTCATGACTGCTATGTTATTCTTTCAGCCGATGGGAGCTTTGGATATATATCAGGGAGATTATATTGAAAGAAATATCAGACTGTTGAAATTTAATCCGATGGCTCATTTGATTACATCATGGCATTCGTCAAATAATGCGGAAATCAATCAATTTCTGCAATGTAATGATATTGATATTTCATTAATATTATCACCGGTTATTTGGGGAGTTGCGGCAGTGATTGTTGCCATTGTTTTTATTTATAGGATAAAGAAAATCGATATCATTGAGGACAGGAGGGATTAGTTTTGAAAAAATATGCTATTTTTGTATTTTTATTTTTTGCTGCTTTAATGTTAAACGATAATGTAGAAGCAAAAGAAATAAAAGAATATTGTGTTACTGGATCGTTTTAAAAACATAAAGATGATTATGTTTTTAAAGTTGAGATACTGTCTGATTCATCGTATCAGCTGGAAAACATGGTGAGCGTGAATAATGACAAAAGTTATGTGGTTGTTGATATAGAGGAAAGTGTTTTTAATGAATATTTTAGTTTTGGTGAAAAATATACATTTGTAATTAATGATGATGATAAAAACGGAAGATATGAAATAAAAAATCTTGGTGAAAAGCATTGTTATTTACGTTGGGATAATTATGGTGATTATATAGGAAAGGTTTCGGGATATTTTGAAAAAGAGTGCGAGGAAATAAGCTTTCATAACGAATATTTTGAAGAAACATCAGTTTATAAATTTGTGATCGTATCCTCAGATAACGATGAAATCAAGAATAAAGATTACGTGTACATGGTATATGAAAAAGAATACTTTAAAGAAAAACTGGGTTATAATAATTCGTATAGTATTTCTTTGTTTGATACCGGTGAGGTTTATGATGAATGTGGATTGTATTCAATGTTTTCACCAGAATTTCTAAGATATTTTACTTTCGGATTTGAAGTTTATGATAAAAATGAAATGATATCAGATGCAAAAGAAGAAAAACAGGAAGAAATAAAAGAATCCTTTAAGCCAATGATTATAGTAGTGACGTTGGTGGTTTTATCCGGAACAATATACTCTATAGCACAGAAAAAATGGTTAGATAAAAAAAGATAAAAATATATATTTACAATTCTCTCTAGTGGACAGTCATACTTGAAAAAAACATACAATATGCTATAATTAAACAGATTACGGGCATCCCCGAAGTGTATATATTCAGGAGGAAAGAATGAGTTTTACGGAATTTTTAAAGATTGTTTTTTTTGGAATAATTGAAGGAATTACGGAATGGCTTCCGATAAGCAGTACCGGTCATCTTTTATTGGCAGAGCAATTCGTAAAAATGAATGTAAGCGAGGCCTTTTGGAATGTATTCCTTGTTGTAATCCAGTTAGGAGCAATATTTGCCGTAGTTGTTCTGTTTTGGAACAAAATATGGCCTTTTTGTATGGATAAGGAAAGTCATTATGTAAACTATCCTAAAATTGTTTTATGGATGAAAATCCTCCTTGCGTGTGTACCTGCAGCAATAGTAGGTTTATTGTTCGAGGATGCCATAGATTCTGTCTTTTATACGGAAAGCAGGGCACCATATACAGTTGGTACAACACTTATAGTTTATGGTATACTTTTTATTGTAATAGAAAATTACAATGAAAACAGAACACCGAAATATAAAACATTAAGCAGTCTTGGATTCAGAACGGCTTTTTATATTGGTCTTTTTCAGCTTTTGGCACTAATCCCTGGGACTAGTCGTTCAGGAGCAACAATTATCGGAGCAATTCTTCTTGGTATGGGGAGAAGTGTGGCTGCTGAATTTACGTTTTATCTTGCAATTCCGGTTATGTTAGGTGCAAGTCTGTTGAAAATAGTAAAATTTGTGGCAGAAAACGGGATGTTTACAGGAAATGAAGTGTGCATTCTTATCATTGGATGCATTGTGGCATTTATAGTATCGGTTATTGTTATCAAATTTTTTATGGACTATATAAAGAAGCATGATTTTAAAATTTTTGGCTGGTACAGAATTATTGCTGGTGCAGTTGTTTTGGGATATTTTATTCTCAAATAGAAATGAATCGGAGAAACATATTCGGTATTAGGCAAATTAAGACATATTATTTGAAACCGGTATCAACATAAAATAGATGAGCCGGTTTCAGTTAGTTTTGGAGGATTTATGACGGAAACAAAGAAAACAGTTAAGAAAGCGACTGATAATAAAAAGGCTTCTGCCAAAAAAAAAGCAAAACAAGGTGCAGTTTCTGGTTCAAAAACAAAGAAGGCTACAAATCCTGCCCAAAATGCAGTGCGTAAGTCTAAAACTGAGTTTGATGAATATAAGAAAAAAGTTGAAGAAACAGATTTGGATTATACTGATTTTGAGCGTTCTGAGGAAAGAAGACAGAAGGCTTTCAGGGATTATGAACAGGGGCAGAAAGTAAAGGATGAGATTGTTATTATAATTTCAGTTCTTGCCGCAGTTATAATGATTTTAAGTTATTTTAATATTTGCGGAATAATCGGAAAAGCAGTAAACTGTATTCTTTTTGGGTTTATGGGTGTATTTGCTTATGTGTTTCCATTTGCTTTTGTTGCGATATGCAGTTATCAGGTTTTCAACAAAAACAAATCTGTGTCCGGTAGAAATTTGTTCTTTTGCATAATGTCGCTTATATGTATTTGCTCGATTATACATATTTTTACGATATATGATTCCGTTTCCTTTTTTGGCAGTTTCAAAGAAGGATTTGTTGAAAAAAGAGGAGGAGGTTTTCTTGGAGAACTTTTAGCGTGGCCTCTTTGTCATTTGTTTGGAAAAATTGCGGCTATAATAATAGAGATTGTTCTTGTACTTATTTGTTTTATGATGCTTTCCGGAAAGGCAATACTAAGTATTATTAAACAGACAGGAAAGAAGGAATATGACGAGTATTCAAGAAGACGTAAGGAAAGTAATGAGCGTAAACAACAGCAGACTTATGAGCGTAATCTTGAATTGATGGAAGGAAAACGCAGAGAACAGCAGGAAAAAAGGCCTAAAGTTTATGCAGCAGGAATTGGTTCATCAAACTCAACAGTAGGACAGTATATTCCCAAAAAGAGGAATAATGAATCCTTTCTTGAAAGATTAAAGAGTGATAATTTTATAAATACAAAAGAAACTCAGATTGAGAGTGTAAAGAAAAATACTTCGAAAAATAATGAAGTACCTATATGCTCAGATGTTTCATTAAATGAGATAAAAGAAGATAAGAGCGGCCTTGATATGGTTGAAATTGTAGGTGCCGCGGAAGAAAACGAAAACATTTTTGAAAAAGAGATTTATAAATCAGAGATGGAAAGGAAGTTCGGAACATCAGGAATTTCATCAGATAAGGTAGAACATAAATTTGTTCCGGAGAGAACGGATTATGAGGATGAACCAAATTACTCAGAGCAGGATTTCGTTTCGGAAGTTTTTGGAAACGAAGGTCTGAATGGAGAAAAAAATAGTGTTGCCGCAATGACAGACATTAACTCTGAAATAAAAAAACAGGGAAACTTTGGAATGAGAAGTGACAAGGCTGAAAAGTCTCTTAATTCTGCAGTTTTTGCTAGAGGAGATTATAAATCCGTAAGTGATAAATCAATAGAAAGCCACAGCCTGATGGGAAAACAGGAGCAACACACAGCATCACCTGCTGACAATGCTGTTTCAGCAGGAATAGTAAAGAAGGCTCCAAGGGTAATAAAACCGTATAAATTCCCGCCGATAAGTCTTCTCAAAAATGCTTCCGGCGGAGGGAAAACAAATTCGGCGTCAGAACTTCGTGAAACTGCAAGAAAACTTCAGGATACTCTTAAGAGCTTTGGAGTAAATGTAACAATACTTAATATAAGTTGTGGACCTAGTGTTACCAGATATGAACTTCAACCTGAACAGGGAGTAAAGGTAAGTAAGATAACATCACTTGCTGATGATATAAAGCTTAATCTGGCGGCTTCGGATATAAGGATTGAAGCTCCTATTCCCGGTAAAGCAGCAATTGGTATTGAAGTTCCAAATAAATCAAGACAGACGGTTGCTTTAGGAACTCTTATCAATTCAGAAGAATTTAAAAACAGCAAATCACCGATTAGTTTTGCAATTGGAAAAGATCTTGGCGGACAGGTGATAGTTGAAAATCTTAAGGAAATGCCACATCTTCTTATTGCGGGTGCTACGGGTTCGGGTAAGTCAGTATGTATAAATACTCTTATAATGAGTATTATCTATAAATCGTCACCGGATGACGTTAAGTTGATATTGATAGATCCTAAAGTTGTTGAACTTAGTGTTTACAATGGAATTCCGCATCTTTTGATTCCGGTTGTAACAGATCCTAAAAAGGCATCCGGAGCACTTAACTGGGCAGTAATGGAAATGACTGACAGATACAAGAAATTCGCTGAGCTTGGTGTAAGGGAAATTGAAGGTTATAATAAACGGGTTGAAAGCATGAAGGAGCCTGAAAAAACAAGCAGCGGAGAAATATATGAGAAAATGCCTAAGATTGTAATTGTAATCGATGAGCTTGCAGATCTTATGATGGTTGCACCGGGAGAAGTTGAAGATTACATTTGTCGTATAGCTCAGTTGGCAAGAGCAGCAGGAATTCATCTTGTTATAGCTACACAGCGACCTTCGGTAAATGTAATAACCGGACTTATTAAGGCAAATATTCCATCACGAATTGCATTTTCGGTTTCATCACAAATTGATTCAAGGACAATTCTTGACGTAGGAGGTGCTGAAAAGCTGCTTGGAAAGGGAGACATGCTTATGCATACCGGAGCGCACCCTAAACTTGTACGTGTTCAGGGCGCATATGTTTCAGACACGGAAGTGATGGAGGTAGTTGATTTCCTGAAACAAAATAACGACAATGGGTATGATGAAGAAACTTCAGATAAGATAAGTAAAGCTATGGATTCGGCGGACAATAATATAAAAGGACAGAGCATGACTGCATCTGATGAAAATGACTATGATGAACACCTGTATTCTGCAGGAATGTTTATCATACAGAAAGAAAAAGCTTCAATTGGTGCTTTGCAGAGACAATTTAAAATAGGGTTTAACAGAGCTGCAAGGATAATGGATCAGCTTAGTGAATTTGGTGTCGTAGGTCCGGAAGAGGGAACAAAGCCAAGACAAATTATTATGTCAGCTGAACAGTTTGAAAATTTTGCGAATGAAAACGGATTAAAATAAGGACAGGAAAAATGGGAAACATTAAGCTTCTTGATAAAGAAACCATAAACAAGATTGCTGCCGGTGAGGTTATTGAAAAGCCAGCATCTATTGTTAAAGAATTGGTTGAAAATTCCATTGATGCAGGCGCAACGATTATTACATGTGAGATTAAAGAAGGTGGAAAATCTTTTATTCGAATCACAGATAATGGATGCGGAATAGATAATGAAGATATCAGAACAGCATTTTTAAGGCATTCTACAAGTAAGATTTCAGATGAACATGACTTGGAAAATATTAAGAGCCTTGGTTTCAGAGGTGAGGCATTGAGCAGTATCTCAGCAATTGCCAAATTGGAAATGCTGACTAAAAGGGCAGATGATTTTTTGGGAAGCAGGTATATATGTGAAGGCGGTGTAGAAAAAATTTTTGAAGAAGCAGGTTGTCCGGATGGGACAACCTTTATAATAAGAGATATTTTCTTTAATACACCTGCCAGAAGAAAGTTTTTGAAGTCATCGGCAACAGAAGCAGGATATATAAGTGATCTTATTAATAGGCTTGCGATATCTCACCCTGAAATTTCTTTTAGATTCATTAATCAGGGAAAAACAATTTTATTTACAAATGGAAATGGTAACGAAAAAGATACTCTTTATTCCATATATGGAAGAGATGTTGCATCAAATCTGATTGCTGTAAATTATCATTCAGAAATGCTTAATGTTACCGGTTATATAGGTAAACCGGTAATTCTCAGGGGAAACAGAATATGTGAAAACTATTATGTAAATGGCAGATATTCTAAGTCATCAATAATTACTAAGGCAATTGAAGAAGGATATAAAGGATATGCAATGCAACATAAATATCCTTTTACTTCTCTTCATTTTGAATTTCCGTTAGATAAACTGGATGTGAATGTACATCCAAGCAAAATGGAAGTCAGAATAACTGAAGGAGAATTCTACTATACCAAAATATATGAGTTGGTAAGTAATGCATTGAGGTCAAGTAACATGATAGTGGATGCATCATTCGGCGGAAAAGAAAAGGGGGAGAAAAGAACTCTTGATTTTGCTGACGTGGAAAAATCCGACAAATATAAAAATGAGGTGCAGGCTTCTGAAACAGTACAAAAGGTTTCTGAACCGACAATTGAATACCGGAAAGAAGAATCCATTGAAAAAAATGTATTAATTAAGGAAGATAGGGATTACAATCCTAGTATAAAAAAGGAAGATATAAATGAGATAATAACAGAAGAAGTAAAGGAACAGATAACAAAAACAGAAGAACAAAAGAGTCCGGCACTTATTGCAGATCCTGATTTTGTACCGAAGATGAAAAATGAAGGGTTTACAGTACATCAAAATGAAGCTGATATTTCAGCAGGGATTAAAGAAACGTCGGAATCTAAATCCGATATTTCTGTTTCTGTTTCAGATAAGGAATATGAACAGATAAGTTTTGCCGTAAATGAAGAATTTATGCAGCAGTCGAATAACAGTAACAAATCATATAAAATTGTGGGACAGATTTTTGGAACATATTGGATTGTAGAACTGAAAGAAAATATGTTTATCATTGATCAACATGCTGCACATGAGAAGATTCTTTACGAACGAACTTTGGAAAGATACAGAAAGAGGGAAACAATATCACAACAGCTGTATCCACCGATAATTGTAACGTTGTCAATTTTGGAGGAAGCCGTTTTAAACAAATACAATGAATATTTTTTGGAGTTGGGGTTTGAAATATCTCATTTTGGAGGCAGAGAGTATGCTATTAATGCAGTTCCGTGTGATTTGTTCAGAGTTACAGGAGAGGCTTTTTTTCATGACTTGTTGGACCAGCTTATTAGCAGTCCTGTTAAAGGTGAGATTGATGCAGTAATAGACAGAATTGCAACAATGTCATGTAAAGCGGCAATAAAAGGTAATCATAATTATACTGTGGCCGAAGCGGAAAATCTTATAAGCGAGCTTTTAAAACTTGAAAATCCGTATCACTGTCCGCATGGTCGTCCGGTGATTATAAGTATGACAAAGAGGGATGTTGAGAAAAAGTTTAAGAGAATTATATGATATGTTAAATACACGTTTATGAAGGAAATGTGTATTCATATGTTTTTTTTGTATGGAGTAAATTATGAAAAAACCTATAATAATAATATCAGGACCGACGGCTGTCGGAAAAACTGACTTATCAATAAAACTTGCTGAATATCTCGGAACCGATATAATCAGTGCTGATTCAATGCAGGTTTATACTGATATGAACATTGGTACAGCTAAGATAACGCCGGAGGAGATGAATGGGATAAAGCACCACCTTATTGACATTATTTCTCCATTTGATGAATGGAATGTGATGAAATTTAAAGAATATGCATTGAAAGCAGCAGAAGAAATATATAAAAAAGGTAGAATTCCGATAGTTGCCGGTGGGACAGGATTTTATATTCAGGCCTTTCTTAAAAATGTGTCATTTGAAGATGAACCTGACAATAGAATCAGGGAAGAACTTACTGATATTGTAAAGGAAAGGGGAGCAGAATATCTTCATGATATATTAAAAGAATGTGATCCTGAATCAGCAGATGCAATTCATGCCAATAATGTTAAAAGAGTAATAAGGGCTATTGAATTTTACAGGTTGAATGGCTATCCAATTTCAAAACATAACAAAGAACAGGAAATCAACGATTCACCTTTTGATTATCTGTATATCGTACTTACTGATAACAGAGAAAAGCTTTATGACAGGATAAACAAAAGAGTGGATGTTATGATTTCTGAAGGATTGATTGAAGAAGTAATAAAATTAAAAAATATGGGGCTGGACAGAACTTATATTTCAATGCAGGGAATCGGTTACAAGGAGGTTTTCTCGTATCTTGAAGGTGAAACGAATCTTGAAGAAGCTGTAGAAATGATAAAAAAAGACACAAGACATTTCGCAAAAAGACAGCTTACATGGTTCAGACGTGAAAAGAATGTGGTATTGATTAACAAAAGCGACTTTGAATGTAAAGAAGATTTACAAAGATTTATTTACAAAATGGTCGATGATAAGTATGGAAGAAAAGAGGAAGAAAGTTAATGAAAAATCCAATTGATTTTTATGAGGAAATGGGAATAGATCGAAAAGTTTCTGAATATTGCCTGAAGACTGAAAATGTATTAAAGGAAAGGTTTGAAGAAATAGATCGTGTTGCAGAAATTAATCAGCTTAAAGTAATTAAGGCGATGCAAGAATGTAAAGTATCAGAAAGCTGTTTTATGCCTTCGACCGGATATGGATATAATGATCTGGGAAGAGATACGCTTGAAGAAGTTTATGCAAAAATATTTCATACTGAAAGTGCACTTGTAAGAGCACAGATAACATGTGGGACACATGCTTTATCGACAGCTCTTTCAGCAGTTTTGAGACCGGGAGACGTTCTCCTTTCTCCAGTTGGAAAACCGTACGATACATTGGAGGGAATAATAGGCATAACCCCTTCAAAAGGTTCACTTGCTGAGTTTGGAATTAAATACAGGCAGGTGGATTTGCTTCCGGATGGTGGTTTTGACTATGAGGGGATTAGTGAAAATCTTACGGAAGATGTTAAAATGGTGACAATACAAAGATCCAAAGGCTATCAGACAAGACCGACACTTTCAGTAGAGAGAATAGGTGAACTGATATTATTTATTAAGAAAATAAAGCCAGACGTTGTATGCATGGTTGATAACTGTTACGGAGAATTTGTTGAAACTATAGAACCGAGCGATGTAGGAGCGGATTTGTGTGTAGGCTCATTGATTAAGAATCCGGGGGGTGGTCTTGCACCAATAGGAGGATACATTGCAGGCAGCAGAGAATTGATTGAAATGTGTTCATATCGTTTAACAACACCGGGTCTAGGAAAGGAAGTTGGAGCTTCATTAGGGGTAAATAATTCGTTCTTTCAGGGACTGTTTCTTGCTCCTGTTGTTGTTTCATCAGCACTTAAAGGAGCCGTATTTGCAGCGAACGTATATGAGTCCCTAGGCTATCAGTGTATTCCGGATGCTAAGGAACCAAGATTTGACATTATTCAGTCAATAGTATTAGAAAAACCTGAAAAGCTTATTGCTTTTTGTAAAGGAATCCAGGCAGCAGCACCGGTAGATTCTTTTGTTGTGCCTGAACCATGGCCTATGCCGGGATATCAAAGCGATGTAATTATGGCGGCAGGAGCTTTTATTCAAGGTGCATCAATAGAATTGTCTGCTGACGGACCTCTAACAGAACCGTATGCAGTGTATTTCCAAGGAGGTTTGACGTGGTATCATGCTAAACTTGGAATTATAATGTCATTACAAAAAATGTATGAGGAAAATTTAATAAGTCTGTAATGTACTTATTTCTTCGAATGTGATATTATTTTTAGTTGGGATAGCGGACAGAATATCCATAATGTTTTTTTAGGAGGGTATTATGTCTTTAAATGATGAAATTAACCGTGATGAAATGCCTTATGAACGCTGTAAGAAGTTTGGACCGTCAGTTCTTACGGATACGGAGCTTCTTGCGATTTTTATAAGAAGTGGTAATAAGGATATGTCGGTTATGTCAATTGCAAAAAATTTAATAGGTAAAAACGAAAATGGGAAGGGGATACTTGAACTTTCTCAAAAGGACATTGGTGAGCTTATGTCTTATCCAGGAATTGGAGAGGTTAAGGCAGTGCAGATTTCGTGTATGTTGGAAATATCAAAGCGAATATGGAAGTCATGTAATGATGAACCATTAGTATTTGACAGCATTGGCAAGGTTTCAAATTATTACAAGGAAGAAATGAGACATTTAAAAGTTGAAAAGGTTTTTTTGCTCCTGTTGAATACTAAACTTATGCTTATCAGGAAGATTGAGTTGACATCCGGAACGGTGAATGAGTCTTTGATCAACACGCGTGATATTTTTTCGACTGCACTAAAGCATAACGCGGTCTCGATTATGTTAATGCATAATCATCCGAGCGGTGATCCGGAGCCGAGCAGGCAGGATATTGAGGTTACGAGAAAAATTAATGATGCCGGAAAAATTATAGGCGTCAGACTTATAGATCACATTGTCTTTGGTGATAATAAATATGTCAGCATGACAGAAAGAGGATACATAGTTTGATTTAAACTAACAGTATCCGGATGCATAATGTAGTAATTAATAACAGATAATGAAAGGATTTGGTGTGCAATGACTTCCAAAGTTTTTGGGATAGATTTCGGAACAGATTCAATTAAAATATACAGAAAAGGCGTTGGTGTGATTTATGAGCAGAAATCGTATATTGCCACAAAGGGTAAAAACACTGTTATTGCAATTGGAAATCAGGCTTATGAAATGGCCGGAAAAGTTCCTGAAAACATAACGGTTGACAATCCTTTGAAAAATGGTGTTATTGCCAGTGTTGACAGAATGCTTTCACTTTTGAACTGCATTTTTCTTGACTTGAGCAGGGAATTTGGAAAGATTAAAGGCGGAAAATACTTTATAGCTGTGCCGTCTGATATAACCGATGTAGAAAAAAGGTCGTTTTATGATTTGGTTGACTCCACATATATTCGACCTAAAAAAATAATACTTGTTGATAAACCAGTGGCGGATGCAATAGGTGCAGGTGTAGATATAGAGAATTCTACCGGAGCACTTATAGTAAATATTGGAGCGGATACAACTGAAATTTCAGTAATATCTCTGGGAGGAATAGTATTATCAAAACTTGTTCCGATAGGTGGCAGAAGATTTGACGAGGCAATTATTTCTTCAATCAGACGTAAGTTTAATCTGATTATTGGGCCTAAAACAGCGGAAAGCTGCAAAAAGAGGATAGCCTCACTTGATTCTGCGGTTAAAAGCTGCAGAATTTACGGCAGAGATGTCATATCAGGACTTCCAAGAGAAAGAACAGTTTCTTCGGATATGATAGAAGATGCTTTAAAGGAACAGATTCAATCAATAATAGAAAGTGTCAGAATGATTCTCGAGAGAACTCCTCCGGAAATTTCGTCAGATATATATGAAAAAGGAATATATATTACCGGTGGAAGTTCCAAGATAGGCGGGGTAAAGAATTATATAGAAGATTCGTTAGAACTGAAAATACACCTTACTGCAGATGGACAGGATTCAGTTATTAACGGATTGGCAGAGATAATGGAGAATGACAGATACGAATCAGATAAGGTGGCTATATAATAGACTATAATGGAGGAAATATATGAAGAAACACAGACTAAAGTATGAGATTGAACCGCATTATGTTCTTATGTTTGCTACAATTGTGATTATATGTCTTATTTTTGCTTCATATAAATTTGAGTCTTTTTTTATACCTGTGAAGCAGACGGTGTCATCTTGTGTTGCACCAATGCAAAAAGGAATATGTATTCTTGGGAACGGAATAAATGAGATTAGAGAAAAAATGACTGACAAAGAGGAAATCATACATGAAAATGAAGCTTTGTTAAAAGAGAATGAAGAGCTTAGAAATAAGAATAATGAACTTCTTGCAGATTCTTATGAACTGAATAAATTGAGAGAGCTTTTTCAGTTATCAGAATCGTATAGTCAGTATGAAACCATAGGAGCTCATATCATTGCAAGTGATTCAAGCGGATATAACAGTGTTTTTACAATTGATAAGGGGAGCAGTGACGGGATTGAAGTGGATATGAACGTAATTGCAGGCACAGGTCTTGTAGGAATTGTGACTTCCGTAGGAGATAATTATGCATATGTAAGAAGCATAATTGATGATAACAGCAATGTAAGTGCAACTATTTTAAAAACATCAGAATCCTGTATGGTAAGCGGTAACTTGAAGCTTTTGGATGAGGGATATATCGAAGTTGGTGAAATTCCTTTATCGAGTGAAGTAAAGAATAATTATCAGGTTGTTACGTCAGCTTTAAGCAGTAAATATCTTCCGGGTATTTTAATAGGATATGTTTCTAATGTTTCAGTCAGTTCGGATGGACTTTCAAAAGAAGCATATCTTTCTCCTGTGGTAAATTTTAATAAACTGGATACTGTATTGGTTATTACAACACTTAAGGAAGTTGTTCCTGAGGAGTAAGAAAATGGTAGTTTTTTTTGTTTGTTTTATTGAGTTGTTAGCATGCTTTTTGCTTCAAACTACAGTTTTTGCAACATTGGATATAGGAGGAATTGTTCCTGATTTGCTGGTAATACTGGTGGTTGCAACAGGATACCACAAAGGAAAGCTTCCCGGAATGTGGATGGGAATTTTTGCAGGACTTCTTTTGGATTTTACGTTTGGTAATCTGGTCGGAGTGTATGCTTTTGTACTGATGTTTATCGGATATGGATGCGGATTTTTGAATGCGTACTATATTAGATTCGATAATATGTTTCCAATTGCAATGATAGCTGTTTCGGAATTTATATACATGTTTTACGGCTACATAGTTAATCTTCTTATACATAGAAGATTTGATTTATTTTATTACATGAGAAGAATTATGTTCCCGAAAGTGTGTTATACGGTAATTGTCGGAATCTTTTTGTATAAGCTTTTGGATTATATATTCATTAATTTCTTTGCTTCTGCAGAGGAGGATGAAAGTGTTTAAAAATATATTTGAAAAACTTAAAGATATATCCATTAATCGAATGCTTGTAGTTTTTTTTCTGATTTTTATAATGTTTTCAGGAATGCTTGTGAAGCTCTTTTCAATGCAGGTTGTGAATAGTGAAAATAATGAAAAGGAAATTGAAGAAGAAAAAACGGCAGAAGGGTATAAAATTGTTTCAGTAAGTATTAATCCTGCAAGAGGGAATATTTATGACAGGAGTGGAAACCTTCTTGCATATAATACTTTACAGTATAATGTAGAATTCTTTAACTCTGCTGATTTATCAACAAATGATGAAAAAAATTCTGCAATCATGTCGCTTATAAAACTTCTTGATGAGAATGGTATAGAGAGAGAGTTTGATTTTCCGATGATAATTAACTCTGACGGAAAACCTGAGTATACTGTAACTGACACGGTGCTTCTAAGATTTTTGAAAAATTGTTATGGTCTTGCTTCGACGAAAGATCTAACTGAAGAACAAAAGGAGACAACTGCCGAAAAACTTTTTGAATATCTGAAAAAAGGCAACAAAATCACATCAATGTTCGGTATATCTGATTCATATTCTGATGAGGAAGCAATGGAAATTTGTGCATACAGGTACCAATTGTATATAAATAATCCATCATATTCATCAATTCGACTTGCTTCCGATATAAGCGAGGAAATGAGAATCAAGATACTTGAAAATCAGAATATTATTCCGTGTGTATACATTTCAAAATCATATAAAAGGGTTTATGAAGATGCAGTATATTTTGCTCATATTATCGGTTATGTAGGCAAAATAAATGAATCAGAACTTGCTGCATATAATGATGCCGGTAATGATAATTATAACGCTGACAGTGTTGTAGGGAAGCTTGGAGTTGAAAAATCATACGATGAGTATTTACAGGGAATATGCGGAGAGATGCAGATAGCTGTAAACAGTATGGGACAGGTTGTAAGCAGAAAAGTTGTTGTTGAACCCATTGACGGTAACAGTTTGTATTTGACGATTGATCATGATTCACAGGTTGCCGGATATTATATTGTAGAAAAAAATATTGCAGCGACATTATTGGATGTTCTTGTAAACTCATATGATTACGGAACCAAAGGTGAATCGGCGGATGGAATAACAATCCCTATTTATGAGGCATACAGTTCCTTAATAACGAACAACGTTATTGAGGTAACCGATTTTTCGGAAAGAGAGCTTTCAGATGCAGAAGCAAGGATTTATCAGGCTTATGAAACAGGTTCCATAAACGTAATCGAAGGTCTTAAGTCAGAACTGTCCTATGGTAATACAAATCCTTACAGTAACCTTGGAACGTACACCCGTGATTATATGGATTATTTGTATGATGCATTGAAAGGCAGTTGGGGATTGCTTACAATCAATATTGATACGGATAGCAGCTATTTTAACTCTTACCTTAATGGAGAGAGCTCAATGGCTCAATTGATAGAAGCATGTATAGATAATGGAAATGTTGATACGTCTGTACTTAAATTAGATGAGGGCTATTATAGTACGGAGGAAATATATTCGGCTGTTTATGATTTTATATTTGATAGACTTTGTGAGGATGAAGATTTTGTTAAACTTGTTTACAGAACAATGATTTTTAACGGAAGTGTATCAGCAAGAGATGTATGTCTTATATTGTATGATCAAGGTATTTTAAAGGCAGATACTGATACGTATAATGCTTTGTTGAATTATACACTCTCACCGTATGATTTTATGAAAAGAAAGATAAACAGTCTTGAAATAACTCCTGCAATGCTGGCACTAAAACCATGTAGCGGTTCAATAGTAACAACGGATCCAGATTCAGGGGACGTAATTGCAATGGTTTCATATCCGAGTTATGATAACAACAGGCTTACAAATCAGATAGATTATGAATATTATATGAAGCTGTCAAAGGATAAATCATATCCTATGCTGTGCAGGGCTACGCAGTCTAAAACGACTACGGGTTCGACTTTTAAACCATTAATGTCCATTTTAGCACTTACTGAAGGTGCAATTACACCTAATACTGTAATATATGACAGGGTGAAATTTGAAGAAATAGTTCCGTCTCCGTCATGTTGGGCTTCATATGGTCATGGAAGTCTTGATGTGGCCGGTGCAATTGAAAATTCATGTAACTATTTCTTTTTTACTGTCGCTTATAATATGTCATTAAATTCTATAGGCGAATATAGTGATGAACAGGGACTGAATATTATTCAGAAATATGCAGCTAAATTCGGCTTTGATTCTTTGTCCGGTGTTGAAATTTCTGAAAGTACACCGGTAGTATCAACTACTGATGCAGTTAGAACAGCTATCGGGTATTTTCATAGTTTTGCGCCGGTTCATATTTCAAAATATGCAACAACACTTGCAAATGGAGGCACATGTTATGATTTGACTCTGATAGATAAAGTGGTATCTAAAGATGGCAGTATGGTTTTTGAAAAGAGTGCAACTGTATATAATGAACTTGATGAAGTGTCTCAAAGTTCATGGGATGCCGTTCACAATGGTATGTACAGGGTAGTAAATAATGGATTAAAACAATTGTTTAAGGATATAAGTGTTAAAGTGGCCGGAAAGACAGGTACTGCACAGGTTAGCCTTAACCAACCTAATAATGCGGTGTTTATATCATATGCACCATTTGATGACCCGGAGATTTCGGTTACAGTGGTTATACCAAACGGATATAAATCCGGTAATGCTGCAAAGGTTGCATCAGAGTTTTATGCATTTTATTTTGATGGTACAAATAAAGATAATCTTTTATCAGGTAATGTTTACGCAGGTGCAGCAAATGATACACAGGTAGGGGATTAATTCAACTATATATAGTTCGGAGGCATTGAATTGGATAAGTCAATAATAATCAAGTCAAACAGAAGCGGTTTGTCGGTTTTTATTGAGCCGAACCTGTCGTTTGATGAGGTTAAAGAAAAAATAAGAGAAAAATTCAGGGATTCAAAGCGTTTTTTTGATGATGCTGAAATGGCAATAACTTTTGAAGGGAAAATGCTTAGTTCATCGCAGATTAATGAAATTTTGGAAATTATTTCACAGGAAACAACCTTAAGTATACTTGCAGTACTTGATAATGATGAGTCAAATGATATTGTTTATAAAAAAGTACTGAGAAGATTAATGAGCAGACTTGGCTCTGATGCATGTGAAATATATCCTTTTTCTATAACGGACAGAAACTCAATTGATTTTAAAGGAAGTGTTATAATACTGGGGAATGTTGAAAAAAACTGTCAGGTACATACTGATGGAAGTGTTTTTGTTCTCGGAAATGTAAGTGGAAGTGTATATGCCGGGGAGCTTGGAAATAAGGATGCCGTGATATATGCAGGTTCACTTTCTCCGCAGTCAGTAACAATTGCTGATATACCTTACATTCCTCCAAAGTCAGAAATAAAAAAGGGTTTTTTTGGCAAAAAAAAGCACAGGGAAATTGAAATTAATCAGGAAAAATCAATGCTTTTAAGGCTTATGGATGATACAATTGATGCGATAAGTTTTGATACCGTTCAGTCGGCGGAATAAACAACTGATTTAAGAAACAATCAACACATATGATAAGATTCCTCAAATGGATACAGAGGTATTAAAAGAATACGGAGGCTTGTATGTGTAAAGTATATGTAATTGTTTCAGGTAAAGGCGGAGTCGGCAAAACAACAATGTCATCAGGTATTGCATCCGTAATATCTGATTCGGATAAGAAAACCTTATTGATTGATATGGATATCGGATTAAGAAATCTTGATATAATAATGGGGTTGGAAAACAAAATCGTATATCATCTTTTTGATGTGCTTGACGGAAGGTGTAAAATCAAACAGGCATTGATAAGTTCCGGACGTAAAGAAAATCTGTTTTTGCTTCCGGCTGCACAATCAAAATCCGTAAGTGAACTGAATGTAAAAAAATTCGGTGAACTGCTGATTGTTCTGAGGGAAGCTTTTGATTACATAATTATTGATTCACCGGCGGGAGCGGATGCCGGTTTTATGAATGCAATCAAGTATTCGGATGAAGCAGTAATAATTGTTTCTCCGGATGTAACTTCAGTAAGAGATGCAGATCATATTCTCGGGAAATTATCGGAGTATGATATACCATGTCATAAACTGATAATTAATAGATATAAGAAAATCAGGGAAATGACCGGTGCAATACTGGGAAGCAGGGATATAAGCAGGATTTTGGGGATAAATGAAACATTTATTGTTCCTGAATCAACGAGTGTGATAAGCAAAAACAATCATGGCTCCGAGTTATATAAAAACGGAGTTGTATATAAGGCTTTAAAAAAAATAGCCGATGCTATGGTATAGGTGGTAAAATGTTTAGAAACAAAGGATATGATATTAAAAATTACAGTTTTTCCGTGTTGCTGGTATGCGTAATCTTATCTTCGATTGGTCTTGTGGTTTTGCAGAAGCTGACTGAGGGAACGGGAACATCAATGTTTTCCAAACAGGTCATAGGTCTTATTGCAGGTGTGATAATATGTGTGCTGGTTTCACTGGTAGATTATCATTTTATATGCAAATTTTGTATTCCTCTATATTTTTTAAATATTTTGCTTATGCTTATCTGTCGATTTGTTAATAAAAGTATGTTTCCGTATTTTTATGGTAAAAGTGTTGAAGAAGCAAGGAGATGGATACATGTGGGCGGTGCCGGAGGAACAGACTTCATGCCTTCTGAAATCACAAAAATAGTTTTGATACTATGCATGGCAAAACTCCTTTATATTCTTGAAGGAAAAATCAACAGAATTTCTTCATTGGCTATTCTTGCCGTGGCATCGCTGATCCCGATTTTGTTGGTATTCATGCAGCCGGATCTTTCAACAACAATAGTTATTGTTATGATGGTTCTGACAATGATATTTGTTGCAGGATTGTCGATGAAGATTGTTATACCGGCAGTAACACTTATTACGGTGGCAATATCAGCTTTTTTGTGGTATGTTCAGCAGGACTATTCGGATTTTCTGTTAACACCATGGCAGAAAAGCCGAATATTATCAATTCTTCATCCGGAAGACTATCCGGATTTGATGTATCAGCAGAATAATGCGTCTGCAGCAATGAAGTCGGGAGGTATTTTTGGTAAAATGATAACGGATCCGGAAGGATCTAGACTGACAAGATATGTACCGGTTGTAGAAAGTGATTTTATCTTTTGCGGAGTAGGAGAGGAATTAGGATTTCTTGGAACGGCAACGGTAATAATTCTTTTCATATTGTTTTTTTTTCTTGCTTTAAGAATTGCATTCAGGGCTAAAGATAAAATCGGATTATATATTGCTGCAGGAATAGCTTCGATGATAACATTTCAGGCATTCGTAAATATCGGAGTTGTAATTTCAATATTACCTAATACCGGCATACCGCTGCCATTTATGAGCAGTGGACTTAGTTCACTGCTAACCAATTTTGCTACAATCGGAGTTTTGATTAATGTCGGTATGCAGTGTCAAGAAGCTTCTCCGGTGACTGATGATATGATAGTAAGAGGAAAATATCATACAATCAGGAGATAGAAATCAGGTAAACAATAATCATTTCTTAACAGTAATAAACAGAGGAATTGATTTAACCTGCATAAGTTTAATAAGATACAATGGATTAATGTATGTACGCACATTACATAAATCCGAAAAAAGCCGTGCGAAGAAATGAGGATTAAAATGAAAAAAACAATTTCCGTTATATTAATTATTTGTATTATGTTGTCAGCAGTTGGATGTAAAAGCTCTGAGGACGATTTATATGCATTGTATTCATCAACTGATAATGTTGTTAATGTTGATATCGGAGAGTATATTTTAGGACAATCAGCACCTCTGCTTACGGAAGAGCAGTTATGTTTTATAAATAAGCAGGAATTGGCAGAAGATCCGGAGCTGGATTGTAATGCAGCAATATTGATAGATCTTACTGATAATGAATTTGTTCAGGGTCAGGGTATATATGATAAGGTTTATCCGGCCAGTCTGACGAAACTGCTTACCGCGTATCTTATTTTAAAATACGGACAACTTGATGATATGGTAACAATTGATGCTGATAATTGTGGGATAACCGAGTCAGGAGCACAGCTTATCGGGTTCAAAAAAGGCGATAGGGTTTCTGTTGAAAATCTTTTGTATTGTCTGTTAGTATATTCAGGTAATGATTCAGGAGTGGCATTAGCCAAATATCTTTCAGGGAGTGAAGACGCTTTTTGTGAGAGACTGAATGAAGAGGCAAAGAATCTGGGATGTAACGGTACAAATTTTACTAATCCGCATGGTTTACATGATACAAGCCATTATACAACTGCTTATGACATGTATATCATTTTAAGAGCATGTATGAATTATGAAACGTTCAGAAATATTGCTAAAGTTACAAATTATGAAATAACATATCAGGATTCAACAGGAAAAACGGTAACGAAATCTTTTAGTACAACGAACAGATTTAAGTTGGGAAAACATGATCTGCCTGAAGGTATTACGATTTTGGGAGGCAAAACCGGAAACACATATGCTGCGGGGGCATGCCTTATACAACAGATATCAACTGCATCAGGAAAAGAATATATTGTTGGTGTATTTGGAGCACAGTCAGTAGATTTGTTATATGATCAAATGTATTATTTGATGGATAAAGTTGGAGCAGCAGATATGCCTGTTGAACCATCTGATTCTACGAAAGATGATACGGAGGGAAAATAATAAAAAAAGTTAGAGATTATTACCAAGTTTTTTTAAATTCTGGTTGTATTTTTGTTCAAATTGTTCTATAATCATATCAAAGAAACACCCACATAAGGAGGATAAACATATGGTACAAATCATTGTTGGAGAAAAGGGTAAAGGAAAAACTAAGATTTTATTAGATAAAGCAAATTCAGATATAGTTTCTGCAAAAGGAACAATTGTATATCTTGACAAAAATAATCAGCATATGTATGAGTTAAATAACAAAATCAGACTTATCAATGTAAGAGACTATTGTATTGAATGTGCATCTGAGTTTGTTGGATTTATTTGTGGTATTATTTCACAGGACCACGATATTGAAAAAGTTTATTTGGACAGTTTCTTAAAGGTTGCGTGTCTTGATGCTAAAGATGCTGACAGAATAATAAATAAACTTAATATAGTATCTGAAAAGTTTAATGTAGATATTGTAATAAGTCTTTCACAGAAATCTGAAGAAATTTCAGAAGAAATAAAAAAATATGTATTAGCAGCTTTATAAAGAGTGTTTATGTAAGAGCATGGTTTATACCATGCTCTTTTATGTTTATTCATTTCTGATTCTGCCGAAATAAGAAATTGCATAAAGACCTGAAATGCCAACCAGAGAGTAGATGATTCTCGAAAGCAAACTCATATCTCCAAATATTAATCTGACAAGATCAAAGCTGAAAAATCCTATAAGTCCCCAATTAATGGCACCTATTATAACAATAATCAAGGCGATATAATCTACAGTTTTCATAAATTTGTTCCTTTCTGTAATTTGTTAACAATATTTTGTACCATTCTTAAGAAAATTATACAAATTAAAGGTTTAAATTTTCTGTTCAATAAAGTATAATACTTTTATTATAAGGGGATTTATCAGAAAATGCCGTGATACGCTTTGCGATGAGGTGATTTTCCTGTTAAATACTATTTAAGGAGAGACTGTTTTGAAACAGGGTGACAGTAGGAAAAAAAGATCTGAGGTAAGAAATGTTAACATTGGAATCGTGGTACTGCTTCTCGTTTTCATATACATGGTTGTTAACATAATGGTAAGTCTGAATAAAGATCATCTTTCCATATATGAAGTACAGGCTATTAGTATGTCTCAGGATGGTAATGCAGAAGCAGTAATTGTTCGTTCTGAATCGGATTATTATACTCAGACAGCCGGGTATACAAATTTTTTTATAAGAAGTGGCTCAAGGGTTGCTGTAGGAGACACCGTTTATTCAATAGATGAGAGTCGAAATGTTTATGATTATTTGGTTGATTACGGCGTTAACTACACATTGACTTCTGACGATATAGAAATTTTGAAGAAATATGTTTCAGATTTTAACGACAGATATACAGATGATAATTTTGAGCAGGCATATTTGCTAAGAGACAATCTTAATTCAGAAGTTGCCAATATATCTGACTCTTATTTATTGGATAACCTTGATGATATAGTTAGTGAATCGGGAAATCCTGTCACGTTTAATGTTGTTAAGGCTGACAAGTCAGGAACAATTTCCTTTTTTAATGACTCGCTTGATGGGTTGACGGTAGATGAGGTAAACACTGATACGTTTGACAGATCTAATTATTCTTCTCAGAATCTATATGATAATAAACTTAAAGAATCGGAATCAATGATATATAAAATTGTTTCCGATGAAAATTGGAGTTTAGTTATAAACCTGTCAGAAAAGCAGTATGGCGCTCTGAAAGAAAAGAAAAATCTTAATTTTAAGATAAAAAATGATGGTCTTAGTCTGACTAAACCATGCAGTTTTTATCAAAAAGACGGAGGATATTTTTGTAGAATTGATTTAACGGAATACATGATAAGATATCTGAAAGAACGATTTTTGGATATCGAAATTTCGATGGATTCCGATGAAGGTTTAAAGATACCTTATTCATCAATTACAACAAAAGAGTTTTATAAGATACCTTCTCAGTACTACATATACAACGAAGAGACTGAAGAATGGGGATTTACAACAATGGAATATAATATTGAAACAAAGCAGACAAGTTATAAGTTTCTTAAAGCATCATCATATTTCAATGATAAAGATAATGAAATTGTATATGTTGATACAAACAGTCTGGAATATGGGCAATATATTTATTCTATGGAAGATGAGACACTGTTCCAGGTAAGTGTAATAGGCACTCTTAAGGGTGTATATAACGTTAATAAAGGATATGCAGTATTTAAGAGGATAAATATTATATCTGAAAATGATGATTACTGCATTGTTCTCGACGGGGCGGATAACAGTCTTAAGGCTCATGACCATATTGCACTTCATGCAGAACTTATAATTGAAGATGCTCAAATCTACTGATTATAACACGAGTTGGGAGAAGTAATATGATAAAAGAAAATATCGAGAAAATACATATTGCAATCGATAAAGCGGTTGAAAAATCCGATAGAGGACAAAAGGTGACACTGATATGTGTAAGCAAGACTAAACCAGTTGAGATGGTTTGGGAGGCATACAATGCCGGGGAACGCATATTTGGAGAAAACAAGGTGCAGGAGATAAATGAAAAAGCACCGGTGATGCCGGAAGATGTAAAATGGCATATGATAGGACATCTTCAAAAAAACAAAGTCAGAAAAGCAGTTTTATATTCAGAAATGATACACTCGGTGGACAGTATAGAATTAGCTGAGTATATTGATAAAGAAGCCATGAGAATAAGTAAAGTTCAGGATATTCTGCTTGAGTTAAATATTGCGTCTGAAGATTCGAAATATGGACTGGATGAAGTCGGATTGATGGAAATTCTGAAACCATTGTCAGAACTTAAATACGTGAGACTACGAGGCTTAATGTGTGTTGCACCATATACGGATACTCCGGAGGAAAATCGCAGATATTTCAGAAAAATGAGAGAATTTCTTGAATATATAAATACAACGAGTCTGTTTAATGAAAAACTTGATGTTCTTTCAATGGGGATGAGCAATGATTATGAAATTGCAATTGAAGAAGGAGCTACTCATGTAAGAATAGGTACAAGTATTTTTGGAGAAAGAAATTACAACATATAAGGAGGATGATAGAAATGGACTTTTTAAAAAAACTTAGTGATGCAATCAGGTTTACAGATGATGACTTTGATGATGATGACGATGAAGAATACTACAGAGAAATAGCCAAACTTGAAAAAAAGAAAAAGGAAAAAGAAAAGGCTGAAAAAAGCAGAAGAAATGCTTCAGCGTTGAGAACAAGAGAGGCTTTGAAAGACAAAAAAAATTCATATACAAGAGACAGACGTGAAACGGGTTCACCTTCACGTAATGTTCAAAACAGCAGGAATAATGTTTCTCAAGTAAAGAAGACATTAGTATCTCAGGGAACTTCTCGTCAAACAGATAATTATTCTTCAAAAAGGGTAACCCGTAGTGATAATCTTTATCGCTTAAGAGAATCAAAGGCTGGAATTTCATTTTATGATGCCAGAACATTTGAGGATGCACAGCTTGTATGTGATAAGCTAGCGGATGGAAATGGAGTTATTGTCAGGTTTTCCAAATCAGGTACAGGTGACAGTCAGAGGGTTATGGATTTTATTGCAGGATGTGTTTATGCAATTAATGGTAATATCCATGCGGCATCTGATGAATTTTTTATATTTACTCCGAAGGGAATGGAACTTTCAGGAGATGAGATTGCAAGTATGATAAAAGATTCAGGGTTCGGTGTTCCAACTTTTAACAAAATGTTATAAGACAACAATGAGTACGGAGGAAATACTATGATTACACCTATAGAAATTCAAAAAACTGTTTTCAAAACAGCAGCACATGGGTATTCAAAATCTCAGGTTGATGAGTTTAAGGAATTGCTGTTAAAAGACTATGAGTCATTATATCGACAAAATCTGGATTTGACGGAAAAGATTAATCTTTTAAACGATAAGCTTCAGTATTATACGTCAATGGAAAAATCACTTCACAAGGCATTGGTGCTTGCAGAAAAATCGGCAGATGAGACGAAGAGAGCGGCAGAACTTAATTCAGCAGCAGTATTAAAAGATGCAAGAGCACAGGCTCAGGTAATCATTAATGATGCTAAAATGCAGCTTAATACACTTCATGATGCAACAATAGAACTTATGCAGCAGTACGAAACTTATAAAGCACAGATTCTTGCAGCATCAAATGCGCAGATTCAGCTTCTTAACAGTGAAGCATTTACTCTTGATAAATCTGTACTTAATGCATACCAGGAACTGAGAAATAACAAGGAAAAAGTGAACGGAAAACAGTAGATTCCGTTTAAGTAAAATTAAGGCTGCTAATTTACCGATTAGCAGCTTTTGGTTTACAACTGAAATAGTATAATTTTAATTTTTGGAACAGGTTCTCCCTGAATGGCAAAGAAAAAATGTTTTGAAATAGAGGTTAAAATGAATAAAAAAAGAATCCTATTTTTGATTTGCTGGCTGATACCATTTCTTCTAATTGATCAGTTGACAAAGTGTTATGCAAGAAACATAATAAGTAAAAGTACTATCAATATAATTGATGGGATTTTAGAATTCAGGTTCTTGAAAAATACAGGGGCAGCATGGGGGTCGTTTAGTTCAATGACGTCAATGCTTTCAATTATAACAATCATAATGATTATAGCAGTAGTATTTATATATATGCGTATTCCTTTTGATAAAAGAATGCTTCCTTTGCGTATGCTGTTGGTTTTTATTATTACAGGTGCGGTTGGGAATTTGATTGATAGAATTGCTTTTAAATATGTTACGGATTTTATATATTTTAGGCTGATTAATTTTCCTATATTCAATGTGGCTGATATATATGTTACCTGTTCGGCATTAATTATGGCAATTTTGATTCTTTTTTATTATAAGGATGAGGATTTTGAATGGTTAAAATTCAGATAACTGATGTTGAATCAGAAGAAACAGCGGAATTAGACAAAGTTGTATTTTCCTGCGAAAGAGAAGTTATTGAACTAGAAGTGAACGGAATTTCATCAATACGGATAGACAAGTATCTTTCTGAGGAATTAAATGACTTTACTAGAAACAGAATACAAAAGCTGATTTCGGATGGTCAGGTGGAAGTTGATGGGAAGGTTGTTTCGGCATCAAATTTAAAATGTAAAAATGGAAATAAAATAAGAATAAGTGTTCCGATACCTGAAGAAACGGATATTCTGCCGGAAGATATTTCGCTTGATGTTGTTTATGAGGATGATGGGCTGATAATTGTAAATAAACCGCAGGGAATGGTAGTTCATCCGTCCGCCGGACATACAAAGGGAACGCTTGTTAATGCATTGATGTTCAGATTCGGCAACAATCTTTCGGGAATTAATGGAGAACTTCGCCCCGGTATTGTTCACAGAATTGATATGAATACTTCCGGAATTCTGTGTATATGTAAAAATGATAAAACGCATAATTATATGGCTGAGCTTTTGGGAAAGCATGATATACACAGAATTTATTATTGTCTTTGTGACGGTATCTTTAAAGATAAACAGGGGAGAATAGAGGCTCCAATTGGACGTTCTACAAATGATCGAAAGAAAATGGCAATTAATCCTAAGGGGAAAAATGCCATTACAAATTATGAAGTTATTGCGGAATTCAAAAACAGATATTCACTTGTAAAATGCCGGCTTGAAACAGGAAGAACGCACCAAATCCGGGTTCATATGGCATCAAAACAGCATCCGATTGTCGGAGATGATGTATATAATTCACTGAAAAAGGAGTACAAACTTAATGGACAGCTTCTTCATGCAGCTGTTCTTGGTTTTATACATCCGGAAACAGGTAAATATATTGAATTCAGAACACCTTTACCGGATTATTTTATGAGTATTCTTTCGGGTTTTAATGAAAATAAAGAGATTATTTCAGAACTTGATGAGACTCTTAAACAAAGAGTAAATTTATAAATGATAGAGGAAGCAGATGATTAGACAAAGACTTGCAGAACATTTGCATGAACATATTAACAAAAACTATCGTGGAATACTTAAAGGACTTCCGGGTACTGGAAAAACACAATTTATTCACTCATACTGTCTGCAATATTATAAGGAGTATGTGTATGTGGATTGTGAAGTAGATATTGTTGAACTTATGGAAATGGCTGAATGTGCAAAAAAAACACCGGAGTGTCTTTATAATTATCTTAATGATAAGACTGAATATATGGATTTAGAGGATTATATGTGCATTATATTTTTTGATAATATCGAAAATTGCGATATATACATCAAAGAAATATATCCGGTTTTGAAAAAACTGAAAATAAATGTATTGATGAGTCTGACGATATTTACGGAGTTAGTTAAACCGATAAGTGATGAAGTCAGGGTCTTCCAACTGAATCCGATGAGCTATATGGATTTTCTGGCACATGATGACGAAACCACTTCCAAAATGCTTTTGATGTCTAACATAAATTCACTGGCAACATTACCTTTATTTTTACACGGTAATTGTCAGAGAATCTATGAGGAATATATATGTGTCGGAGGAATGCCTCAATGTATACCGGTATATTTTAATTCGTTACTGTCGGACCAGATATTAAGAGGAACACATGATGCAGCTCACTTATATCTTATAGATAAATTGTTTGAAAGGGCATCATTAGATGAAAAAACAATTTTTCAATGTCATCAGGTTCTTAATTCCGTAATAGAGCAGATGATAAAAACGGATTATACAAAGTTTGTAATAGGAGCGATACGAGACGGAGTTACATATACTAAGTACAGGAAGGCACTTGATTTTCTGGAAGAAAATAGAATTCTGCTTAAGGTTCCTCACTATGAGAATTCTAATAAGTTTCTATACTATTTTTATGATGTTGGAGTTCTTAAAGAACTTTTATATGAATATTGTGCCAAACATAAGATATATAGCAGATACGAACATATAGAACTTATGCTGAAAAGAAATTATACTGCTATGGAACTTCTTAACAGTACATATCATATCTATTACTGGAAATCAAGATACACGGCAATGGTTGATTTTGTTATAGAAGGAGCGAAAAATCTGGTTGCAATAAAAGTTTTTGATGAACCTGATTTGAGAAACAAATCTCTTTATGAATTTGAGAAAAAATTTAAAAATAAGGAATGTTGTCTTGTTAACCTTTGTGCAAAAAAAACTGATAAATCAAAAAAAATTATATTAGTTCCTTTTTATTCAATATCGGGTATTTTTAAACTTGTAAAGTAAAGTTTTGGGTCAATATCTTGTATTTCGAGCTTGTTAACCAGTGCGTTTAGACGGAAAAACATGGCTTGACAACACAATTCTATTCATGTAGTATTAGTATACGCTTACAGTAGAATATATAAAATTCGTTTACAAAGGAATTGGGGGATATGGACGTTATAAGATTACATGAAGGTGAACTTAATGTTATGGAATTGCTGTGGTCAAACAGTAGTCTTCCTGCGAAGGACATTGCAAAAATCGTTAAGGATTACATCGGATGGGAAAAAAATACAACTTATACCGTTATCAAAAGATTAATTGATAAAGGTGCCGTTACCAGGGAAGACCCGGGGTTTATCTGTAGGTCTGCAATATCCAAAAAGGAAGTGCAGAAGATAGAGACAAAGGTTCTTCTTGATAAGGTGTTTAATGGCAGTCTGGATTGTTTCTTTTCGGAATATCTTATGGAGTTAGATTTGACAGCGGAACAGACGAGAGTGTTAAGAAAACTTTTGGATGCTCAATACAAGAAGTTGTTATGATTAAGGTAAGAGGGAACTATAGCTTGACTTTTTATAAACGATGATATAATATATTAATGTTGGTTTTGAAAATTGAAAATTAAATATGGAGGTGTCACTATGGAAGACTGGATTAAGATTGTAATCGCAGTCGTAGTCACCGCTATTATTGTTGCAATTATAACTTGGAAGGCATCTATTACTTATAGAATTAAGGTTTATGAAGCTAAAATTGGTACTGCTGAGGAAAAGGCTGAAGAGATTCAGAAAGAAGCAGAAAAAGTTGCAGAAACAATGAAGCGTGAAGCTTTGCTTGAAGCAAAAGAAGAAGCTTTAAGGGCAAAGCATGATTTCGACCGTGAAAAGAAAGAACAAAGAGCTGAACTTCAGCGTTCTGAAAAACGATTAATTTCCAAAGAAGAAAATATTGACAAAAAAATGGAATCCCTTGAAAAAAAAGAAGCCAGAATGAATCAAAAGGAAACTGAGCTGGATTCGTTAAGAAACAAAGCAAAGGAGGCTGCTGATAAACAGCTTGCAGAGCTTGAAAGGATTTCAGGTTTAACCTCCGATAAGGCAAAGGAATATCTTTTACAAAGTGTTAAGGATGATTGTAAACATGAAATGGCTGTCCTTGTTAAGGATTTAGAGTCTAAAGCAAGAGAAGACGCTGATAAGAAAGCAAAGGACATTGTTATTAATGCAATTCAGCGTTGTGCTGCTGATTACGTTACTGAGGCGACAATTTCAGTTGTGCAGCTTCCTAATGATGAGATGAAAGGGCGAATAATCGGTAGAGAAGGTCGTAACATTCGTACGATTGAAACTCTTACAGGAGTTGATCTTATAATTGATGATACACCGGAAGCGGTAATTCTTTCATGCCATGATCCTATAAGAAGAGAAGTGGCAAGAATTGCTCTTGAGAGGCTTATTATTGATGGACGTATTCACCCAACCAGAATTGAGGAAATGGTTGAAAAAGCTCAAAAAGAAGTTGATACAGTTATTAGGGAAGAAGGAGAGGCGGCAGTTATAAAGACAGGCGTTCACGGACTTCATCCTGAATTAATAAAATTACTCGGTCGCATGAAGTTCCGTACCAGTTATGGACAGAATGCACTTAAGCATTCCATCGAGGTATCAATATTGTCAGGTCTTATTGCTTCAGAAATGGGACAGGATGTAAGAATAGCCAAAAGAGCCGGACTTCTTCATGATATAGGTAAGTCAGTTGATCATGAAGTTGAAGGAACCCATGTTCAGATTGGTGTTGACTTATGTAAAAAGTATAAGGAATCGGCGATTGTACTTAATGCGATTGAGGCACATCACGGTGACGTGGAGTTTGGTTCACTGATTGCATGTATTGTTCAGGCAGCAGATACGATTTCCGCGGCGAGACCGGGAGCAAGAAGAGAATCTCTTGAGACATATACAAACAGATTAACGCAGTTAGAAGATATAGCCAACAGCTTTAAAGGAGTTGAAAAGTCATTTGCAATTCAGGCAGGCCGTGAGGTAAGAGTTATGGTTTTACCTGAGCAGGTAAGTGATGATGAAATGGTACTTCTTGGCAGAGAATTAGCACAGAAAATTGAAAATGAGCTGGAATATCCGGGTCAGATTAAAGTAAGTCTGATTAGAGAGTCAAGAGTGACAGATATTGCAAAATAATTGCTAGCTGTTCGCATTTAATGCGAACAGCTATTTTTTTGAAAAATGACCTTTATTATGATATTTTCGTTAAGAGCTAAAAATGCCTAAATTATATTAATTGAATATGAAGAAAAAATAATATGGATAGAATCAAAAATACTTTTTGACAGAGTGTACATGTATACAATTTAATATTGATTTTTTATGACATATGGATTAAAATGTAAAAGAGTATGGCTTAATACTGTAGCCAATAGTATTTCACGGGTATAAGAACAGAGCCTTAATTTGTGCCGAAGCGACATGAATTAGGAATATTTACCATGTGATTCGCTTCGGAATGGAGGATATACATGTCATTAACACTTTCTGAAAAAGCAAAAAAGGTAAAACCATCTTCAACTCTTGCAATCACTGCTAAGGCGGGAGAACTTCGTGCACAGGGACAGGATGTTGTAGGATTTGGTGCAGGAGAACCGGATTTTTGTACTCCTGAAAATATAAAGAATGCTGCAAAGGCGGCTATAGATAACAACCAGACAAAATATACAGCTGCATCAGGTATGCCTGCACTTAAAAAAGTTGTTTGTGATAAATTTAAAAGATTTAACGGTCTTGATTATGAACCTTCTCAGATAGTTATAAGCAATGGTGGAAAACATACATTAATGAATGTTTTCACAGCAATTCTTAATCCTGGTGATGAGGTAATTATTCCTGCACCATATTGGCTTAGCTATCCTGAAATGGTTAAGCTCGCAGATGGTGTTCCTGTTTATGTTAAATGTGGAGTTGAACAGAATTATAAAATTACTGCCCGTCAGCTTGCGGATGCCTGTACGGAAAAAACAAAAGCATTTATACTTACATCTCCAAGTAATCCGACCGGAATGATGTATTCTAAAGAGGAATTGGAAGAAATTGCGAAAGTTATCGTAGAAAAAGATATCTATGTTGTATCTGATGAAATTTACGAAAACCTTGTGTATGATAACAAGAAAGCAATAAGTATTGCATCATTAGGTGAAGAAATCTATAAAAGAACAATTACATGTTGTGGTGTAGCTAAAGGATACGCAATGACAGGATGGAGAATAGGTTATTGCGGCGCTCCGGCAGATGTTGCAAAGCTTATGAGTTCAGTTCAGTCACATCAGACATCAAATCCAAATACTATTGCACAGGTTGCGACAATTGAAGCACTTAGCGGACCACAGGATTCAATTGAGACGATGAGAGAAGAATTTAATAAGAGAAGATGCGTTATGTTTGAAAGATTGTCAAACATGCCTTATATAAAGACGATTAAGCCGGATGGTGCTTTCTACAGCTTTGTTGATGTTTCTGAGGTACTTGGTAGGAAACATAATGATGTTGTAATAAAAGATGTTTCAGTTCTTGCAAAAATACTTATTGAAGAATATCTTGTTGCCGTAATTCCATGTACGGATTTTGGTTTTTCTGATCATATAAGACTTTCATATGCCATAAGTCTTGAACAGATAAACAAGGGCCTTGATCGAATTGAGAAGTTTCTTAATACGGTTGCATAACAGGAGGCCGTAATGGATAATGAATACAAACGTATAAACAGAGAATTGGTATATCAGGGTTCAATAGTAGGATTTTATAAAGATACCATGCAGCTTGGGGATGGTTCGATTCATTATTGGGATTTTATAAAACACCCGGGAGCAGCAGCGGTAGTACCGGTTGATGGTGATGGTAAAATTATTATGGTAAAACAATATAGAAATGCACTTAATCGTTATACCATAGAACTCCCGGCAGGTGGTAAAAATCCTGATGAGGACTATAGAACATGTGCGATGCGGGAATTAGAGGAAGAAACCGGATACAGGGCAGAAAAATGTGAACTTCTGACTGATATATATACTACAGTTGCCCTTATGGATGAAAGAATTCCGATTTATCTTGCAGAAAACCTTGTACCTACAAAACAGCATTTGGATGATGATGAGTTTTTGAATGTTGAAAAATATGATTTGGATGAGCTTGTTCAGATGATATTGGATTGTAAAATTCAGGATTCAAAAACTATTTGTGGGTTACTTGCATATAAAACCAAAATGTCATCAAAAGAATAAAGAATTTGGATTATGGAATAACATGTCTGCTTCAGACATACCATAAAAAAAAGGCTTAAAATGACCAGAATATCATTCACAAAAGAACCGGAAAGATTTTTACCGGTTCTTTTTGTTTTAGAAGCTTTTTTACTTTTCATCATTTTACAAAATTTATTTAAAGGGTATGTAGTCATTAAGGCTGTTATACTGCCAAATTTAAAGGATAGTTTTACTGTTATGTTATCAGTACATATGGTACTGATGTTATTCATATTAAACGGAAAACAATATAAAAGAAAAATTATAAGAATGTCAATAATATATGTTTTTTGGGTGTTTTTGGCAGCAATATCAAGTGCAAAATGGTATAATTCAGCAGGAATAAATGGATTAATAAAATCATTTATAGTTTTTGTGCCTATGAATTTTTTTGTTTATAAAGCGTATAAGCATCTTGCTTTTAGTGAAAATGTGAAATATTGTTTCAGAGAGATGGCGAATTCTTTTTTTTGTGTATCTTTTGGTTGCTTTTTGCAATATGTTTTTTCCTACATTATTGTATACTTTAATCTTTAAAAATGAATTTTAGAGAATCATAAGTCATATTTATATAAAAAAAGAGTTCGAGTTGAAAAAAAGGGTCGTAATTACAGTATCATTGTTTGTTGTTATTTTTGTTGCAATAATCAAGTATGATACGGCAAATTCTAAAACCATTTCAGTTTCCGGCAATATTTTGATTGATGATTTTGAAACTGATACAGAATGTAACAGTTATATACTTATGGAAGGAAATACAGATACAGTTGTAACAGGAAAAAATATTAATGAAAGATTTGCTCCTGCAAGTATAACAAAAGTTATGTCTTTGATACTTATTTATGAAGCATTAGATGAAGAACGTATAACGTTTGACGATATTGTTGCAGTAAGTGACCATGCCGCTTCAATGGGTGGATCTCAGATTTTTTTAGAGAGCGGTGAGAAAATGAAAGTGAGAGATTTGGTCAAAAGTATTATTATTTCAAGTGCAAATGATGCCTGTACGGCTATGGCAGAGTATGTGGCAGGTACAGAAGAAACATTCGTAATGATGATGAATCAAAAAGCATTGGAACTCGGACTTAGTAATACTCACTTTATTAATTGCTGTGGATTAGATGCAGAAGGACATTATTCGAGTGCATATGATATTGCTGTTATGTCAGCATATCTGCTTGAAACCTATCCAAGGGTTCAGGAATATTCATTAACATGGATGGATACGATTGTACATAAAACAAAAAATGGAGAAAAAGAGTTTGGACTTACTAATACAAATAAATTGCTTAAGTCGTATCAGGGAATAACCGGATTAAAGACAGGTTCAACCGGAGATTCCGGATATTCTCTAACAGCAACGGCAGACAGGAATGGAACATTTTTTATTGCTGTCGTGTTGGGTGCGAAGACAACTAATGAGCGTTTTTCACTTGCATCAACTCTTTTAGATTACGGTTTTGCTAACTTTAAAACGATCTTATTTGAGCCGGAAGAACTGAACTACGAAATTAATATGAGTGGCTTTACAAAGGATAAGTATGAATTCAGACCTAAAGATATGGTATATGTACTTGTTCCTAAAGATATAAATAAATCGGATATGATAATTGAACTGTCAGATGATGTAAAAAAGGATGCATCAAAATATATAGCACGTTCTATTATATACATAGATGATGAGGAGATTCTTGATGTAGAACTGTATAACAGAGAAAATATAGAACAATTATCTTATAAATATTGTATTATTAAAATGTTTAAATATATATAGATAATTTTTTTACTTTTGCTTGACATAATTATCAAGGAGGAGTATCATGGACATATATTTATAAACCGTTGAACGGGAAGAGTAACTGTTTGGATGATTTGCAGAGAGCTGTCGTTGATGTGAGTACAGTAATATGAAAAGCAGTGAATGGACCTGTGAGGGCGAACTGAAACCATTATCAAGGGAGTAGGAAAGACGTCATCTGCACGTTACAGCAGAGCATGTATATTTGTACATGGCAGAGTGCATTTTTTAACGAATGAAGTTAGGTGGTACCGCAGAAATGGTTTATTCCTGTCCTATCAGTATGATAGGGCAGTTTTTTATTTTACAAAGAAAGAGAGGTTCATTACCATGGAAAAAACAATTCCTTACAAAATTTATCTTGAAGAAAAGGAGATGCCAAAACAGTGGTATAATGTCCGTGCAGATATGAAAAAGAAACCGGCTCCATTATTAAATCCGGAAACACATAAACCTGTTACAGTAGATGAATTATCAGAAGTTTTTTGTAGAGAACTTGCTATTCAAGAATTGGATGATACAACACCATATATTGAAATTCCGGAAGAAATCCGGGATTTTTACAAAATGTACAGACCATCTCCGTTGGTTAGGGCATATTGTCTTGAGGAAAAACTTCAAACACCGGCTCATATATACTATAAATTTGAAGGTAATAATACATCCGGAAGTCACAAGCTTAATTCTGCAATAGCACAGGCATATTATGCCAAAAAACAGGGATTGAAGGGTGTTACTACAGAAACTGGTGCAGGTCAGTGGGGAACAGCGTTATCTATGGCATGTTCGTATTTTGATCTTGATTGTCAGGTATATATGGTTAAGTGCTCATATGAACAGAAACCTTTTAGACGTGAAGTGATGAGAACCTATGGAGCAAAGGTAACACCTTCACCTTCAATGACTACAGAAGTGGGAAGAAAGATTAATGAAGAATTTCCAGGAACAACCGGAAGTTTAGGATGTGCCATATCTGAGGCTGTTGAAGCAGCAGCTTCACAGAATGGATACAGATATGTATTAGGTTCAGTTCTTTCACAGGTACTTCTTCATCAATCAATAATTGGCCTTGAAACAAAGTCAGCACTTGATAAATATGGTGTTAAGGCTGATATTATTATTGGATGTGCCGGAGGAGGCTCTAATGTTGGAGGTCTCATTTCACCATTTGCCGGAGAAATGCTCAGAGGAGAGGCTGATTATAAAATTATAGCTGTTGAACCGGCTTCATGTCCAAGTTTGACAAGAGGTGTATATGCGTATGATTTTTGTGATACCGGTAAGGTTTGTCCTCTTCAGAAAATGTACACACTAGGAAGCGGCTTTATTCCTTCATCAAGTCATGCAGGAGGACTTAGGTATCATGGTATGAGTTCCGTTGTTTCTGAATTATATGATCAGGGTCTTATTGAAGCAAGAAGTGTTGAACAGACAGAAGTATTTAATGCCGCAACAACGTTTGCACGTGTCGAGGGTATTTTGCCGGCACCTGAGAGTAGTCATGCAATAAAAGTTGCTATAGATGAAGCTATGAAATGTAAGGAAACCGGCGAAGAAAAGAATATTGTATTTGGTCTTACCGGAACAGGTTATTTTGATATGTTTGCATATCAGCGCTTCAATGACGGGGAAATGTCTGATTACATTCCGAGCGATGAAGAACTCTCTGCAGCAATTAAAAGACTGCCAAAGATGTAAATAATAAAAGCAGATATCAATAAGTCTTCTAATAATATTGGTTTTATAAACTGTATAAATATGTTAAAACAGATAATGTAGTAAAAACAGTCACTATGTTATCTGTTTTTTTTATGAAAAAATTGGACTTATTTAAATTTAAATGCTATTATATTGTGAGGATTTATTTGGAAGGTGTGACATGAAACTGATTGTATGTGCGTGCATCGCTTTATTTTTTCTTGTAACAATTCATATATTGTATGAATTGAAAAATATTGAAGTGACTCACATTAATATAGAATCTGAAAAAAAAGTTAACATAAGAATTGCACTTGTTTCCGATCTTCATAATTTTAATTACAAGGGAAAGAAAAAACTTTCGTTAATAATCTTGAAAGAGAAAGTTGATGTAGTCTGTATTCCCGGAGATTGTGTTGTTGCAGATAAATGCAGATATGAAAATTTCCTTGAATTTGTAAAAGAATTGCAGGAAATAAACATACCTGTTATTATGTCGTTTGGAAATCATGAATTAAAGTTAAAAAAGAATTTTGAAGATAAATTTGAGGATTTTCAAAAAAAACTGGAAAAGTTTGATGTGAAAGTTTTGGATAATTCATCAATCATATTTGATAACGTATGTTTTATCGGATACACAAATCCTTTAAAACAGTATTCAAAATTCAAGAAAACATATAAGCTGGATTTGGATGAATTGCTTCTTGAACTACAAGCTTGTCCTGATAGGGAAGAATATAAAATTCTGCTTGCACATAATCCTATATATTTTGATGTTTATCAAAAATGGGGTGCGGATCTTGTTTTATCAGGACATCTTCATGGTGGAATTGTAAGGTTGCCGTTCGTTGGCGGTGTTTTATCACCTCAGACTTTTTTTAGAGGGAAGTATGATGCAGGAGAGTACAGAATAAATAAAAGTAAAATGTATGTTTCCAGAGGGTTGGGAGTACATTCAATACCGATACGTTTTATGAATCGGCCGGAAATCTCAATTATTGAAATCACCGGCAACAATTAATTAACATAGGAGGAAAAATGAACTCAATACCTATTAAACTTGAAGTTTTTGAAGGACCTTTGGATTTACTTCTTCATTTGATTGAAAAAAACAAAGTTGATATATATGATATACCTATTGCCTTGATTACTGATCAATATATTGAGTATATTGATGCCATGAAAGATGATCATATGGAAATTATGAGCGATTTTTTAGTTATGGCGGCAACTCTGATTAGAATAAAATCTCAGATGCTTCTTCCGAAACATGAAGAAAGCGAGGAGGATGAGGAAGATCCGAGAACGGAGCTCGTTGAAAAACTGATAGAGTATAAAATGTTTAAGTATGTTTCAAGAGAGCTTAAAGACATGAGTATTAATGCATCAAAACGTATATATCGTGAAGAAAAGCTGCCGGATGAAGTTTTGTGCTTCAAGGAAGAAATAAAAGCAGAAGATGTAATAGGCGATACAACATTAGAACTTCTCAGCAGTATTTTTAAAGATGTAATGAAAAGAAATGCCAATAAGCTGGACCCTATCAGAAGCAGTTTTGGCAAAATACAAAAAGAAGAAGTTAATTTTACTGAAAAAGTATTACGAATACAGGAGTATGGTATTAAACATAAAAAGTGTAGTTTTCGTAAACTTTTGGACAATTCAAAAAGTAAGGTTGAAATAATTGTTACCTTTTTAGGAATTCTTGAACTTATTAAGATGGGAAGAGTGACAATTGAACAGGAAGGTATATTTCAAGATATTGAAGTATCATTTCTGGCTGATGATGTTGTTGCCGTAGAACAGTATTTTTAAAAAACTTATATATCTATGTTAGACATGGAGGATTTTATGGATTTAAGAGAAGAAGGAAAAATACAAACGATAAATGAAATTAAGTCAGCGATTGAGGCTATTTTGTTTGCCATGGGGGAAAGTGTTGAGGCATTAAGAATAGCAGAAGCACTTAATATATCTGAGAAAGTTGCGGTTTCTTTATGTCGACAGCTTATGGATGAATACAAAGAGGCTGACAAAGGAATTAGTATTATTGAGTTGGATAAAAGCTATCAGATGTGTTCAAATCCGAAATATTATAAAGATTTAATTAAATTATGTCATGTACCTAAGAAGCATAATCTTACTGATGTAATGCTTGAAACACTTTCAATAATAGCATATAAACAGCCGGTTACCAGACAGGAAATTGAATCGATAAGAGGTGTTAAAAGTGATTTTGCTGTAAACAAGCTGCTTGAATACAATCTTATTGAGGAATTGGGAAGAAAAGATGTTCCGGGACGTCCGGTGCTTTTTGGTACAAGTGAGGATTTTTTGAGATGTTTTGGAGTAAGCTCCACGGATGAGTTGCCTATAATTGATGAGACAATTAAAGAGGAATTGCGGATGGAGGCAATTACAGAATCACAGGTTAAAGAAGAAATCCTTATAACAAGTTAAAAAGCGACGAATGAGAAGTATATTAATCTGCAAATATTAAATCTTTACCGTACAGAAAAACCTGCAAGAATATTTGCAGGTTTTTTTTCATATATTCTGACAGACAAGCTAAAGGCAGAATAATGAAAAGAAGAGTTCTGATTGTATCAGTGCTAGTGGCAATAGTGGTGGTGCTTATATTGTTTTTTTTTAAACAAATTGAATTTGGTCGTGATGAAGAGATAAAATATGATTACGAAAGGTACTATGCCTATTGTCTAAAAAAAGCGGTGACAGAACAGGATTTTATTCCGAAAGTTACTGCTTATTCTGCCTGTATGACAGATTCAAGGGATGGGCATATTTTGTTTGAAAAGAACTGTGAAGTTAAGCTGCCAAATGCAAGTACTACTAAAATGATTACTGCACTAACCGCTTTAAAATATATGGATCTTAATACGGAAGTGTCGGTAAGCAGAAATGCTTCTTTGGCTCCAAAAGTTAAACTTGGAATTAAGGAAGGAGAGCATTATTACTTTAAAGATTTACTGTATTCAATGCTTATGGCAAGCCATAATGATTCAGCAGTTGCAATAGCCGAGGCAATATGTGAATCATCTGATGAATTTGCTGCCTTGATGAATGAAACTGCATATGAATTGGAGGCATATAATTCTTCGTTTGTAACACCAAATGGACTTGATGCAGAAAATCATTTTTCTACTGCTTTGGATTTATGCAAAATAGGAGCTGCTTTTATGGATAATATGTTTTTATCAGAAATAGCCCAAACCAGAGAGTATTCTTTTAATGAAATTTACAGCGGAAAAAGTTACAGCATAAGAAATATAAATTCTTTTTTAGACATGATTGACGGAGCTTCCGGAATCAAAACAGGATATACAGGAAAAGCGGGCTATTGTTTTGTAGGCGCAATAGAAACTGAAAAAACACGATTAGTCAGTTCGGTACTTGCCAGTGGTTGGCCGCCTAATAAAACGATAAAATGGGAAGATACAAAGATAATCTATAAATACGTAACAGATACATATTCAGAAATATGTTTGGAGTGTCCGATAATTGATATTAATTCTATATGGGGATTAAATTCATTATTGTATTGTGAAAGTTTCTCATATGAGCTTATGTACGGAAAAAATGAAACAATAACTGAGGTGGTGAAGATAAGTCCTTTTGAGGGAAAAGCGTCTGTAGCTGATGGAGAGTATTATACGGAATGTTATATAATGTATGGAAATGTGATGCAACAGCTGAATTGTCTTCGAAAATTGGTTGGATAACAGGGCATGGTAAATCCAACAGAATGAAAGATGATCTAAAATCATTCCTTTTAAAATTTTCTTGAGATTTTTATTCTACAGAGCTTGAATTTTCTTGTAAGATAAAAAGGTGACCGTATGTAAACGGTCACCTTTGGGAAAAGTGTATAAATAATTAATCATCTAAATATTTGTTGTAAAATTTTGTAACTATAATATCAATGGCACTTTCATCAAGCTTTCCAAGATTTGATTTCAGAAGAGCTTTAATGCCGTTGATTTTGTTCTGATAATTTTGCTCAGGAGTTGCATCCGGTTTTTCATACTGCTTTACAGATACGGAATTACAATTTGCCATTAACCATGCATTGATGAGAGAGTTAAGCTGACCTCCGGTTAAAGCAAGTATGTAGGTAGATGATTTCAGATCAGTATAATCAGAAGGTTTTGCAGCATTCTTTATTAATGTCGGTTCAAACAGATTGTTAAGTTCCGTCTGAGATGAGTATCTCAATGTTGCAGCAAGTCCGGAAATTGAATTCCTGTCAACTGAATCGGTACTTGTTCTGTATTTTGAGTAATCTATAGAAGTTCGTCTTGTGTAGTAAGACATTTTTTCTTCATCTTTTTTTGACGAATAGTCAGGAACAAATCCTTTGTAACCGTCATCAGGAATATCATCTTCAATTAACTGAAAATCTTTGCTTTGGCGTCTTGGTCTTTCAATAGGATTATTTTTTCTGCTCTGAACTTTTTTTGCAGTTTCTTCCTTCAAGGCTTTAAATGCTTCAGGATCAAAACCATATGCATTGGCAGTTTCAACATCAGGATCTTTTGATGGATCATCCTGATGATAGTCAGGAACAAATCCTTTATATGTACCATCATCAACATCATCTACATTAGCAAGCTGTCTGAATTTATCGGCAAATTTATTTCTGCCGATGCCTTCGATTTTTGGTTCGGTTTTATTAGCCCTGTTGTTTATAATTGACTCGAATGTAGGTGAATTACCATTGTCATCAGCATCTTTTTCAGCAGACGACAATTCAGCTTCAGAAGCTGCAAACATATTGTTTGTAAACATTTCCTCGACAACAGGAGATGAATACTCATTTTCATCCTCGACAGCGGCGAAAGAAGATGGGCTAAACGACTTCTTTTTAAAACCTGAGAGAAAATCATTAAAAGAATCTTCATCGGTATTATCAGAATCATTATCTTCAAGAGATTGTCCGTCTTCCATATTGTAAAAATCATCATCAGATACGTCTACTGCATCAACAACAATTGTGTCACCAACTGCGTATTCATCAACCGGTTCGGTTTCAACAAATATAGGTCCTGATTCAGGTATGATTTCATGTTCTTCGATGTTAACAGGCTCTTCATGAACTGTTTCACCTTTAACATGTGGAATTGAAGGACCGGTCTGTTCGGATTTCCTTTGTTGTTCAGCTACGCGAATACCCTCTTCAAACATTTTACGTCTTTTTTCACTGGCAAGGCGTTTCAGTTCCTGTTCTTCGGCAATTCGTTTTTGCTCTTCAGCTAATTTCCTTTCCTCTTCCTCGCGACGAAGTCTTTCTTCCTCTTCGCGGCGGAGACGTTCTTCTTCCTCAGCTTTTAAACGAGCCTCTTCCTCGGCTTGTCTGATTGCTTCCTCGGCACGTTTCGCTGCTTCTTCAGCTTCAATTCTTGCACGCTCAGCTTCTTCCATTGCTTTACGGGCTTCTTCTTCAATACGGAGACGTTCTTCTTCAGCAGCACGCAGAAGTGCTTCCTGTTCCTCACGACGGAGACGTTCTTCTTCCTCAGCTTTTAAACGAGCTTCTTCTTCAGCTCTGAGTCGGGCTTCTTCTTCCTCACGACGAATTCTTTCTTCTTCTTCGCGGCGGAGACGTTCTTCCTCCTCGGCTTTTAAACGAGCTTCTTCCTCGGCACGTCTTGCAGCTTCTTCAGCTTCACGTTTTTTATCTTCTTCAGCTTTAAGTCTTTTTGCTTCAATTGCATAGAAAGATGTACAGGCACGAAGCGCAGCTCTGGCATCAGACTGCATTACATAAATCTTAAAGTTTTTTTCACGGAGATTATAACGATAGGTACTTTTAATCCCCTGCTCCTTCATATATTCTATAACACCCTGCGCCGATTCTTCATTAGTTAACGAGAAAACGGACACCTCTTTTTCTTCATCAATATTATCTACAAGGTCGGTGTTGCAATCAGGACAAACTAATAGTGAATCGTCCTCAAAAATTTTATTGCAGCTAGTGCATTTCTTTGACATTAGAATTACCTCCTCATGCATAACAATGCATGATTCATTATATACAAATTATTTGTATTTATCAAGGATTAAGCAGTAATTAGGTGTAAATATCATTAAAATTTTGCATTTTATCGAAAAAAATTTATATAAAATGCACAGTTACATATATCTTATTGTATTTGCGTGTTGTTTAAAGTACTTTACAAATCATATTTAATAAATTATGATATAAAAGCTGGCAGGAAATATGTCAGAATTACAAAGATATCAGACTGAAATAGTCAGAAAGAGGGATGTTATGCCATGGTGTCCGGTATGTAAAAATGAATATAGAGAGGGATTTTCAATGTGCAGTGAATGTAAGATTCCTTTAGTTGATGAACTGACAAAGGAATCCTCTTTTTTGCTTTTGTGTTACATTGAAAAAAAAGATGTTAAACTTGAAGAAGATTTGAAGAAAATGTTGAAGTTTTCAGAAATTCCTTATGAAACAAGGGAAAATAACAACAATGCTGAGTTTTTTATAGAAAAAAAACTCATGCATAAGGGAAAAACAGCACTAAAGGCATTTACAAATGTAAATTCGGAGTACTATATAAAGGAAAATATAGATACAACGCTATATATAGGACAAAAAGAAAGCTACGATACGGAAATATCCGATGAAGAATATGGCATTGTCGAAGATCATGAAAAACTTGAGTTTTCAAAAAGACAGATTTGTTCAGGTTCGCAATTATATGAATCTAAAAGAGATAAGGCAGATGAAGAGTATAATTCAGGTATAATCTTTACTTTGTTTGGTTTTTTTGGAATTGTTTTTATGCTTTTTAATGTATTTGATGTAATAAATCTTATAAATGGGAAGTTCAGTTTGATACTGGATACTGCTCTTTTTGTTTTGATGCTTGCAATCGGAATCATATCTTTTTCTCGTGCAAAACGTTTTAAAAAAGATGCGGTAAGTGAAGATTCGTTTGTAGATGAACTTTCAGAGTGGTGTACTGCAAATATATTAAAAGAGAATGTAATTGCAAATGATGAGCCGGAGGAAGCTGAAGAAATTAATTTTTTTAATAGAATTTCCTATATAAAAGAATGCGTCAAAGAAGAGTATCCGGATATTGATGATACTTTTCTGGATTCTTACAGTGAAGAATTTTATAACGAAATGTTTGAATAACTACGGAGGATAAAATGAAAGAAACCAGATTAGCTTTATCTGATGAAATACTAATGAATATAGAAAAACCGGGGAGATATATAGGCGGAGAAGTCAATATGGTTCGAAAAGATCCTAATAAAGCGGACGTGAGATTTTGTATGTGCTTTCCGGATGTTTACGAAGTTGGAATGAGCCACCTTGGAATACAAATTATATATGATCTTCTTAACAAAAGAGAGGACGTTTATTGTGAAAGGGTCTATTCTCCTTGGCCTGATTTAGATAAAATAATGCGTGAAAAGGAAATCCCCCTTTTTGCTTTGGAAAGTCAGGACCCTGTAAAAGAATTTGATTTTCTCGGAATTACGTTACAATATGAAATGTGCTATACAAATATTCTTCAGATACTTGAACTTTCGAAAATCCCCTTTTACTCGGTTGACAGATCCGAAGATGATCCGATAGTGATTGGGGGAGGTCCGTGTTCATATAATCCGGAGCCTATAGCAGACTTTTTTGATTTGTTTTATATAGGTGAAGCGGAAACACAGTATTATAATCTTATTGATTTATACAAAAAGAGTTGTAAAAAAAATGGTTCACGTGAAGAGTTCCTGAAACTTGCATCACAAATCCCTGGGATTTATGTGCCAAGATTTTATGATGTAAAGTATAATGATGATGGAACAATAAAAAGTTTCAAACCTAATACGGATTCTGTACCTGAAAAGATAAAAAAGGAAGTAGAGATGAATCTTTCGGATACTTTTTATCCCGAAAAGCCTTTAGTAAGTACGATTCAGGCTGTACAGGACAGAGTTGTCCTTGAGATTCAAAGGGGCTGTATAAGAGGCTGTAGATTTTGTCAGGCTGGAATGATTTACAGACCAATACGTGAAAGAAGTCTTGATTTTCTGAAAGACAAAGCAAAGAAAATGCTGGATTCGACAGGACAGGATGAAATTACATTAAGTTCACTAAGTTCCAGTGATTATTCGCAGCTTGCAGAACTGGTTTATTATCTTATTGATGAATATCAGGATAAACATGTTAACATTGCTCTGCCATCACTAAGAATAGATGCCTTTGCTTTGGATGTAATGAGTAAAGTACAGGATATCAAAAAAAGCTCCGTGACATTTGCACCTGAAGCAAGTTCACAGAGAATGAGGAATGTCATCAATAAGGGATTGACAAAGGAAAATATTCTTAATGGTGCAATGCTTGCATTTAAAGGCGGCTGGAACAAAGTAAAGCTTTATTTTATGCTTGGACTTCCGACTGAAACTGATGAAGATGCGAGGGAAATTGCCCATCTGGCAAACGAAATAGCAGCGGAGTATTATACGATTCCTAAGGAGGAAAGAAATGGTAAGGTTTCAATTACTGTAAGTACCTCTTTCTTCATTCCTAAACCTTTTACACCATTTCAATGGTCAGCAATGGCAGATAAAAAGGTGTTTTCAGAACGACAGTCAGTTCTCAGCAGTGAATTAAAGGAAATGCTCAACAAAAAAAGTATCAGATATATATGGCATGATGAACAGACATCGGAGTTGGAAGGTATACTTGCACGTGGAGACAGAAAACTTTCAAAAGTTATTATGGATGTTTATAAAAAAGGAAACATTTTTGATGCCTGGGTTGAGTACTTTAATTATCAAAACTGGATAGATGCTCTTGAAGAAAACGGAATATCGATTGCTTTTTATAACAACAGAGAGCGTGAGTATGATGAGATTCTTCCATGGGATTTCATTGATACAGGAGTGTCGAAAAAGTTTTTATGGAACGAATATAATAATGCAAAAAAGGCAAAAGTAACGCCAAACTGTCGCACTAAATGTGCAGGATGTGGTGCTTCTGTTTTTGGAGGAGGTGTCTGCTATGAGAGTAAGAATTAAGTTTGCAAAATTTGATACTCAAAGATTTCTTGGACACTTGGATGTGATGCGTTATTTCCAGAAATTATTTAATAGATCAGGATTGCCTGTTAAATATTCTGAGGGATATCATCCGCATCAGATATTAAGTTTTGCTCAGCCGCTTGGCTTAGGGATTACAAGTGATGGAGAATACCTTGATATGGAACTTTCAGAAGAGATTTCCTGTGAAGTAATTCTTGAATCACTTAGAAGCAGTCTGTCGCATGGATATGAGATTGCAGAATGTGTGAGACTTGCAGACAGACAGGTGAATGAAAAACTGGTTACTTCCATGTCTCTTATAACACGTGCGAATTATTATCTCATTTTAAAAGATGATTCGGTTTCCGAACAGCTTAAAAATGCAGTAAAACATCTGATGGATCAAGATAAAATTACAGTTGTTAAGAAGACAAAAAAGGGAGAAAAGGAAATTGATATCAAACCATATATTTATGAAATCAATTTCTATAATGGAAATCTTACGGAATTATATATGAAAGAAATAGTTAATAAAACAATTATTGACGAAAATCTTCACCAAAACATACTTCATGCACCGTCTTTTGAGAATGAAACCGGCTTAATGGTGAGTCTCTCTGCCGGAAGTGAAACAAATATAAGTCCTTCGTTGTTTATTTCTGCGTTAATTGATAATACCGAAATCAGTATTACTCAAGAGTTATTCAGAATACATCGAATGGAACTTTTAGGTGGAGATGAAAGGGAAAGTGTACCTTTATGCAAAATTCTCTGATTGTATATAAAAAAGCAGGATATCTTGTTGCTGCCGGATTTAGAAACGGACGGCTTGTCGATATTGATTTTGAAAAGGAAAACAGTTTTTCTACCGGAAATATTTATGTCGGATATGTTGTTAATGTTTTACCACATTTAAAGTGTGCATATGTTGATATAGGACTTAATAAACCATGCTACATGGAAATGGAAGATAAGTTTATTTATTGCACAGATAGAAAACATCCGGATGGAAAGATTCATGTCGGTGATAATCTAATTGTAATGGTTTCTAAGGAAAGTAATGGAATTAAGCCTGTCAGTGTAACACCTGAATTATCAATCACGACACAGTATTGTGTAGTAACATTAAATAAAAACAAAACATATGGAATATCTTCGAAAATTAAAGATGCTGATAAAAAAAAGATGTTAAGGAAACTGTTGGGTGACAGGATTTCGGAAGACATAAGTATTATAGCTCGAACGACATGTGAAAATGCAGACGTGGATCTAATTGAAGAAAGCATTGATTCTTCTGTTAAAAAAATACATAATCTCGTTGATTTATCCGGCAAAAGAATCAAGGGAACGTGTCTGCACAGATCAAACTCCTTTTATGCAAATATCAAACACGGGGTATTAAGTAATACATATGAAGAAGTAATTACGGATTCAGAGGGGATTTTAGATGCCTTAAATGAACTGGCTGACGAAACAACTTACAAAGGTAAAATCCGTTTTTATACAGACGAATCATATCCGCTCCAAATGCTTTTTGATATGAAAAAGCACTTGAATGAACTGTTGAAAGAAAGAGTTTGGCTAAAAAGTGGAGCTCATTTGGTTATACAAAAGACAGAGGCGTTGTATTCAATAGATATCAACACATCTAAGGCTTCATCTTCAAAGCTGAAAAACGGATTTATGGGAGTAAATATTGAGGCTGCCGAAGAAATAATCAGACAATTGAGGTTAAGAAATATTTCCGGGATAATATTGATCGATTTTATAAACATGAACGATAAAGATACACAGCTTTTTTATGAAAAGCTTAAAAAAATATGCAAAACAGATAATACGGTTCAGCTTCATGATATTACAAAATTGGGATTGGTAGAGCTTACAAGATTGCGAAAAAAACAGCCGTATGAGCAGATAATAAAAGATGTACTGACAGAGTATTAAACCCTAACGTATAAAAAATCATATTGTATTGAAAATTTCTTTAAATATACTTGACAATACAGTTTTATAAATGTATATTATATGAGTATGCCGCTTAGTGAGGTTTTATAAAGTTCTGTATTTCTGCAGACACCGTAACTAGCGAGTAATGATAATAGGAGGTACCCTTAATGTACGCAATTATTGCAACTGGTGGTAAGCAGTACAAAGTATCCGAAGGCGATATCATTAGAGTAGAAAAACTTGGCGTAGGTGAAGGCGAGACAGTAGATTTTGATCAGGTTCTTGCAGTAAACAACGGAGAGTTAGTTGTTGGCACACCTGTAGTTGCCGGAGCAAAGGTTTCTGCAAAGGTATTAGGCGAAGGCAAGGCTAAGAAGGTTATTGTTTACAGATACAAGAGAAAGAGCGGTTATCATAAGAAGAATGGTCATCGTCAGCAGTTTACAAAGGTTCAGATTGAAAGCATTTCAATGTAATTACTTTTGGAGAAAAAGCGATGATTACCGTTAAGATATATGGTGAAGATAATTGTTTTTGCGGATTTGAAATAAGCGGTCATGCAGGATATGCTGAATGCGGAAAAGACATTATATGTGCCTCTGTTTCTGTTTTGGCAATTAATACCGTTAATTCGATAGAACAGTTTACTAATGATAAATTTGAACTTAGGGAATCACCGGATGAGAGTGGTTATTTGTATTTTTATATCAAAGAACCTTCTTATGAAAGTGAACTTCTTTTAAATTCGTTTATCATTGGAATTAATGCCATATATGATAATTATGGTAAAAAGTATTTAAAGATTGTTTATTGACATTTTATAAGGAGGTAATTAGTCATGATGAAGATGAACCTTCAGTTATTTGCCCATAAAAAGGGTGTTGGTTCTACAAAGAACGGACGTGATTCCGAGTCTAAGAGATTAGGCGCTAAGAGAGCCGATGGTCAGTTCGTTTTAGCAGGCAATATTCTTTACAGACAGCGTGGAACAAAGATTAATCCGGGCGTAAATGTTGGTATCGGTGGAGATGATACTCTTTTCGCTCTTAAGGATGGAGTTTTAAGATTCCAGACAAAGGCAAAAGGCAAGAAGTATGCCAATGTTTTTCCTGTAGAAGAATAATTTTTGAACTCAGAGCCCTGATTTGAAAATCAGGGCTTTTTTGCTCTGTAGAATTTGTGCCTAATTAAGTATTAATTTACCGAGCTTGGAACTATGTGTGATTTTATTTTAGAGATTACCCGGAGGTAGTTAATGTTTGCAGATATAGCTAATATATATATCAGATCAGGTAAAGGTGGAGACGGACATGTTGGTTTTCGCAGAGAATTGTTTGTTGCTGCCGGCGGACCAAATGGTGGTGATGGAGGCAAAGGCGGAGATTTGATTTTTGAAGTTGATGATGGTCTCAACACTTTAAATGAATACAGATACCAGAGAAAATTCTGTGCTGAAAACGGTGAACCGGGTGGTAATAATAATTGTTCCGGACGTGATGGTGCGGATCTTATTCTTAAAGTGCCGGAAGGAACAATTATTAAGGAGAGTTCGACAGGAAAAATCATAGCCGATATGTCAGGAGAGAACAGACGTGAAGTTGTTTTAAAAGGTGGTCGTGGAGGTAAAGGTAATCAGCATTATGCTACACCTACAATGCAGGTTCCTAAATTTGCACAGCCGGGACAAAAGGCAATGGAACTCAATGTAACGCTGGAGCTTAAGGTGATTGCGGATGTTGGTTTGGTAGGATTTCCAAATGTAGGAAAATCTACATTTCTTTCGAGAGTTACAAATGCAAAGCCTAAGATTGCAAATTATCACTTTACAACATTAAATCCAAATCTCGGAGTGGTTGATTTTAACGGAGACGGATTTGTAATTGCTGATATTCCGGGTCTTATAGAGGGGGCTTCAGATGGAATAGGACTTGGTCATGAATTCCTGAAGCATATAGAGCGCACCAGAGTTATATGCCATATAATTGATGGAGCAGGCGTTGAGGGTAGAAATCCTTCTGATGATGTAAAGAAAATCAATAACGAACTTGCAAGTTATAACCCGGAACTTTTAAAAAAGCCACAAATAATAGTTGCAAATAAAATGGATGTTTTGTCACCGGATGAACAGGAAATAGCTCTAGAGCTTTTAAAAGAAGAACTTGCAGATGAAATTTCTGAAGGTATTGAAATAGTTCCTGTATCAGCAGTATCAGGAATCGGAATAAAAGAGCTGCTTTATAAGATTGATGCGCTTCTCAAGCTTCAACCGAAAGAAATGATAACGTTCGAAAAAGAATATGACCCTATGGAATATATTGATGAGGATCTTCCGTTTACCGTAACGTATGACGAAGATAATAATATTTATTGGGTAGAGGGACCAAGAATTGAAAAAATGCTTGGCTACACAAATCTTGATTCTGAGAAAGGATTTGAATTTTTTCAGAATTTTCTTAAAACCAGTGGTGTCCTCAAAGAACTTGAAAAACTCGGAATTCAGGACGGCGATACTGTTCGAATGTATGGACACGCTTTTGACTACTATAAGTAATTGGGGAAGGATTGTATATGAACAGCAAACAAAGAGCATATTTAAAAGGTTTAGCCATGAATATAACACCAAGTTTTCAGGTTGGGAAGGGCATGGTTACACCTCAATTTACAAAAGCGATAGATGAATCACTTGAGGCTAATGAACTGATTAAACTTAACGTATTAAACAACTGTCTTGACGAACCTTCGTCCATTGCAGCAACACTTGCAGAGAGAACTAACTCGGAAGTAGTTCAGGTTATCGGTAAAAAAATTGTTTTATATCGAAAATCAGTAAATAAAAGTAAAATTGATATATCAGCAATAGGAAGAAAAAATTCTGGGAGGAAATAATGAAAAAAATAGCGATTCTTGGAGGATCGTTTAATCCATTTCACAATGGCCATGCAGCAATGATTGATGCCGTCAGAAAATGGTTATCTCCGGAAGAAATATGGCTTATGCCGGCAAAAAAACCTCCGCATAAGCCTTCATATGGATATATATCTGACAATGATCGTATAAATATGTTGCAGGTATTTTCGCAGGATTATGATGATGTCAGTGTATGTAAAAAAGAGATTTCTATGACAGGTTTTACATATACTTTTCAGACAATGAAAGAGCTGTGCAAAGAAAATATTGATGTTTCCTTTTATTTTATAATAGGAGGAGATTCAATAGAAAACTTTAAAAACTGGTATAAACCTGATGTTATAGTTTCATGTGCTGAAATTGTAGTATGTGCAAGAAATTCCAATGATAAATCAAGAATTTTAAAAATTACCGGTGATTTAGAGAAAACAATAGGTGGGATATACCATATTTTGAATTTTGAACCTATTGACATTTCATCAACTGATATAAGAGAACGGATAAAAGAAAAAAAAGATATAAGTAATTTGGTTCCTTTATCCGTATATAGATATATTAGTGAACATAAACTATATATTGGTGATGATAAGGAATTTTCTTTTGAGGCTCTTAAGATGGAAATCAGCAAAAAACTCCCGGAAAAACGATATCTGCATACGTTAGGAGTTGTTGAGACTGCTGAAAAACTTGCAGCTAGATATAATGTTGATATTTTAAAGGCAAAAACAGCTGCAATATTACATGATTGTGCAAAACCGCTAAGTGGAGATGAAATGAAAAATCTTTGTGATCAGAACGGTTTGGAGTATACTAAGCATGAAATCTCGGATGAACAAACGACGCAGTCACTTCTTCATTCTAAAGCCGGAATGATTATTGCACAAAACTGTTACTACATATCAGATGCAGAGATTCTATCAGCCATATATCACCATACGGTAGGACGACCTAATATGTCTGAATTAGAAAAAATAATTTATGTTGCAGACTATATTGAACCGGGACGTAAACAAAATACTACTCCTCCTCTTGACAAAATAAGAAAGATTGCTTTCGAAGATATAGACAAAGCTGTTTACCTTATATCTAAAAATACGATTGAGTATTTGAGTAAGTCAAAAAGAATAATTGACAAAAAAACAGAAGAAATGATGAGGTTTTATAAGAACAATGAATGATATTGAAGCATTTGATACAGATGATTTTATTGCCAGACTGGTGGCTGAAATTAAAGAAGAACTTGAAAATAAAAAAGCAGTTCGTCCTGTTATAATAGACATTAAATCACTCACGGCAATTGCTGATTATATGATTATCGCTGATGCAAAAAATGATAGTCAGCTTGATGCGATGAAAGATGCTGTTTATAAAAAATGTCTTTCAAAAGATATTTATCCGAGAGCAATTGAGGGTTCAAGCAAAAACGGGTGGATTGTAATGGATTATAATGAGATTGCCGTTCATCTTTTTATTTCTGAACAACGTGCCTTTTACAATCTTGAGAGAATATGGGGCGATGGCAAAATCTATACGGATTGAACATAGTTTTTTCATACAATTCTGATAATATGTCTTAAGTGAAACAAAATGGAGGTATAGCTCTTTGATTAAAGTTACAAATCTTGTTAAATATTATGGTAATCATAAAGCTGTTGATAATATCAGCTTTGAGCTTTCAGAAGGAAAAATTTATGGGCTTCTTGGTCCTAATGGTGCCGGAAAATCAACAACAATGAATATAATGACCGGATACATAGGTGCAACCAGCGGTACAGTACATATAAATGGTCATGAAATACTGGATGAACCTGAACTTGCAAAGTCAAACATTGGTTATCTGCCTGAAATCCCACCTCTATATCAGGATATGACACCTCACGAATACCTTTTGTTTGTGGCAGAATTAAAAAAAGTCCCTAAAATAGAAAGAAAAAAACATGTAGAGGAAATTGAAGAAAAAACAAAGATATCAGATGTTTCTGACCGACTTATCAAACATTTGTCTAAAGGATACAGACAGAGAGTAGGTCTGGCAGGCGCTCTTATTTCATATCCGAATGTGATTATACTTGATGAACCGACAGTTGGACTTGATCCAAAACAGATAAATGAAATGAGAGAACTTATTTCTTCGTTAAGAGAAAGACATACAGTGATTTTGAGTTCCCATATTCTTCAGGAAGTAAGTGCAGTATGCGATGAAATTCTAATTATAACAGGAGGAAAACTTGTTGCAAAAGGTACTCCTGATATGCTTGCTTCAAAAGAACATAATGAATCAGAACTTTTCTGTAAAATTGAAGCTGAATCTGATGTGTGCAGAGAGATTCTTTCCGGAATAGGTGATGTTGATGTCGTATCTGTAACTGAAGAAGCCGGTATTACTTCATGTACACTTACGACAAAAAATGATGCAGATGAGTTATCTAAGAAAATATTTTTTGCATTTGCCGGAAAAGAAATAGCCATTCTTGAAAGCAAAATAAACAAAAAATCCCTTGAGGATCTTTTTCTTGAAATAACAAATAAAGGAAAAAAGGATGGAGGTAAAAGTAAGTGAGAGCTATATATAAAAGAGAGTTAAAAAGCTTTTTTACATCTATGACTGCTTATATTTTTATTGCAGTTTACCTTATTTTGTTCGGTATTTATTTCAGGTACTATAATCTGACAATAGGTGTTACTTCAATAGGTTATCCTACTCTTTATGGTTGTTATTTTTGTTTTTTTCTTTTTGCATTAATTACAATGAAATCCCTTCCAGAAGAAAAAAAGGACAAAATTGACCAACTGCTTTACACATCGCCTGTTCCTGTTTATAAAATTGTAATGGGAAAATATTTTGCAATGTGTACCGTATTCATGGTAGTAGTTGCTATAATTGCAACTTGTCCGCTGGTAATAAAATCACTAGGTTATTCAATGTTATTGGTTGATTATACTTCATTATCAGCATATTTTCTGCTTGGTTGTGTTTATATTGCGATATGTATGTTTATTTCTTCACTGACTGAAAACCAGATTATATCTGCCATTATTTCATTGGTTGTTATTTTCTTTCTTGAATACTGTTCTGCATTTTCTTCTGCAATATCAGATAAGAATTATGTTTCACTCATATTCTTTGTTTTGATATCATTTATTGCGGGCTTTGTATGCAGAGTTCTTACAAAAAGCAATGTATTTGGAGTTTCAATAGGTATTTTCTTTTCACTTGTAACTATAGTTTGTTATATAGTAAAACCAAGTGCTTTTACAGGACTTATTCAAAAAGTGCTGAAGCTTATTCCGCCTTCTAATTATCTTATTAATTTTATATATTACTACATGTTTGATTTGAAAGCTGTAGTGTATTTTCTTTCTTTAATTTGTCTTTTTGTATTCCTTACAATTCAGACAATTCAAAAAAGAAGATATAGTTAAGGGAGGCATTTATGAAAAAAAGTAAAATTAACCGTTCTATAGAATTCAGAAATGGTACTTACAGTTCCATTGTTACGATAGTAGTTATAGCCCTTGTAATTGTGGTAAATCTTCTTGTAAATGCACTTCCTGCTTCAGTAACTACTTTTGAAACCAATGGAGTTGACTATTATTCAATTACTGATGAGACAAAAGATTATTTAAAGAAGCTTGATACGGATGTAAATATATATTTGATGTCTGATTCATCAGGTACCTACGAGGAGTATGCTGATACAATATGCAGTGTGTTCAAGGACAGTTCCTCTCATGTCAATCTTGAAAAGATTGATGTTGTAGGAAATCCTTCTTTTACAGCAAAATACAATGCGGCTCAGGCATCAAGTTATAGTATTGTTGTAGAAAATCCTGCGACTGGAAAGTATAAGTTAATCGATTATACTGAAATTTATTACGGAAACACAAAATATGACGAAAGCGGAAATTCGTATACAACATATTATTATGACGGTGAGGGTAATATTGTTTCTGCTATAGATTATGTTATAAATGAAGTTACTGCAAAAATTTATGAGATCACGGGACACGGAGAACAGGCTCTCGAGGGAACTTCTCTTGCTGAATCAATTACAAAATGTAATTATGGAATTGCAGGTGAAGCTTTAAATCTCTCAGAAAACGCTGAAATCCCATCAGATTGTGATGTACTTATTTTATATGCTCCGTCTTCTGATTATACAGCAGCAGAAGCGGAATTGATAAAGAATTATATTGCAGATGGTGGTAATATTATTTCTTTATATAGCAGAAAAGCTGACAATATGGAAAACTTTGAGAGTATTCTTTCATATGTAGGACTTGAGGTAACGTATGGAGTGGTAATTGAGAATGATGAGAAGCACTATTACGCATCATCTCAGTATCCTCAATATACACTGATACCGGATTTGAGTCAGGAGAGTGCTATTACTTCTCAAATGAATGGCTCATATGTAATGACGATGCTTGCATCTACGGTTAAGAAAACAGAAACTGATAAATGCAATGTTACTTATACAGAACTTTTGACAACATCCGATAATTATCAGTTCTATGATCTTAAGGCAAAAAATACGGTTGCATATACTGATCCGGCATCACTTGCTACATATGTCGAAGCAGACTTCACGGAAACCGGAAAAACTGCAAATGTAATGGTTGTGTCTAATGCTTCATTTCTTGAGCAGATTATTGATGATTCTACGATATTGAACAATAATATTCGTTTAATAACAAATACAATCGGGCAAATGACCGGAAAAGAAAATGGATTTACGGTAGATGCTAAAACATTGGACGAAAGATTTAATATAACAACACAAAATCAGGTCAACCTTTTTACTCTTGTATATTTATGTCTTATCCCTGCAGCATTTATTGTATTGGGATTTTGCGTATGGTATCTAAGGAGAAGTAAATAATGAAAAAAAAGCAAAGAAACCTTATAATCATTATTTTGACATTAATCCTTATTTTTGTTGTTTACCTTGTTGTTTTAAAGGTGACTGCAAAGAATAACATAAAAGATTCAACGGAAGCGGATATAAAATCAACTGAATTTTGGACTTATGAGAAGGAGTTAACTGGAATCAGCCTGATAACAGAAGATAATGAGTTTGAGTTTGATTATAACAAAGAAATTTCAAAGTGGGAATATGACCGGGACAATGGATTTGATGTGAATCAAACAGTAATAACAACATTGAAAAATGCAATAACCGGTCTTTCGTACTATAGACAGATTTCAGATTATAAGGATTTAAGTTCATTTAATCTTGAAAATCCTCCATTACTTATCAAAATTAGTCTGGATAATGGAGAAACAGTTAATCTTTGTTTTTCGGATACAAGTTTTTCAGATGGTACGACATACTTCATGATTGAAGGCGGGGATGTAATTTACACGACGGATTCAAAACTCAGCAGTTACTCTAATTTCACGTTATATGATTTTTATCAGAAGACAGATATTCCAAGTATAACGGATTATGAACTTCTGTCTGTTTCAATAACAAATGCAAATGGTAATATTATAATATGTAAAGATAAGGCTCTTACAGAGTCAAAAAAAGAAGAGTATACAGGAAGTGAATTTACAGACAAGTTGGCTGTATATAAATATTTTTATCCTGACAATGGTCAGACAGAGGCAAATGCATCTGAAGCCGAAAGTGAAGATTCAAGTGTGCTGTATAATTACATTACGGAATTCTGTTTTAATAATGCCGTGAATTATAAACCAACGGATGAGGACTTGGATATGTATGGTTTATTAAATCCTGTTGCTGCTGTTGTGATTAAATTCAACGAATCATCTGCAGAAGAATCAGATTATAATGAAGACATAACCAGCGATTATACATATACATTGTATATCGGAAAACCGGTTACAGACGAAAAAAGTGAGTACTATGTACGAATTACTTGTAGTGAAGATTCAAAAGAGGAAAGTAATTATGATACAAACTGTGTATATAAGATGAATTCTTTATATTGCAAGTACTTTATAGGATTTTCCGAAAAAAGAATAAATGGTGTATATAGATATGAACAGAGCCTTCTTGAAGATAACACAGTTCCAATTCTTAATAAGTCGGAGATCAGTTCAATAAATATTTCAAATTCCGGTAATACATTCAGTATCATTAAAAATGACAAAAACTGGATATATAGTGCCGATACGATTGAATTTGCAGTTGATGAAAAAGCAATAGAACAAATGGTTTTATATCTCACGGAATCCGGGTTGATGGAGTACACCGAAACAGTTGTTAAAGATGCTGATAACAGTTCTCTGGAAAAATACAATCTTAACTCTCAAACAGTTGAGTTTACGGTCAATTATGAAGTTAAGGACGAGGAAGAAAATACAGTTCAGATAACTTGGACACTTAAAATAAGTTCTGACAGAAAATATGTTACTGCATCGAATACAACAGGTATATATAAGATGTCAGATAGCCTGCTTTCATATATTTGTTCATTAGATGAGGATATTTTTTCAGGAAAAAAAGTTTATAACGAAGCAGAGGATATAGATATCCCAACTTTGAATAACCAATAAGCAAAAGGACAGAAACTATTTATAATTCAAATTAACTTTTAACTAAGTCTAAAAGCAGTGGATTATGGATGTTCTGTCCTTTTTATATATGTGAATGTTAGAACATTCTGAAGACTCCGATTACTTTTCCTAATATGTTAACATTGTCGAAATACATCGGTTCCATGGAATCATTTTCAGGCTGCAGGCGAATACGGTTACTTTCTTTGTAGAATGTTTTAACTGTTACTGAATCATCAATTAAAGCAACAACATAATCACCATTGTATGCTGTATTTTGTTGTTTTACAATTATATAATCACCATTAAATATACCGGCATTAATCATGCTAGATCCCTTTACTTTTAAAATAAAAGATTGCTCATTTGGCATCATTTCAACAGGAATAGGAAAATAATCCTCGATATTTTGGACGGCAAGTATAGGCTGTCCCGCTGTAATTGTACCTACTACAGGTACATTTACAACTTCACGTCTGGAGAGGTTGAATTCATCATCTATAATTTCAATGGTTCTTGATTTATTTCCTTCGCGTCTTATAAATCCTTTTTCTTCAAGCGTCTGAAGGTGAGCATGAACTGATGAGGTTGATTTTAAATTTACAGCTTCACAGATATCTCTTACTGTTGGAGGAATTCCTCTGCTTAATATCTGCTCCTTAATATAATCAAGTATCGCCTGTTGTTTATCTGTTAATCCATTTGTCATTGGGGCCTCCTAAAAGACATAAATCATTCTTCTGTTTCTTAAGATTATAACATAAAGATTTTTATTATGCAAACATTTGTTCACATGGATTAAAGATAAAGAATTATTAATGTTTCAAGGATTGATTATATATATAAAATCATGTAAAATCAAAATTGTAACTACCGATTTGCAGGAGATAACACAATGAGCTTTAAATCCAAAAAAGATAAAAAGCTTTTCCTGGAACATGCAGGTTCAGGGATTTTTCTGGAAGACCTTACAGAAAAAAAGAAAAGCTTCAAACAAACTGTATCTAAATGCTTTTGGAATGGTCTGCTTACATTTCTTTTAGTGTTTGGAATTACCGGCTTGTTTGTAGACTCTTTTGATGTTCCGTGCAGTCTTTTGGTAATAAGTATTGTTCAGTTAATCCTGTCTATGTATTTTTCATTCTTGTATTTAAATAGCATAACATTCAATTTCGGATACATACTTATGCTGATAATTATTGTTTTTATTATATCAAGTATGTATATGATAGTAAACAGTGGATTCAGTGCAATTCTGAATATTATAATCGTAAAAATTGATGAGGTGATGAATCTTCCGTATTTGAGGGAATTCAACGAGTTTTTTACAAACAGATATATATCAATAACTTCATGTATTGGGTTAATAAGCATATTATTTATATGTCTCGTTAATATGTTTATATCCAGGCGGAAAAGCATTTTAGGACTAATTCTGTTTATTCTTCCTTTGTTCGAATTATCTATATATCTCAGTGATGATTTCAGTATGTTTTATACTTTGATAATATTATTCTCACTTCTTTTATTTGTTGTTACAAAATCAAGTGATGATATGCCGGGAGAATATAAAAAGACTACAAAGAATTATAATGTTTCATCCGGTGTTATATACTTTCATAATGGCAGAATAGAACGCAGAAGCAGTATTGTCTTTTCTGTTCTAATTTCTGCTGTTATCCTTTTTTTATCAATCATCTCATTTACATTTGTTTCATCAATTTACACATCTGCGTCGTCATCACTTAAAGTAAAATCAGATGTCGTAGTTTATAATCTTGCATGGAAGGGACTAGAGTCTCTGTTCAATAAAGGTGATAATCAGGTCGGGGGATTGGAAAATGGATCTTTTGGTAATGTCAGCTCAGTTTCTTTTGATGGGGAAACGGATTTAGAGGTTACTTTTGTTCCTTATTCTACAGATCAAATTTATATAAGAAGTTTTACAGCTGATTATTATGATAATGAAAACAGACATTGGATTGATAATGCAAGTAAATATAAGGGAGAGTACTTTTCAGATAATGAAGATGAATATACAAATACATATAAATCATTATCTGAAAATAACACAGACTATAAATTTGGAACAGGCAGAATGATTGTTTCGAATGTTGCTGCCGGAGATTCAAAGAGGTTTAATCCATACTATATTTCGTATATTAATTCACAAATAACTTCTTCAATTGGAAATGAAAATATATATGATTACAGTACATATATGTATGACATTCATGAAGTGTTTGAACTGGCAGAAGAACTAAAAACAACGGAAGTCAGTGATACTAAATTTGCAATGGAATACTATCTTCAGATTCCGGATACAATAAGAGATGAACTTGAGACTTTTTGCAGAGAAAACGGTTTCAAAGGCAACACACCTGAAATTATTGAACAAATACAGACATTTATGTCGGATAACTATCAATATACATTAAATCCCGGAATAACACCTGAAGATGAAGATTATGTAATGTATTTTCTTAATGAACAGAAAAAAGGTATATGCGTACACTTTGCATCATCAGCGTGTCTTTTACTTCGTTCAATGGGAATACCTGCAAGATATGTTGAAGGATACAGCTTTGATTCTTCAGTATATTCGGATGCTGTTTTATATGAGGATATAACTCGTTTTAAAGAAAATCAATGGTATAACGGTTACTCTGTAATAGATTTTAGGGAACCTGTATCAATAGACTTAACAGATACCAATGCTCATGCATGGGTAGAGGTATTCATTGAGGGATTTGGATGGATTCCAATTGAATTTACGGTCGGACAAAGTGATGCAGAAACACCAGGGATGCTGGCTGAACTGCTTAATTCTCTTGGAAGTTCAGCAGGAAACAATCAAGCCGTAAATGCTTTAGGTGCTATTCAGAATCTGGCTGATTCAAATGCTGTAAAGACAATTAAAGTTTTTTTTGCATCTGCATTAATGAGCTTTGTAAGCTGGGGTACAATTGCAATTCTTATTTTTCTTTTTATAAGAAAAATACTCATGAATATTCGTTTGTATTATCTTAAGAATTCTAAAAGGTCTGTGTATCAGTATAGGGAACTTGCAGAAATACTCATGTCAATCAAGACAAAGTACAATTTTTATACTGAATTATCAGATATGCCTGATGAAAATATATATTCATCACAGGTCGTTAGAAAAATTCTGACTGATTATTTTAAGATTGACTGTAGTACGGTAGATGAATATGTCAACTGCTATCTGCAGATTAATTTCAGTAGTCAGGAAGATGTCTGTCTAGATCTGCTTACTGACAGATACAGAAAACTAATATATGTACTTATATCATATTTAAAACCGTATGACAGGTTAAAATATAAGCTGCATTTTTTCACATTCAAACGAAGAAAGTTTTAAGATAAAAGGAGAAAATATATGGTAAAGACAACAGAGAGATCAAATCAGATTAAAATGAATTCAGAGGTAAAACTTATTCTTCAGGAAGTAAAAAAGGTCTTAAAAGGCAAGGACTCAATAATACTTACAACTTTAACAGCTATGCTTGCGGGAGGACATATTCTTTTAGAGGATATTCCGGGAGTAGGGAAAACAACTCTTGCAGTTTCGCTAAGTAAATGTTTATCTATGGATTACAGAAGAGTCCAGTTTACACCTGACGTACTTCCAAGTGATCTTGTTGGATTTAACATGTATAACAGCAAAACCGGTCTTTTTGAATACCGTGAAGGAAATGTTTACTGCAATTTTCTTCTTGCTGATGAGATTAACCGTACTTCTCCCAAAACACAGTCAGCCCTTCTAGAGGTAATGGAGGAGGGAAAAGCTACTGTTGACGGAGTTACAAGAAAACTTCCGACGCCTTTTATTGTTTTAGCAACTCAAAATCCGTTTGGTTCGGCAGGGACTCAAAAACTTCCGGAATCACAGCTCGATAGATTTATGATATGTACAACACTTGGCTATCCATCACATGAAGCTGCAGTATCGATTCTGACAAACAATGTTTCAAATAGAGCAGAAGTAAGATCGGTAATGTCAATTAATGATTTTGTATTATTACAAAAAGAAGTTGAAAAAGTCTATGTAGATGATTCAATAGCTGAATTTGTTGCAGCATTTTGTGAAAACACTAGAGAACACGAACTTGTAAATCTTGGTGTGAGTCCGAGAGGAAGTATTGCTCTTTTAAAAATGGCAAAGGCGACTGCATTTATTAAATGCAGGAACTATGTAATTCCCGACGATGTAATCAACAATCTTTTGCCTGTTTGCGGTCATAGAATCGTATTGTCACCAAGAGCCAAATCGGTCAAAAAAAATATTAAAGATGTTATAAAGGAAGTTATTAATATAACTCCTTTGCCAAAGATGTAATGGAGGTGCCATGAAAGTTAATATAAAGTCATTGATTTCATATGTTATTCTCTTAGCATTGTTTATCTTTTTATTTTGGTTTAATAGAAGAAGGGTAATTCTATTTTTTATTATTGCCATGATTGTATGTTTGGGATTTAGTTTTATACTGTTAAAAAAGAGTTTCAAGCTTCCACTGTGCATGCTGTTTCCGGAAGATTCTTCTCAGGTCGAAGGTGAAAAAAATAACATCTCTTTTGAAATGGAATATAACGGGTTTTTTCCATTTTCTAAAATTGATGTAAAGTATTCAATTAACCACAAACAGGAAGAAAAAAGGGTCTTAATAGAAGACTCTTACAGTATTTTTCATGGCAAAAGAAAACATGATATCGGAATTACCTTGGGATATTGTGGTATATATGAAGTAAAAACAGAACATATCATTTTCTATGATTTCCTTGGGATTTTTGGTCGAAAATCTTCACAGCTTCCTAAAACTGATATCTGTGTTATGCCTAAAGTTGTTGATTTCCCGGATAGCATTATTGCACAAACACTTGATGATGACAATGATTATGAAACTGATCCGAATGCAGGAGATGATGTTTCTGAAATCAAGGAATTTAGAGAATATAGAGAAGGTGACAGATTATCACAAATACACTGGAAATTAAGCACGAAATCAGAAGAACTTATAGTAAAGGAGTATGAAAAGCAGGCAGGAGTCTGTGTTGCAATAGGTTGTGATGGTTCATTTGAAAATCTGATACAAGGAACGCATTATTACGAAGTTTTATATTCGCTTGGCAGAAACCTGTTGGGAGAGGATATATTTTTTGAGATTTCTTATATTAGCAGCCTGACTGAAGAGCCTGTAACTTCTCTTGTAAGCAACACTTATGACTTATGTATTACTATTCAAAATATGTTTTATTTTATGAAAAAAAGCAGTGTTGCTGAACTAGAGGAATATGTAAATTTAAGAACGGGGAAAAATAAGCTTTTCTTTATAACTACCTCAGCCTCAGATACTGAAAAAAACATTGTCTGTCAATATGAGAGTGTTAGAATTATTGCTTAAAAAAATTATGAGACAAAAAAAGAAAGAAAACAAAAAAAATATCACTGGAAATCCTATCTTACTTATGGATTCTTTTGTGTTTGAAAAGTCAATTGGCAAATCTTTTAAAAAATCATTTTTTCTTAATTTTCTTATTGCCTTTTTCTTCCTTTCAGGAATATCAGGTCTTATTATAAATGCATATGATTTTGAATGCAGCATAGAAATTTTGATTTTAACTGAATTTATTCTTACTTTTATATTCAGTTTTTCGTATTACAGCAAATTATGTCTTAGCACGGTTCATATATCACTCTTTATAATCATAGCGGTATATATTTCTGTAAATATTCAGGAACTTTATTATGGAATCAATTCCGTTTTGAACATTCTTATCCGTTCCGTAAATTCCGTAATGTCATTACCATTTGTCAGAACCTATGATGAAGATTTTTCATCTAGGACAACCAATATTACTGCTTTTTTTCTTGTGATTATTTTCTTCGTGACAATGATTTATTCTTTTTTTCTCGCGAAAGAGAAAACGCTTTTATTATCAGCAGTCATAACAATGATAGTCTTAGAATTTGCATCATATCTTCATAACGATATCGGAATGTTTTATCCCTCCATGATAATAATTTCCTTTATTCTTATGCTTTTAAAAAAACATGCAAATATGATTCCGTATTCATTAAAAAAACCTTTAAAACAAATTAATAATGAAAAAGCAGGATTCCATGTGTTTAATACCGATATAAAGCTGAAATCAACAATATATACGGCATTATTCATTTTTTCTCTCTCATTTATTGTTTTTAAAGCCGCTGATTTTGTCGTATCTGATAAGTTTTATTCAACAAATTCAGCATTAAAGAACATAACAGACCATTATGTTTACATGGTTGCATGGAAGGGCTTTGACAATCTAAAAGATGATGCCAATATGGAAAATACCGGTGGTCTTAACAACGGTACATTTGGAAATGTTAAGGAGATAATATATGACAATAAAGTTGATCTTACAATAACTTTCGTACCAAACTCAAGAAATCCGGTTTATATTCCTACCTTTATGGGAGAAACATATGATTCAAACAATCGTAAATGGATAAGCAGCAATGCTTATTTGTCTTCTAATGCGTATAATTCAGCATATTTATCCACATACCAGACATTAAAAAATCTTATAGTGTACAAAAAAACAGCAGACGACGACTCTTATGCAACTTATAATCCTGATTATATTAAAGTTGGAGAGGGGACTATGACAATAAAGAATGTATCACTGTCTGATGGGATTTTGCCACTTCCTTATTATTCAGCTGATAATTCGGAATTTTATAAAATTGAGATTGATGAGGAAAGAGAAATAGATTATGTGGCAACTCAATACACATATTCTGAAATAAATAATCTTGTAAAAGACCATAAGGAATTACTTGATAGCATATATACTACGACATATCATAATTATGATATGTCGTATACAATAATGGATATGAGTAAATATTTAGAAATTCCTGATGAGCAATATAAGTTTATTGAAAAATTCTGCAGAAAAAATGATATATCAGGAACTTCAGAAGAGGTAATAAATAAAATAAAGGACGTATTTACAGACGATTACAGTTATACATTGTCTCCGGGAGTTACACCTGAAGACGAAGACTTCGTTGATTATTTTCTTAATGAGCAGAAGAGTGGATTTTGTGTACATTTCGCTTCCGCAGCGTGTTTACTATTACGTTATAATAATATTCCGGCAAGATATGCCGAAGGTTATATAGTAGATAATGAAGCCTACAAATCTTCAAAGACAATAAAGCTAGAAGAAGGTGAAGCTTATGAAGATTATTATGATGGGTATTCTGATCTTTCCACAAGAATGATAACTGTTGAACTGCCTGATTCAAATGCACATGCATGGGTTGAGGTATATGTAAATGGGTTTGGCTGGATTCCGGTTGAATTTACGTTAGGCTATTATAATGATAATTCTAACGATGTAAATACAATAATTAATAATGCAACCGGAAGTATATTTGATAGATTAAAGAATATGCGTTTTATAAGTTATATACTCAATAAATATGCATATGTTTCAGGGAATATCATATACATTGTACCGATTTGTTTTCTTACAATTGCAATTTTTTATAAATTTGCCATGAACTATAGACTATACTATGTTCCTGATGATATCTGTGCAAAGAATCAGTATAACCTTATTTTGAAAATTGTTAGAAAAGAACTCTGTAAAAAGAATTCTAAGTATAAAGATTCGATTATAACACATGAAAATCTTATTGTGCTTTTGAAGCGGGAATTTGCTATGAATGATATAAATACACTAAGACTTATAAGGTCTTATGAAGAATTCTTGTTTTATGACAAACATAAGGTACGTATAAGCCGTATAAATGATAGATTCTGTAGATTTATTAAAGATTTTTCTTCAAAATGCGGTATTTTTAAAATGATTTTATTAAGATTCGGATGTATTAAAATCTTTAGAAACATTAATCCGTACACACGCAAGATTATCAATGGTTTTGTCCGAGGTTTAAAAAAGCCAGCCAGATTAATTCGCAGGATTACGGAACATTTATCTGCGTCCCAATAATCTTTTTTGAGGATAAGTAAAAAACTCTATGCAACATTTCATGTATAAGGAAATGTTGCATAGTTAATTTTATAAAAAACCTATTCATAAATAAATTTTGTGTAATGAAAAGAGTAGATGTAGGAAGTTACAACTATCGGAAAAATATCAGTTTTTCCGATAAATAACATTGAAATAATATTTCTGTCATGATAAAATGATAATATAATTAATTTGGAGGTTTTTACATTATGGGAAAGGATTCAGAATATTATAAGGAAAAAAACTATCTGCAAAAGTTAAAACTCAGTGAGTTATCTGAACAGCTCCCGGAATTTGCAAGGCTTTTCCTTATTGATAAAAGGTATCGTACTCAGACAAGTACATTAATTTCATACTGCTATGATATTCTTACTTTTTATCAGTTCCTTATTGAGAAAAATCCTTTGTATAAAAACTATAAACCTAAAGATTTTACCTATGATGATATGAAACAACTAAAATCTTTAGATGTTATGGAATACCAACAATATCTTGAGTTTAATGCAGCAAATGAAAATAATACGGCTCATGAAAATGGTAAACGTTCTATTGCAAAAAAAATGGCCCCTTTACGAGGTATGTTTCAGTATCATTTTGAAAATGGAAATATTGATTCAAATCCAATGATGCTTGTAAAACTACCTAAAATTAAAAAAGACAAAAATATCATAAGACTTAATCCTGATGAAATTTCTGACATAATAAATTGTGTTGAAAATATAGGCGGAACAACATCGGAACATATGAATAAGTTTCGCCAAAAAACTAAATTAAGGGACCTTGCAATATTGACATTACTGCTTGGTACCGGAATGCGTGTATCTGAGTGTGCTGGATTGGATATTAATGATGTTAATTTTAACGAAAGGTCAGTTGTTCTGGTAAGGAAAGGCGGCGCCCAAGATGTTATTTATTTTGGGGATGAAATTGCTAAAGCTTTAACTGATTATATTAAAAATGAACGATGTTCAATTACACCTTGCGAAGGACACGAAAATGCTCTTTTTTACAGTATGCAGTCCAAAAGAATGAGTGTTGATGCAATTGAAAATCTTGTAAAAAAATATGGAAAAATTGCTGTACCCAATAAAAAACTTACACCACATAAATTGCGGAGTACATACGGCACTGCACTCTATAGAGAAACCGGTGATATAAGACTCGTAGCCGATGTTTTAGGTCATGAAAATATAAATACAACGGTCAATTATTATGCTGCAATTGAAGATGAACACAAACGAAAAGCTGCCGGTGCCGTTAAAATACGAAAAGACAGTTAATTGAAAAATATGATTTATTAATAAAGAAGCCGCCTCATTTTTCATACATTTAAATTGATGAAAAATGAGGCGGCTTTAATATTTTTATAACTATGCTTTACTTCCGTTAACACTTAACAAGGAAAGTAAATATTCTATTAAAGAGTATTTTATTTCAACTCCGAAAGGCTTCCTAAATAATAAAATCCTTTGCATTCGTCTAGACATACATTAACAAGTTTACCTAAAAGTGATGAACTGCCCGGAAAATGTACTATCAAATTATTATCAAGTCTGCCTGAAATTGTTCCTTTTTCATTGTTATACTCTTCTGCTAACACAGTTTGAATACTTCCCTTTAGTTTTATTGTTTCTGCAGCAGTTGTTTCATGTATTGTTTCAAGCAGTCTGTTAAATCTTTCGGTAATTGTGTTTTCCGGAATTTTATCAGGCATATTTGCTGCCGGAGTTCCCCTTCTTACCGAATATTGAAATGTATAGGCACTTGTGAAACCAGCTTTTCTGACTACATCTACAGTATCAAGAAAATCATCTTCTGTTTCGCCCGGGAAACCAACAATAATATCTGTTGTAACAGCAACATTATCAATTTTTGATTTAATTCTGTTTACAAGATCTAAATATGATTCCTTGGTATAATGCCTGTTCATTCGTTTTAGTACATCCGATGAACCACTTTGCATTGGCAGATGCACATGTTTGCATACCTTCGGATTTGATGCAATTTCATCTATCAGTTCTTCTGAAAGGTCTTTTGGGTGTGGCGTCATGAACCTAATACGCTTGATTTTTTCCACCTCAGATACCATATGAAGTATTTCAGCAAAACTTACCTTTCTTTCTAAATCCCTTCCGTATGAATTCACGTTCTGTCCCAAAAGCATAACCTCAACAACTCCCCTGTCAGCAAGCTCACGTACTTCCTTAACAATATCTTCGGGTTTTCTTGATCGCTCTCTTCCCCTGACATAAGGTACAATACAGTATGTACAGAAATTGTTGCATCCATACATAATATTAACACCGGCCTTAAAGCCATATTTTTGCTCTGAAGGAAGTTCTTCTACAATTTCACTATTTTCAGTCATTATATTTATGAGTGTTTTTTTTGAATCTGAAGTGAATCTTTGATAAATGAGTTCTGCAAGTTCATAAATATTAAATGTACCGAAAACAATATCAACAAATTTATAGCTTTCAGATATTTTTTTTATTACATGTTCTTCCTGCATCATACAGCCGCACAATGCAATTATCATATCCTTGTTTTTCTTTTTTAGATTTCCAAGATATCCTATTCTTCCATAAACTTTTGTATTCGCATTTTCTCTTACAGTGCATGTGTTATAAAGGACAAAATCCGCTTTTTCATTATCGGTTTCTTCATATCCTATTGTTGATAAAATACCAGCAAGTTTTTCACTATCCTTGGCATTCATCTGGCATCCGAACGTCTGAATGTTGTATGTTAGTCTTCTGCCTTTTTTAATCGATTTTTCGTTCACTAAGGTTTGAAGCTTTTTAATGTAATAGTATTGTCTCATTGGTTCTTTAATAGGAGCCTGTGAGTTTGCATCAATGCTAGTCAGTATTTCTTTTAAGTATTCTTCAGTCATTAAAACCTCCATAAATAAGTGGGTTAATTTTATTTATAAATATTAAGTTCCGTTATTATCACATCCGGCTTAATATCAAGTTCATCACAAGGCAGTAATTCAGTTTTTTCTAATTCATAAGCAAGCATTATTCTGTATATATACGGATATTTACTGAGATACTTGTCATAAAATCCGCCACCGTAACCGATTCTGTTCAGTTTATCATCAAATGCCAGTCCTGGAAGCAATACAACTGATTTTATGGAATGTTCAGGTACAAATTCATCTGTTGTTATCGGTTCTAAAATACCAAACGCCCCCGGTTTTAAATCAGAAAAACTTTTTATGAAATAAAATTTCATCTGATCTTTTGAAACAACTTTTGGTACAGCTATTTTTTTACCGGATTTTAATGCTTCATTTATTAACACATGTGTATCAACTTCCGAGCTGAAACTTACATATGGAAGTACTACCTCAGATTCCTTATATTCATCCAAATCGAATAATTTTTTTGTAATTATTGCTGAATGCATCATGATTCGATTAACCGAAAGAGTTGAACGCTGTTTTTTCATCTCATTTCTAATTATATTTTTATCATTACCTTCAATTATGGCATCTGTCATAAAGTTATAATCCTTTCAATATGTATTTTCATCAAGATACTCTTTGATGATTTGTTCTGCTGTTTTTATTCCATCTAATGCAGCAGACATAATTCCGCCGGCATAACCTGCACCCTCACCACATGGATAAATGCCTTTAACAGCTGATTGAAGATTACTGGAATCTCGTGTAATTCGTACAGGACTTGATGTCCTTGTTTCTATACCGCATAAAATAACTTTATCATTGGCAAACCCATTTATTTTGCTATCAAAAGCATTCATACCCTCAACAATGCTTTCTGAAATAAATTCAGGTAGGCATTTTCTTATATCAGCAGACGTATATAACCCTTTTATAGGAAGGTCATTCGGTATATTATCAGATTTCTCAGAACATGAAAAATCCTTAAAATATTGGACCGGGATCTTACCATCAGCTATTTTATATGCTATTCTTTCATATTTTTGTTGAAAATACATCCCTGACAGAGGATCATTTCCAAATCCTTCATTAATAAAATCATCAGTATTCACTGTACATACTATTGCGGAATTTGCATATTTGCCATCTCTTTTAGAATAACTCATACCATTAACAAGGGTTTCATTTACACCGCCTGAGGCATTTACAACATATCCTCCCGGGCACATACAGAAAGAATATACTCCTCGTCCATTTTTACATGTATGCGTAACTTTATAAGATGCCGGTGGTAAGTTTTTCGCAAATTTACCATACTGAGCATCATTAATAAGTGATTGTTCGTGTATTACGCGCACACCCATTGCATATGCTTTCGGTTCCATTGGAATGCCATTTTCTTTAAGCATTTCAAAAGTATCTCTTGCACTGTGTCCGGTGGCTAAAACAAGTCGGCTGACATCAATTTTCTCATCATTATTAACTGTTATAGCCTTAAGTTCGTTTTCCTCGATAATCAGATTGGACAGCTTCGAAGAAAAATGAACCTCACCACCATTATCTATTATATCATTTCGCATTTTTTCAATAATTGAAATCAGGCAGTCAGTTCCGATATGCGGTTTACTCTCATATAGTATTTCATCATTTGCACCAAACTTAATAAAGGTTTCAAGAACAAATTTTCCTTTGTTTTCTTTATCTTTTATCAAAGTGTTTAATTTGCCATCAGAGAAAGTTCCGGCTCCGCCTTCACCAAAACAAACATTTGAATCCGGATTTATTTTACCGGTTTTAAAGAATTTTTCTACGTCTGAACTTCTTTCAGAAACCTTTTGCCCTCTTTCAATACATAATGGATTTAGTCCCGCATGAGCTAGAACATATGCACAAAACAAACCGGCAGGTCCCATACCTACAATCACAGGTCTTTTACTCTTTTTAGAGGCAATAACCTTAGGAATTGTATAATTTGTATGAGTTACAATTCCAACCTCATTTGGTTTAAATTTTTTTCTTATCTGCTCTGAAGTCTCCACATCGACGGCATATACATAATGCAGCTGTTCTTTTCTAGCGTCAAGAGACCTCCTAAAAATTTTTAAGTTTTTTATTTGGTTTTCCTTAATGCCAAGTATTACTGCCGCATTTTTTAATATATCTTCTTCTGAATGATTTATCGGTAATTTTATCTGATATACTCTGTACATAAGTACTCCTTATCTTGAAATTATGAGGCGGCATTCTCTCCTGCAATAAATCCTGATGAAAATGCCCATTGGAGGTTGTACCCTCCGCATGTTCCATCAACATCAAGAATTTCACCTGTTAAATATAATCCCTTCAGTATATTTGATTGAAAATTTGAATTCACCTCACATAACGGTATACCACCGGATGTAACTTGCGCTTTATCAAATCCACATATACCTACAATATCAATTTTCATTTCCTTCATGTATATAATAAGTTTATTAATGTCAGAAGGTCTTAAAATGGATGCTTTTTTATCAGGATTTAAACCGGCTTCTCTTATTATATAATTGAGAAGCTTAGAATTTACAAGACCTGTTAATGTCTCATAAACAGTTTTGCCACTTGCATATGGGGAGAAAAACCTCCTTGATAAAATGCTATATAATTCTTCTTTACTGAATTCATCAAACAAATCTATTTTTACGTATATATGGCTTCTTTTATTTTTGCCATAATATGTACTTAGCTGCATCACCGGAATTCCTCCAATATAATCTTTATTGATTATAAGTTCTCCGGTTTCTTCTTTTATTAATTCGTTATCCGTATATAAACTAACTGTAGCTTTAAACCTTACTCCGGATACTTTTGACAGATTATTATCTTTATATAAAAGTCCGGTCAATGCAGGATACATTTCGGTAAAAGTGTGTCCTAAACGCTTAAGTACAGGATAAAGATTTCCATCACTTCCCATATTCGGCGCAGCGAGTCCTCCAACCGAAATAATAAGCGAATCACAAAGATAGGTTGATTGTGATCCTATACATAAAAATCCATTGTTATTTTTTCTTATGTCAACAATTCTTTCATCAAGAATCACCTTAACTTTAAGTCTTCTTAATTCATATAAAAAGATTTCCGTTACAGAAGAAGCCTGTTCGGACGCAGGATAAAGATATCCATTAATATTTCTTGGCATCATACCAAGTTCTGATAAAAAGGTTGTCAGTCTGTCCGTACCGAATCTGTCCAGCGTTTTATCTATTAAATGTGCTTTGTCTTCATTCGTTCTGAAAAAATCGGATGACATATTCAAATTACTATAATTACACCTTCCGTTGCCCGTAGCACATATTTTTCTTCCGATTTTTGAATTACTGTCAATAAGAGTTACACTGCAGCTTTTTCTTGCGGCAGCAACTGCCGCCATCAAACCGGATGCACCAGCACCTATTACAATTATGTTCTTCAATTTATTCCTCCTGCATTTAGACTGATTTAGCTGACAAATGACTCTAAAATCTGGAAAGCCTGTTCAACAGAGTCGATTTCGATTCCGTTTTTTAATGCATTAATATCATTGTCATTTATACCATCACAATAAAATTCAGTAGCGTAAACCTGCTTTCCTTCATTATCCGATATTATAATCTGATTTTCCGAAAGTTTAATCATAAAATCATAAGATGTGTTTGTTTTCGCATCAGATTTTCTGGAGGTATTAATAGGATATAGGTTTTCATCTGTCAATTTATCCATAAGATTAATTTCTGAATTCTCCTGTTTATACAAATCAGAAATTTTATTTTTTTCGTTTTTATATATCGTCGAAAAAAATATAAAACAAACCATTGCCATAACTACAATTATAAGGGCTGAAAGCAAAAAGTATAAATATTTTCTCATATACATACCTCGATAAAATTTATGATATAAGTATGTCCTGAAAAAAATTTTTTATACAATATTTGCCTGTTGTTCTAAGATATGGAAATATGCCTGATCATCTAAAGGATATGGAATTTTTTAAAAAATCTTATAAGCAATATTCCCTTAGGCATATCTCTAAGTTCATTTTCCGTAACACCCTTAAGTTTTATAAGGAAAATAAAATACACCGGTATGCAAACCATAATAGAGATTATGGTTGAAATGGAATTTCCTAAAAATGCAATAAATCTGTACACAATTATACCAATAATCCCCATAAGTATCGAAGAAATAAATGGAATAATAAAGGTTTTTAGAACCTCCTGACGGTAATTAATCAGTTTTCCTATTGATATCCAATTTAAAATGCAGACAATCAAAGGAAATATAATATTACAGATTACCAAAGCATAAACATTTAAATCTGTATAATATAAAAGTATACAGAGTAACGGAATATGAATAAATAATGAAAAAGCTGAATGGATTACCGGAAGCTTCATTCTATTAATTCCCTGTAAAATACCGTTTGTAACTGTTGATAATGCAAAAAATACAACACAAATCCCACCTAAACGCATTACATTTGCCGTTACATCGGAACCGTCTCCAAATAATAAAATCATTATCGGACGTGCAAAGAAACTAAGTCCGGCTGCACATGGAAAGGCTATAATCATATTAAACTTGACAACTGAAGAAATTTTTTTCTTCATGTTTTCAATTCGGCCTTTTGAATATTCCGTTATAAGTGATGGAACAACTGCAGTTCCCATTGCACTCGCAACTGCGACAGGCACATTGGATATGGTTCTGTATTTATTTGAATAAACACTCCATAATGAGCTTCTTGTTTCATCATTGAACCCTTTTGAAGCCATTATTCTATTGTAAAATACACTGTCTACAGTTCCGGAAATCTGATATATTGTCTGACTGATTATAACGGGCAATGCTGTTGCAATAAGAACTTTCAATATTGAAGAAGTACTTTCTTTAAAACTTATATTTTCACCCGTTATTCGCTGCTTTATAAGCGGTCTGTATATGAAATAAATTATTACAAGAACAACTAATGATGCAATAGCTCCTGATAGTGTACCTAATGTTCCTCCTGCTGCTCCATATGCTTCAGCATTAGTTTTATAACTAAAATACTTTAACATAAAGTAAGATGCAACGATGCTTACGACAGCATTAACAATCTGCTCTATAACCTGTGAAATTGCGGTAGGGATCATGTTATTAAATCCCTGAAAATATCCTCTTATTACTCCCATTACTGAAAAAACAAAAATGGTAGGTGCAAGAACTCTTAACGGAATAGCAACATTCGGATTCTTTATCAAAAGAGAATATGCATCTGATAAAAGATATACAATAATCGTTGCAAAAAAACCTATTATTGATGAAAAAACAAGCGTTGTCTTAAAAACTTTATGACTGTTGTAATACTCTTCTTTTCCAACTCTTGCCGCAACAAGTTTTGAAACAGACAAAGGTATACTGTATGATGACAGAATTAAGGCAAGATTATATATTTCAAAAGCATAACTGTAATATCCCATCGCTGTATCCCCAAGGATACGTGTCATAGGAATTCTGTAAATCAAACCTATAAAACGGACAACTATCGAGGCAGCAGCAAGAATAGAACCTTGAACAAGAAAGTTTTTCTTTAAATTCTCTTTACTCATAATCCCTTGTTATATTTATCCCTTCAAGTATTTTATTTTGCAAAGCTTCCATTGTCTTACGTTCATCATCATTCATATGATCGTATCCAAATAGATGAAGCATGCTGTGTGTTAAGAGAAAAGCAATTTCTCTTATTACTGAATGATTATACTCTTCTGATTGACGTTTGGCGGTTTCAAGACTTATAACTATGTCTCCGATTAATAATTCTCCGCTTTCAAAGTCAAACAAGGTAATATCATCCTCGTTAATAAAATCAAAGTTTCCGGGTGCATCATATTCAAGCATAGGAAATGACAAAACATCAGTAGCTTTGTCAATATTCCTTGTTTGTTTATTGATTTCGTGAATCCCCTTATCATCAGTAAGTAAAACATTTACTGAAAGTTCATAAGGGCATTTAACATAATCAGCAGCTGCATTAACAACCTTTTCAAATAACATTTGAAACTCAATTTCACTTAATAAACTGCTTTCTTTTTCAATTAATATTGTCATTTATTTTCTCCGGTATTCCTTCTTATTGTTTTAGAAGAATCTTTCTTTATATTAGATTTGGCAAATGAATATTCACTCTGCGAAGGTTTAATACTCTTTTTTTTAAACCTTGCTTCATAATCATCATAAGCTTGTACAATTTTTTGAACAAGAGGATGTCTTACAACATCCTTACTTGTCAACTTAACAAAACCTATTTCATCAATTCCATCAAGAACTTTAAGAGCAACTTCCAAACCGGAAGTTTGACCTTCCAAAAGATCTTTTTGAGTCAGATCGCCTGTAATAACAACTTTCGAACCAAAACCGATTCTTGTCAGGAACATCTTCATTTGAGCCGGTGTTGTATTTTGAGCTTCATCAAGAATTATGAACGCATTATCCAAAGTACGACCTCTCATATAGGCTAGCGGAGCCACTTCAATTAACCCTTTTTCTGAATTCTTCTGAAAAGAATCAGCCCCCATAATCTGATACAATGCGTCATATAAAGGTCTTAAATAAGGATCAATTTTGCTTTGAAGATCTCCGGGCAGGAAACCGAGTTTTTCACCTGCCTCTATTGCTGGTCTAGTTAAAATGATTCTATTGACTTCATCATTTTTAAATGCAGTTATTGCAGCTGCCATAGCCAAATATGTTTTTCCTGTTCCTGCAGGACCTACTCCGAATACAATCATTTTTTCTCGGATATTATCGATATAGTTTTTTTGGCCAAGTGTCTTAGGTTTTAACGGCTTTCCAGTTATAGTATGACATATAAGATCTTTATCGATTTCTACAATGCTGCCGGCATCTCCGGTAGCTAAAAGGGAAAGACTGTAATTTACATTTTGAGTTGTGATTGTATTACCTCTTTTTGACAATTCATACAGACTCTTAATACATTCTTTGGCATTTTTAACAGGACCTTCTTCACCAATTATCTTTAATTCATCTTCTCTCTGAATTAAAGTAACATGTAAAGCTTTTTCAATAATCTTGGCATGTGTATCATAATCACCTAATATATTACTTAAATGAGATGAAGTAATATCGGTTATCGATTCAATCATATAAGCCTCCCGTGTTTCAGTTTTTTTCTCCCACAGTTCCCTTTAAATCAAGTCGAAGCATTCCATCCACTCTGTTAGGACTACATTCAAATACAATTTCACTGTTTAGAATTTCAACGCCATCATTTATATATGATGTAATTATTTCATTTGCAGCAGAATTCAATATTTCTTTTGCTTCGTCAGGCGTTATACTCTCTTTTATATACTTATAATCAAGATAATAACTTCTCTGAACATTAAGTTTCAGGAAGTTAATTCCAAAAAGTTTTAACGCCACAGTTCTTTTTATTATATCACAATCAGTGTTTGAAATACTAGGTTCATATGAAAAAAGTTTCTCTTTTCTGAAACTTACGGCTATTCCTCTTTTTCCTGTTCCCACATATATTTTTGATTTTTTTTCTAAAGATTGTGAAAGAGGAATATCCAAACTATACTCTACCAATGCAAAGCCATCCGGGACAACCTCCCTTACTGCAACAATTTCATCATATGAATTTGTTATATCAATGTGTCCATCAATAATAACATCTCCGGGATTAATAAGATCTCCTTTCTTAACCATTGCAGTTCCTTCTCTGACATATACATCGGTTACAGTGCCGTATACATCTGAAATATATTCATTATAGCTAAAATCGTTTTCATATTCTTCGTCAATCTCTATATAGAGATTATTGCCTTTGTAATAAAAACTGCACCATTTAATGTATTTGTTTTCATTTAGAAAATCTTCTGACAATTTTGCATAATCAATCTTATCAAGAACAGAAAGCATCCCTATTGATTTATTTTCAAGATAACTCTCAATATATTCAGCTGAATAGTAATTGTTTCCGTCAATTCTAATAGAAAAAAGTCGGTTGTTAAGAAAAAAAAACACTATTGCAATAATACTAAAAAGAACAATTTCTTTTTTATGGTATATGAGCCATTGAAAATATGACAACAAACCATTTTTATAGACCATTTCTATATCAGCATCAATTTTTTTACTGTATTGTTTTAATCTGTAATAGCTTAAAACATCTACATCTGCAGAATATGTTTCCTTATCTCTATATAAATTCTTTATGTTCAGTTTGTTATTTAAACAAAATCTGATTTGTCTTGAAGATTTATTTCCATTTAGTCTTATATGAAATGAGCCGATAAGAAACGCTAACCTATTCAATTATATTCCTTTACATACTCTATTCTTTTAATAATACCGCTTATAATAAGTTCATCTTCAGTATAGCATTTAATACATAATCCGCAGCCTGAGATGCATACTATACAGGAGGAACAAAGTAATTCGATTTTTTCATTCCCGTAACTCCTGACTTTCCCATAATTTTCTGCACGAAGTTCACACGAATTTATTATAGTTATAATCAGACCGCATTTTAAAACGTTGTCACAAAAATCATAATTACGTCCTATTCTTTGTGATCGCCTGTTTTTATGTCTGTTCCAACGTCTGCATTCACCATTAAGTTCAGATTTTATTTCCTCCAAATTTTTTTTAAAAACGCTCTGATTTCTTTTCATGACTTTTTATTTTATAATATGAAAAAAAGCTGTCAAAAATGACAGCTTTTTACTAATAATTCGTATTATTTAAACTTTCTCTTACGAGCAGCCTCAGACTTCTTTTTACGTCTGACACTAGGCTTTTCATAATGCTCTCTTTTACGAATCTCCTGCTGGATACCAGCCTTAGCGCAATTTCTCTTAAAACGACGAAGTGCACTATCTAATGATTCGTTTTCCTTTACGATAACATTTGACATTCTTCACAACCCCCTTCCAATCGTGGAATAGGTAAAACTACCGAAATTTTGCATTTACTCATGCACTGTTGTATTATACTACAGCAACAGTGCATAAGTCAACAGTTATTCAGAAATTTCATCACAAAATTTATTGTAATATCATCAAGTTAATGTTCACCGGTTTAAAATTTGGTTATGAGAGCTGTAAGCGAAGAACTTCAATTGCCTTTGCCAAAGCATCATCAATTCCTGCAGGATTCTTTCCACCGGCTTGTGCCATGTTTGGACGTCCACCGCCACCACCACCAACAAGAGTAGAAATCTCTTTAATAAGATTTCCGGCATGAGCACCTTTCTTTACTGCTGTATCAGTAGCCATTGATACGAGGTTTACTTTACCGTCTACTGTTGAAACAAGAAGAATTGCACAATCACCAAGACTGTCTTTAAGCTTGTCACCAAGAGTTCTTAATGAATTCATATCTGATTCACCGATATTAGCGGTTAAAACTTTAATACCGTTGATTTCTACTGCTGAATTAAGTATATCTCCTGCAGATGCTGCCGCAATTTTAGATTTTAACTTTTCATTTTCAGACTGTAGTGTTTTGATTTCATCATGAAGTCCTGCAATCCTTTTAGTAAGACCATCAATATCACATTTAGCGACCTTAGCAGCTTCTGCAAGTTTCTTTTCAAGTGAATTAAAGTAAGCAAATACATTATCGCCCGTAATTGCTTCTATTCTTCTTACGCCCGCAGCAATGCCTGATTCTGAAAGAATTTTGAAGAAACCTATACTTGATGTGTTTCTAACGTGAGTACCACCACAAAATTCAATGCTAAAATCAGCAATATTAACCACTCTGACTGTTTCTCCATATTTTTCACCGAAAAGTGCCATTGCTCCCGTTTTTCTTGCTTCATCAATTGACATAATCTTTGTAATTACATCAAGCCCTTCGGCAATCTTTTCATTTACGATTTTTTCAACTTCAGTAATTTCTTCTGATGTCATTGCCTGGAAGTGAGAAAAATCAAATCTTAATCTGTCATCTGAAACAAATGAACCATGCTGTTCAACATGTTCTCCTAAAACAATTCTTAGTGCTTTCTGTAAAAGATGTGTGGCTGTATGGTTTTTGCAGGCAGCTGTTCTTACATTTACATCTGCACAAAGTTCAACGGTATCGTTGATTTCAAAACTTCCTGAAGTTACAACACCAACATGACCTATGCGACCGCCTTTGAGTTTAACTACATCTTTTATTTCAAAAGTAGAATCAGCTTTTTTTATGATACCTTTATCTGCGTTCTGGCCACCCATTGTAGCATAAAATGGTGTTTCATTTACTATAATGGTTCCTGTCTGACCTTCAGTAAGCTCATTAACAAGTTCCGTTTCAGTAGTAAGAACTGTTATAACTGATTCAGCCTCAAGAGATTCGTATCCAACAAATTTTGATGTAACGGATGTATCAATTTCATCATATACCGTAGCATCAGCACCCATATAGTTTGTTGTTTTTCTTGCATTTCTTGCTGTTATTCTCTGGTTTTCCATTGCAGCCTTGAAACCGTCTTCATCAACGGCAATGCCCTTGTCAGATAATATTTCAGTTGTGAGGTCGATAGGAAAACCATATGTATCATAAAGCTTGAAGGCATCTTCACCTGATAGTTTTCTATCATCTGATTTTAAAATCTGTTCTTCAAGTTCAGAAAGAATATTCAATCCCTGATCAATTGTTTTGTTGAATTTTTCTTCTTCCATTGTAAGAACACTAAGAATATGAGCCTTCTTCTCTTCCAGTTCAGGATAACCGTCTTTTGATTCATCAATTACAGTTTGTGCAAGTTTTGCAAGGAATAATCCTTCAATTCCAAGAAGTCTGCCATGTCTTGCCGCTCTTCTTAAAAGTCTTCTCATTACATAACCGCGACCTTCATTTGACGGAAGAATTCCATCACTTGCCATAAATGTAACCGAACGAATATGATCAGTGATTAATCTAATTGATACATCTTTCTTGTCATCTGACTTATATTCTGCATTGCAGAGACTGCATACAGCATCACGAATTGCCTTCATTGTATCAATATCAAAAACAGAATCTACGTCCTGGCAAACAACCGCCAAACGCTCAAGCCCCATGCCTGTATCTATGTTCTTGTTTGCAAGTTCGGTATAACCGCCATGTCCGTCACCATCAAACTGAGTGAATACGTTATTCCAAACTTCCATAAATCTGTCGCATTCACATCCCACTTTACAGTCAGGCTTGCCACATCCGTATTTTTCACCTCTGTCATAATAGATTTCCGAACATGGTCCACATGGACCCGCACCATGTTCCCAGAAGTTATCCTCTTTTCCAAATCTGAATATTCTATCAGCAGGTATTCCTTCCTGCTTGTTCCAGATTTCAAATGCTTCATCATCATCAAGATAAATGGAAGGATAGAGTCTGTTCTCATCAAGACCTATAACCTTAGTAAGAAACTCCCATGACCAGCTTATTGCCTCTTTTTTGAAATAATCGCCAAAAGAAAAGTTTCCAAGCATTTCAAAGAAAGTAAGGTGTCTTGCAGTTTTTCCTACATTTTCAATATCACCGGTTCTTATACATTTCTGACAGGTTGTAACCCTTTTTCTTGGAGGTATCTCCTGCCCGGTAAAATAAGGTTTTAAAGGTGCCATACCGGCATTTATAAGCAAAAGACTCTTATCATTTTTCGGAACAAGTGAAAAGCTGTTCATTTTCAAATGGCCCTTGCTTTCGAAGAAATCCAGGTACATCCTTCTAAGCTCATTTTCTCCGTAGAATTTCATAGAAACCTCCTAAGTATATATAAAAATATTGATTCCAATTAGGGAATAATTGAAAAAAAAACGGAAGCTATTAATAGCTTCCGTACCAAGCAGCTTGTAGGGGAATCGAACCCCTGTTTTCGCCGTGAGAGGGCGACGTCTTAGCCTCTTGACCAACAAGCCTTGCCTCAAACAAAAGGGAGTATATCATATGTACATTTATAAATCAAGTCTTTTTTTAACTTTTTTCAATTTTTTTGATATTTCCCTGTTTATGTTTGATTTTTACATTGATGAACCAAAAATATCAAACAGTGATAACTGCTCATCTTCTGGAAGATTGTTTAACAAACCAAGTCTGTTCATTGTTTCAACAACCGTTCCCGGAACCTTACATCTGTTTTTAAACTCATTTCTTGAAACAAACGGATTCTTTGCTGCCTCTGCAACAACAGCTTCTGCAGCTTTTCCTCCCATGCCATCTATAGAATCAAGTGACGGCATCAGTTTTCCATTAATGATTTTAAAACGTGAAGCTCCAGCCTGATAAATATCTATTGGTGTGAACTCAAATCCTCTCGCGTACATTTCACGAACTATAAACATATCATCAAGAAGACTGTTTTCCTTTGGTGTTGCAGTTTTATTTTTCACTTTATTTTCTATTTCATCAATATTCTTTTGAAGAGTTTCAGCACCTAAAGCCATTCTCTCATAATCAAAGTCATCAGCTCGTATACTGAAATAAGCACAATAATATTCAAGCGGATGATAGACCTTGCAATATGCTATTCTGAAGGCCATCATGACATATGCACAGGCATGGGCTTTAGGAAACATGTATTTAATTTTTTTACATGACCAAATATACCAATCCGGAATATTGTTTGACACCATTGTCTCTTCCATTTCTTCGGTAAGCCCGCGTCCTTTTCGAACACTTTCCATTATTTTGAAAGCTTTTCCAGCCTCAATCCCTTTATGAATCAGGAATGTCATGATATCATCTCTGGTACAGATTGCGGTTGAAAGGGTACATTTTCCCTCCTTAACAAGTTCCTGTGCATTTCCGGTCCATACATCAGTGCCATGAGAGAGTCCTGATATTCTTATCATGTCAGAAAATGATTGAGGCTTGGTTTCCTTAAGCATATTCATAACAAAATTTGTTCCTAGTTCAGGCAATCCCAGAGAACCAAGTTCACAACCGCCGATTTGCTCTTTGGTAATGCCAAGAGGTTCACAGGTCAGAAAAAGCTGCAGCACCTTTTTGTCGTCCATAGGCCATAATTTGGCATCTTCACCGGTTAAATCTTCCAGGAATCTAATCATCGTCGGATCATCATGTCCGAGAATATCCAATTTCAAAAGATTGTGATCTATACTGTGATAATCGAAATGAGTTGTAGTGATATCACTTGTCATATCATTGGCCGGACGTTGAACCGGCGTAAATGTATAAATTTCCTCTCCATGAGGCAAAACTACTATACCACCCGGATGCTGCCCCGTAGTTCTTCTTACTCCTACACATCCTTGTACAATTCTGTCAATTTCAGCATTCCTTTTTTCTATACCTCTTTCTGCATAGTAATTTTTTATAAAACCAAATGCTGTTTTATCAGCCAGTGTACCGATGGTTCCTGCTTTAAATGTATGGCCGGTTCCAAAAATAACTTCTGTATAGGCATGAGCTTTTGACTGATATTCACCGGAGAAATTCAGATCAATATCAGGTTCTTTATCACCATTAAAACCAAGAAATGTTTCAAATGGGATATTCTGTCCATCTCTTTTTAATCTTTTTCCGCAAACAGGGCATGTCATATCGGGGAGATCAAAACCGGATAACTGTCTGTCTAATGCATCCTTAATTATTTCACTGTCAAAATCACTGTAGAAACAACTGTCACAATAATAATGAGGAGGCAACGGATTAACTTCCGTAATACTTGACATGGTTGCAACAAAAGAAGAACCGACAGAACCTCGTGAACCAACGAGATAACCGTCATCATTTGATTTCTTAACAAGTTTTTGAGCTATAATATACATAACCGAATAGCCATTGCTTATGATTGAGTTCAGTTCTTTATCAAGTCTCGTTTTTACAATTTCAGGTAAATTCTCACCATACATTGTTGAAGCCTTTTTATAGCACATATCTCTAAGATCCTGATCTGAATTTTCAATAACCGGAGGACATTTATCAGGTCTTACCGGGGCAATCTTTTCAATCATATCTGCAATTTTATTTGTATTGGTTACTACAATTTCATTTGCTTTTTCTTCTCCGAGATATTTAAATTCTGCAAGCATTTCTTCTGTTGTTCTAAAATACAGAGGAGGCTGCATATCTGCATCTGCAAACCCTTTTCCTGCCATAATAATACGTCTGTATATTTCATCTTCCGGATTCAAAAAATGTACATCACATGTTGCAACACACAGTTTATGATGTTTATCAGCTAAATCGACAACTTTTTTATTTAGTATTTGTAAATCTCTTTCAGATGTAATTTCCGGATAACGCTGATTATCCCTGACCATGAAATAATTATTACCGGTTGGTTGAATTTCATAATAATCATACAATTCAGCAATTTTATTTATTTCTTCATCTGATTTATTTGTAACAATAGCCCTGAAAAGTTCACCTGCTTCACATGCTGAACCTATAAGAATACCTTCCCTGTTTTTTCTTAAAACAGATTTAGGAATCTTAGGTCTTCTTCTAAAATATTTTATATGTGATTCAGAAACGATCTTATACAGATTTGATCTTCCCAAATCGTTTCTGCACAGAAGAATGATATGATAATACTTTCTTTTTCTTATCTCCTCCTCATAATCTTCAACGTTCATCAGTGGATTATTGGAATCATCAACAAGATCATCATCATCAACCAGATACCCTTCACATCCATATATAATTTTAAACTTTTTAAATCTTTCTGTTTTTTCAGGATCATTTGCAAAAGCTTTTCCGTTCAATGCATGAGAAGCTTCAGGAAAAGACTGAACAACTCCGTGATCTGTAATTGCAACAGCAGAGTGCCCCCATTCAAATGCTTTCTTTACATATGCCGTTGTATTTGTAACAGCATCCATGTCACTCATTTTGGTATGAGCATGAAGTTCAACACGCTTAACTTCTGAATTATCCTCTCTAATCACACGAAAATCTTTTATTTTCTTCATTCCTTGTACATAACTAATAGTAAGTTCATTATCAAACTTATCAACACTACAGCTTCCAAGCAATGAAATAAATTTATTAACTTTTAGTTCATCTTTTAAATCTGAAAATTCTTCTTTTGTTGAAAAAATCTTAACGCCTATAGTATCAGTAAAATCAGTAATGTTGAACATTATGATTATTCGTTCGTTTTTGATTTCTTTTGTTTCAATTGATGTAATCATACCTTTGATTACAATATCTCTAAGGCCATCACTTAACTCGTTTATTGAAAAAAAATCACCGGCAAAACTTTTTCCGAAGAAAATATCCGGATCTGCAGGAATTTTTTTCTTAAATTTATAATCTTTTGCCTGAGACGATTGCTGTGGTTTCTTTGCAGTCTGTTCAGGCTTTATAAGATCCTTATGTTTACTAACCGGTTCATGTTTAAAATCCAAAGCATTATAAATCTCATATTCAGGCTCTTTATTGGATAAAATTTCGCTTTTGTGGTATTTAATTTCAATTACTAATTTAATGCCAAACCACTCCTGCATCTTATCTAAAATGGTTTTTGAAATAATTTCAGCAAGATTTTGAGAAAGAAAATCTTCTTCCAAATCTATAATCATCCTATTTTCTTCAAACAAATAGTCTGCTGTTGAAGAAATTAATCCAGCATATTTGGATTGTTTTTCAATTTCTGCAACAAACAGACCTTGGTGCTTATTAAATAATTGTTCCATCGTAAGAGATTTGTCGTAATCATAAGATATCTCTATTCTTATCTGTTTGTCTGTTCCCACAAAATATTGCTTATTAATACATAATTCCAACATACTGATATATATCGGATGAATAGGTTCCTTTGAATGACATATTGCAATAACAAAAGTATCCTCATTTGAATATATCAGTTTAATAAGTTCAACATCTGCGAACTGATTTATACAGTCTTTTTTTAAACCTTTTAGTTCAAAAGATTCTAGTATCTTCACACATTTTTCCTCTCATACCAGGTTAAATTTGATATTTACAAAATTACATACCTCAAACCATCCTCTGGAGTTCTTCTTCAAATCTTGAAAGCAACTCATTTTCCGGAACCTTAGCAATAATCTCTCCTTTCTTGAAAACAAGTCCCTCTCCTTTACCGCCTGCGATACCTAAATCAGCTTCTTTTGATTCTCCCGGTCCGTTTACAACACATCCCATCACGGCAACTTTAAGAGGGGTAGAATATTTTTCTGTAATTTTTGTAACCTTATCCGCAAGTTCGATTAAATTGATTGCTGTTCTGCCACATGTAGGACAGGAAACAACTTCAACCCCCTCATTTCTTAACTTGAGACTTCTCAAAATAAGTTTGGCAGAACGCACTTCGTTTATCGGATTATCAGTAAGTGACACCCTGATAGTGTCACCTATTCCCTGATATAATATGTTTCCAAGTCCTACTGCTGATTTTATATTTCCGGCATATTGTGAACCGGATTCTGTTATACCTACATGTAAAGGATATTTTGTTTCTTTCGCAATAAGTTCATGTGCCTTTATGCACATCAAACAATCAGATGATTTTATACTGATTACGATATTGTCATATCCGGCTTCTTCTATTTTCTTTACCTGATTTAATGCACTTTCTACAAGTCCTTCTGCCGTAACACCACCATATTTTTCAATAATATCCTTCTCAAGTGAACCACTGTTTACGCCTACTCTGATAGGTATATTTCTCTCCTTAGCCGTCTTAACGACAGCTCGTACCCTGTCAGAACCTCCGATGTTTCCCGGATTAATTCTTATTTTGTCAGCTCCGCTTTCCATTGCCATAATTGCAAGTTTGTAATCAAAGTGAATATCTGCAACAAGCGGAATGCCTATTTCTTTTTTTATACTTTTAATTGCATATGCAGCTTCAGGTGTAGGTACGGCAACCCGTATGATATCGCATCCGGCTTCTTCTAATTCCTTTATCTGCTTTATGGTTGCCTCTGCATCTTCAGTTTTTGTGTTACACATTGACTGAATTAAAATCGGATTTCCCCCACCGATAATTTTGTTACCGATTTTTATTTCTTTTGTGTTATTTCTGTACATATAAACCTCCATCAAAAAGATATTTAAACAGTATTGACAGTTAAACATCTGACAAGTAACTTGTTAAAGTTTTATCTTCTAAAAGAAAATATTTCGTATATCATTATAAAACAAAAATATCATAAGTATCATAAGAAGAATAATTCCAATAAGATGAACCATCGCTTCTTTTTCCTTATCAATAGGTTTTCCTCTGAAAACCTCTATAATCATAAACACAAGTCGTCCGCCGTCTAATGCAGGTATCGGCAGCAGATTCATTACTCCAAGATTGGCACTAATAACAATTGCCCAATATATAAGATTGAATGCAGCCAGTGAGTTACTGACTTCCCGACTTTCTTCCACACTTTCACTAACTTCGTCAACAACTCTGACAACTCCGCCTACACTATCAGAATTTACATGACCACCCAGCATATACATCAGACTCTTTATTGTTGTTTTGATCCAATAATTCACTTCTGTAAAACTATACTTTATAACCTCAAGTGATGAGCATTTTTCACGACCTATATTATAATAAAAATCAACCGAGTACTGTGTTGACCATATTGGTGTAAGCGTTGTCTCACTCGTCTTACTGTTATGAAGATATTTGATTGTTATAGGGGATTCGGATAAAGGATTTTTATTAAAATATTTTTCAAGTTCCTCGCCTGATTCAATTTCATAACCATTTATACCAATTATAATATCTCCGCTTCTTATTCCTGCCTTTGCTGCAGGATAGTCATCCGTGACTGTTATTTCTGCTGCCGCATCAGTAGATGAATATTGAATGCCCATATAATATTTTGTGTTTTTAACGGTAGGTACTGAAAGTGATATTTCGTCACCATCTCTGATTACATTAATATCAAGAGGTTCTTCCGTTAATTCATTAAAATAGAAGTAATTGTAGATATCCCTTCCAACTGATATTTTACTTCCGTTTATGGAAGTAATTATATCTCCCTCTTTGAGAACTTCATCAACAGTGTTTTTTAAACCGTTTTCTTCAACTCTCGCCGGATCATATCCCATAAAGCCAACTATTACAAGTGCCAGTATAAATGCAAGAATAAAATTAAACATCGGTCCGGCAAGAACCACAGATATACGCTGCCATACATTCTTTGAATTAAAAGAACCCTCATCATTTTCTGTCGTATCTTCTCCCTGCATCATACAAGAACCACCTATAGGAAACAGCTTTATTGAAAATCTTGTACCTTTATATTCACGTGACAGCAGCACAGGACCCATTCCTACAGCAAATTCATTAACCTTTATGCCATTGATTTTAGCAAAAATAAAATGACCAAATTCATGAGCCACTACTATTGCACTAATGATAAGTAATGAAATGATAATATATACCAACCTGCTCACACCAACCTCCATTTACGACAGTATATTGCTCAGAAATAGATAAGTTTCCTTCTCTGTAGCAAGAATTGTTTCCAAATCTGGTGAATCATACTTGTTTATTTTATCCATTGCCATTTCAATATAATCACTTATATCTAAAAATCCGATTTTGTCATGCAAAAATTTATCTACAAGAAATTCATTTGCTGCATTATATACAGTAGGCATATTTCCACCTTCATCCATTGCACGTTCTGCAAGTGCCAGTCCTTTAAAGTTTAACTTGTCAGGTTTTTCGAACGTCATTGTTGAAAGCTCATATAAATCAAGTTTTTTTGATTGCATTTCAATTCTTTCCGGATAGGTGAGTGCATATAATATTGGCAGCTTCATATCCGGAAGTCCCATTTGACCAATTACTGCACCATCAATAAATTCAATTGCAGAATGAAGTATACTTTGAGGATGAATAACGACCTGAATTTGCTCCCTCTCAACACCAAAAAGCCATCCTGCTTCCATCATTTCAAGTCCTTTATTGACCATTGTTGCAGAATCAATTGTTATTTTTTGTCCCATTGCCCAATTAGGATGTTTAAGTGCATCAAATCTTGTTTTCAAACGCATCTCATCCCGGTTCATTCCTCTAAAAGGTCCTCCTGATGCGGTAAGAATTATTTTTCTAATCTGGTCGTTTCCTTCACTTATACTTCCGTTATATTTGATTCCCTGTAATGACTGGAAAATTGCTGAATGTTCACTGTCGACAGGATAAATATTAACTTTTTTTTCTTTAATTAAAGGCATAATCAGATGTCCGGCCGTTACCAATGTTTCTTTATTTGCCAGAGCTATGTCTTTTCCTGCATTAATTGCTGCTATTGTTGGTTTTATACCTATCATTCCAACAACTGCAGTCAAAACAACATCAACTTTTTCAAGACATGAACACTCTATTAAACCATCCATACCGGAAACAACAACAGTATCAGTATCAGCAATCCTGATTTTTAGTTCTTCCGCCGCCTCTTGTTCATAAATACAGACCATCTCCGGATGAAATTCCCGCACCTGTTTTTCAACTTTATCAATGTTTTTGTTGGCTGCTAATGATGAAATATGAAATCTGCCGTGATTTTCTCTTACAATTTCAATTGTTTGTGTTCCTATGGAACCCGTAGAGCCAAGAATTGAAATATTTTTCATTGTTCCTCCAAAGTTTTAGTTATTCAAGAAATACGGACTAGCCCATAAACGCCAATAACATATAGAAAATTACCGGCGAAACAAATATTACGGAGTCGAATCTATCAAGAATACCACCATGACCGGGAATAAGGTTGCTATAGTCCTTAATTCCAAACTCTCTTTTTATTGCCGAAGCCGCAAGATCTCCAAACATTGATATAATACTTCCTAAGAATGCTACCGCTATCAGAGCAGGAATTGACAATTCTATTGATGAAAAAATGTTGATTACAATACCAAATATAACAGAGAATATAACTGAACCAACTATACCACCGGCACATCCTTCCCATGTTTTTTTAGGACTGAGTATCGGAAATGCTTTGTGTTTCCCCAAAAACACTCCGGAAAAATACGCACAGGTATCACATATCCATGAGGTAATAATAGTCATCCAAACCAGATAAATGCCGTCTTCCATTGAACGTATCCTAAAAATAAAACTTAAAAGAACAGGCAGGTAAACAAATGAAAATACATTTATTAACACCTCTTCAGTTTTAATTTCAGGATATTTAAATACAAACAGAACCAATTCCAAAAGAAATACTAACACAATAAACATTGTAATGATTTCTGATGGTTCAAGGCTCACAATATCCGCATATTCAAGAGCAATGAAACTATAAAAAAGAACACATAGAACATATTCGATATATGCACCTGTTTTTCTTTCTGAATTAAAAACTCTTAATAATTCATACACTCCCATTATTGATACGGCGGCTAATACAGTTAATGTAAAATATCCTCCGATAAGAAATGTAGGTACAAGTAATATAAACAAAACTATACCGCTTGTAATTCTGGTTTTCATTTTACTCCTCCGAATCTTCTGTCTCTCTTATTATAATATTCTATTGCTTTTTCCAATTCCTTTTTGTTGAAATCAGGCCACAAAACATCTGTAAAATAGAATTCAGAATATGCCAACTGCCATGGCAGAAAATTTGACGTCCGTAACTCTCCGCTTGTTCTGATTAAAAGGTCCGGATAAGGCATTCCCGCTGTGTCTAAATATGAATTGATAAGTTCTTCATTAATATCCTTTTCAGAAACTTTACCATCTTTCACATCATGTGCAATATTCTTCATTGCTCTGCAAAGTTCATCACGACCACCGTAATTAATTGCAACATTAAAATTTAATCCGGTATTTTTTGATGTAACTTCCTCAAGTTTTATAATAGAGGTTCGTAAATCTTCCGGAAGTCTGCTTATATCCCCCAGAACCCTTACTTTCATGTTATTCTTTGTGCTTCGCTCTATACTGTCACTCATGTATTTTCTAAGAAGATTCATGAGTGTTTCAACCTCTTTTTCAGGTCTGTTCCAATTTTCCGTAGAAAATGCATAAATTGTAAGATATTTTATACCAAGATTATATGCATCCTCACATATTTGTTCTGCTACCTTACTGCCCTGTACATGACCTGCCGTTCTCGGAAGAAAACGTTTTTTTGCCCAACGGCCATTACCATCCATAATTATGGCAACATGTTTAGGAATGTTTAATTTTTCATCCATAATTCACCCTTTTCATAAAAAATAGCTGTTAATACTGTCGATGCAAGCCTACACCGACAGCATTAACAGCACAAGATTATACAGTCATAATTTCCTTAGATTTTGATTCAATCATACTATCAATTTTTGCAACAAATTTGTCTGTAATCTTCTGAACATCATTTTCAAGTTTCTTAACTTCATCTTCAGAAATATCATCTGCCTTTGAGGCTTTTTTTATTGCGTCATTGGCATCTCTTCTTATATTTCTGATTGCCACTTTTGCTTCGTCACCCTTCTTTTTAACATCCTTTGAAAGGGATTTACGTCTTTCTTCAGTAAGTTCAGGGAATGTAAGTCGGATTATTTTTCCATCATCAGAAGGTGTTATTCCGATATCAGATGCCATGATTGCTTTTTCAATTTCTTTTACCATTCTTGCTTCCCATGGCTGAATTGCTATAACTCTGGCTTCGGGTACATTTACGTTTGCAACACCCTGAATATTTGTAGGTGTACCATAATAATCAACCTTTATCTTATCAAGAAGATGTGGATTAGCACGTCCAGCACGGATATTATTATATTCCTCATTAAGAGCATTAATTGTCTTATTCATCTTTTCTTCAAATGGTTCAATAATTGGGTTCATAAAAAATCTCCTTTAATTAATAAACTATTGTTCCGGTTAAATCTCCGGATACGTTTTTAACTATTCCGTTTTCCTCATTAAGAGAAAATACAAGAGTTGAAACATTGTTTTCCATACACATAACAGTCGCGGTAAGATCAAGTATGGAAAGCTTTTTATCAAGAAGCTCCTGATAACTTACTTTATCATATTTAACTGCTTCAGAATTTACTTTAGGATCACTGTCATAGACTCCGTCAACAGCCCTCGCCATAACAATAACTTCACATTCAAGCTCAATTGCCCTAAGAGCTGTAGTTGTATCTGTTGAGAAAAAAGGATGACCGGTTCCGCCTGCAAGAAAAACCACTTTTCCTTTATTTAAATCCGATACAGCTTTATCTTTGGAAAAGAGCTCACTAACATTTCCGCAGACAAAAGGTGTATATATTGATGTTTCAAGTCCCACATATCTGCAGATTTCAGACATATACACACAATTCATTACAGTTCCAAGCATTCCAATTGAATCTGCTTTTGTTCTGTCTATTGTTTTAGATGAACGACCTCTCCAGAAGTTACCACCGCCGGTTACAATTGCTACCTGAACACCTTTTTCTACAAGTTTTTTAATCTGTTTTGCTACAGAAACACATGTTTCTTCATCAAAACCCATTTTTTTTTCGCCAGCCATAGCCTCGCCACTGAGCTTTAAAAGTATTCTTTTGTATTCAGCCATGTTCATTCTCCTGTTCGCATATATTTCTTATAAATTCTAACACATGATAATTACTTAATCAAGTTTAAGATTCTTCTATTTACATAAACTTATATCATGCAAATGTAAATATTTTTTTAAAATCAACAAATCAACCTTCTACTGTTATCTTATAAATAGAGTCAAACCCTATTTTTACTCCATCGTTCATCATAAATTCTCTGTTTATACAATCTATTTTTTTTAAAACAAGGCTTTCTTCAACATACTTTCCTCCATTTTTGTATTCATCCGAAGAAAAATATAATATTCGTATTTTGACGTTTTTCTTTCCAGATTCAACAATTTCATTAACAACTGTATCCAGTTCCTGTTGTTCTTCTTCCGTGGGCTGTACATATTTTTCGGTATATCTTCCTGTTTCATCAACCATATCTCCAAACCCCGTCAATGCTGCAAAAGATGCAAACTGTGCTGCTCTGTCATGCATTGACATATGCGGATGATTTTTTGATTTTATATAAGGCATATCAATAATATCATCGTATTCAGACATCAGGCTTTGTGACCTCCGATTTGTTTATTTCTTTCTCTGCCGGTTGCACCTTCTTTGAAGCTGAATCCTCTTAAAATCATGTTATTGCCATGCTTTTTCTTAATTTCAAGTATTGCGTTCTGTATTTTTTTCTCTTTTTCTGCCTTACCTTCATTTTCATTGTCAACTTCCAACAAATCAAACAAATCAATCTGTTTAAACCTGTCTTTTTCCGGCAATTTACTTTCTTCAATTAAATTAGTAACAGCAATTGTAATACGTCGTATAAGATAATTAGGAGCCACTTCCCTGTCAAATATCCTGAGAGCTGCATCGGAAATCGACTTTGATGAAGAAGTAAATTGAAGAAGATTTTCACATCCATGAGCATGTTTCGGTACTGTTCTGCCATACCTGTCCTTACTCAACTCTATATTTTCGGACTCACATATTCTGTTAAAAGTAGCAACATCATATCCCACAGTCAGTACAACCTGATTTGTCAACAGTCCCTTATCCACTAAAGCCAGTGATTGACTGTCGGCCATTTCCTGAACTATAATTCTCCCTTTTTCATAATCATATGGTTCACTCAGAACCTGTCCGGTGCTTAAACTTTTAGCTTCAGGAGTATAAGATTTTATATCTTCAATTGTGCAAGGCTCATATCCCCAAGCGTGGTCAATTAACAGTTCAGCATTTATTCCAAAAAGTTTATACAAGAGTTCCTCATTATGATAATCGTTTATTTTTCCAATTGAACATCTGGCTACATCTCCCATTGTAAACATTCCATGTTCTATAAGCTTTTTGGCATAACCTTTCCCAACTCTCCAAAAATCTGTAAGCGGTTTGTGGTTCCAAAGTATCTGACGATATTTCATTTCATTCAAACATGCAATTCTTACGCCATACTCATCAGCATCTATATGTTTAGCAACAATATCCATAGCCACCTTACATAAATATAAATTAGTACCAATCCCTACAGTGGCGGTTATACCTGTAATTGAAAAAATCTCTCTTACAATTTTTATTGCTAATTCCCTTGCAGTAATGCCATAAGTTTCAAGATATCCCGTTACGTCCATAAATACTTCATCAATAGAATAAACGCAAATATCGTCCGGCGAGATATATTTAAGGTATATTGAATATATTTGTGAGCTTACCTGCATATATCTATACATATGGGGTGATGCAATGATATATGAAATTTTCATTTCAGGATGAATATCAATTTCCGAAGCGATATATGATTCTGAAAGAAATTTTCCATTCGGTGCATTTGTAAGTCTTTCTGAATTTACCTCTTCGATACGTTTTATAACTTCAAACAGACGGGCTCTTCCTGAAATGCCATGTTTTTTTAAAGATGGAGAAACAGCAAGACAAATTGTTTTTGATGTTCTGGACTCATCTGCAACAACAAGATTGGTATCAAGAGGGTTTAAATTTAAATCAACACATTCAACAGAAGCAAAAAATGACTTTAGATCAATTGCCAGATATGTTTTTTCTCTGTTCATTACTCCTCCAACGACATAAAATTCAGGATAACATCAACCTGTTTATTTGCATTATATCACTATTTCCCTCTTCGAACAAGTGTTCTTTTTTGATTTTAAAAAAAGCTGAAAACCACGCGGTTTTCAGCTTTCAAAATTTAAATTACATTCCCATCTGCTTTGCTACTTCTTCAGCAAAATCGTCTTCTCTTTTTTCAATACCCTCACCTGTTTCAAAACGAACAAATGATTTGATTGCAAGATCCTTAGATACAGAAGCAACATACTGAGCAACAGACTGCTTTCCGTCAGAAGCCTTGACATATGCCTGATCAACAAGACACATTTCTTTAAGTTCTTTAGCAAGACGACCTGGAACCATTCTGTCAATAACAATGTTTTCAGGCTTAGGATTCTTGCTTTCTGCATTCTCCTTAAGAGCTTCTTTCGTGATTATCTCTGTTTCTGATTCGATGAACTCAGCCGGAACATCTTCCTTTGAAACAAATGATGGTTTCATTGCACAAACCTGCATTGCAACATTCTTTGCACATTCTATATTTGCTTCATTAGCCTCACCTGTCATTTCAACAAGAATTCCAAGCTTTCCTCCATTGTGTATATAAGAAACAACAAAACCATTTTCAGGTTTAACTGTCGCAAATCTACGGATTGAAAGTTTCTCACCAATTACTGCGACAAGATTTGCAAGACTTTCTTTAACTGTTATTGATGCATCATCACACCAAGGTTCAGCAAGGAATGCATCAATATCTGCTGCGTTTGTCTCAGAAGCCTGCTTAGCAACTTTAGCAACATAACTCTGGAACTTTTCGTTTTTAGCAACAAAATCTGTCTCCGAGTTAACCTCCACCATAGATGCAATCTTGTAATCATCTGTAATATATGTTGCACAGATACCTTCTGCAGCAATTCTGTTTTCCTTCTTTGCTGCCTTTGCAAGACCATTTTCTCTAAGCCATGTTACAGATGCTTCCATATCACCATCTGTAGCTGTAAGAGCTTTCTTGCAATCCATCATGCCTGCGCCTGTCATTTCACGCAGTTCTTTTACCATACCTGCTGTAATATTAGCCATATATAAATCCTCCGAATATATCTAGATTATTCTTCTGTCTGCTCCTCAACCTCAGCTTCTTCAGCTTCTGCCATAGACTCTCCCTGATTAGCTTCGATAAC